>JAAHGS010000015.1 GCA_010692645.1 Symploca sp. SIO2E9
CAACAACACCGGGTGAATAGAAAATAGTCCCCCTATTGCTTGTAAGTTAACTTTTAATTTTTCCCCACACCCCACCCCCTACACCCTACACCCTGTCAACACTTCAGTCTGGTTGTCACCCCGTCAGGTGATCAAGACTCTCGTAGTGACCATTGTAGATGTGGGTATAGTAAAAATCACCGTAGCTTTGACGAGCTTGGATATCCTTAGTATTGTAGAGGAGTACATCCCAGATTTTCTTTTTCTGCTCAAACCTAAGTTTCTCCCAAGGAGGCTCCCCGGAAAGGATTTGAGAAGTAACAGCCAAACCACTATCATTAACATCTCCAATCAAAATTACAGGGTGATTTCGATTTTGCAGCTTTTTGGTCATAATCATCCGCAAAGCTGTTGCTTCTGCTGCTCGGAGAATTAATGCCCTTGCCTGTCCTTTAGCTTTTTCTATAGGGTCGTTCCTGTCTACTGCCTCCGGCAATAGCGGGCGCTTTGACTTAAGATGAACAACAAACACCGTACATTCTACAGTCTCACTCAACGCTACCTGTACTTCCAATAGAGGTCGAGAAAACCTTTCTAGGGGAATAGAAGCCCCCTCTATATCCAAACGCGCTTTTTCTGGAAATTCTTCAAAGAGCTGGTGTTTGAGGATAGGGAATCTGGAGACAAGAGCTACTGCTGGCTTCTCACCTGTAGGATTGGCAGTAACTAATGTCGCCTCTTGATAAAACTTGACTTGGTTTAGAGTTTCCTGTAGAGCCTGCTCATGAAAAATCTCTTGAAAACCGACAATATCGGCATTCATACGCCTAAGTTGCCCAGCTATCCAACTCTTCTTCTTTTCGTACACTTCTGGTTTGTATTTTTTTGAGTCGTAGTAGGTAACATTGGGCAGAACCAAGTTATAGAGGTTGAAAGTTCCGACTTTGAAGTTCTTTTGATTCACTTACTAAAATTATCCCCCACAGCTACTTCTTAAGTTTGAGTGATTTCAAGCAAAATTAATTTTTAGTAATGAAAAGTCATCATCTAGGGCTTTGTTATTGTTCATGCTTTGAATGTGGTCTAAAATTTCCTCCAGGCTACCATTACCGCTCTTTTGATAATCAGCAAGGAAATTGACGAAGGCATTTAATTCCCAATTCTTATCAATTGGTTGAGGAATTTCATAAGCACCATCACTAAATATATAGAGAGTGCTGCCTAGTGGAATTTCACAGGAATCATCATCAAATTCAGAATCAGATAAGATCCCAATCGGAAGGTTTTCTGTGGAGAGTTTTGTGATGGGAGCAGCAGCTGGATTAGCTGAGAGTAAAATCGCGGGTGGATGTCCAGCACCAGCGTAAACAAGTTGTCGGTTTACCTGATTATAAACACCATACCAAATGGTAAAATAATCGTTACCGTTATCATTAATCTGGAAGACGCGATTAAGTTCTGCTAACACAGTCCAGGGCTGATAAAAATCTGTATTATATAGAGATTGGGTTCGTAAAAGATTGAGTAAAGAAACTGACAACAATGCTGACCTGACTCCGTGGCCTGCTACATCCAATAGATAAACGACCAAATTATTACTATCAAGCCAATAATAGTCAAAGATATCACCACCTAACTGTAGCGAGGGAACAAACTGCTGCTCAATGCTCAAGGCCCCCGTCAGGGGAGGAGGTAAAAGCGATCGCACATATTCAGCTGCCTGATTGAGTTGAAATTGTAAGCTCAGATTCTGGCGCTGCAATTCCTCTTCAGCTTGTTTGCGCTTGATAAATTGACCGAGTTGGCAGCCAATTACTGCCATTACCTGGAGTAAATCTGTATCAGGTTGCTGACTCCTACGACTGAAGAAGATCATAACGCCTAGCATCTCATCCTCAGCTATGATCGGAATAGCAAAAGCACCATACAAACCTACCGCTGCTGCTATTTTTGCTCGGCAGAAGGAACTATCTTTAGTAACATCAGCTATCCAGATTGTTTCGCCACTGACCCAAACTTGACCAGGCACTCCCATCCCAGGAACAAAGGTAATATCTCTAGTAACTGCCTCAAACTCTGGGACCGGAAAAACTGGCATTTGCCAGCTTTCAAAACAGCGTAAAACCTTTGGCTGTTCAGCCGCACTCCAGAATTCACCGCGAACCCATTCAAGACTCTGGCAGATAGTTTGCATAACTTTTGGGATCGCTTCCTTGAGGGAAGTAGATTCTGCTAAGACGCTGATTGCACTCTTTTGGGCTCTAAGGTGTTGTTCTCGATGTTTATGCCTAGTTATGTCATTGAGAGTGCCAGCAATTACGATTGAAGTATTTTCCTCGATTGAAATCACACAGGCGTAAACTTCAAGCCAGCCAAAACTGCCATTTTTAGTCAAACAACGAAGATGATGGTGGCACTCATGTTGATGAGATTGAATTAAAGATTGAAATTTTTTCCAGTGAAGGAGATGATCATCTGGGTGAATGAATTCTAAAAAGTTCTTACCGAGGCTTTCGTCGAGACTGAATCCAGTAATTTCTGTCCAAGCAGAATTGAGAAATGTCAATTGTCCGGCTTGATCAGTCTGAAAAATCACTTCTTTGAGGTTTTCCACAATCGAGAAATGCAGTTTCTCCCTCTCCATTGGCATCAACCTCTTGTTTTCTGCTGCTTGGCTCAGTAGAGACTCTCTGCTGGTATTGGCGTTGATCACCTCTTTGGTCAGACCTAATGCCAACAAGTTTTTCGATAATTTCAGCATAGAGTATCTCTGAACTTTTCCCGTGGGTACTAAATATTATAAGGATGAAAATCTTCCCCTATTTTCACCAACAGCACAATTTTTGGCTCTGACTATTCTACTCAATCAGTGTGGATAACAACACAATCGCGCCCCTTGGCTTTAGCCCGATAGAGTGCTCGGTCTGCTGCGGCAATTAGAATTTGGGCAGATTCTTTATAGTATGGAATTGTACAGGCAATGCCCTGGCTAAGGGTGACATATTCGCTAACACTGGAATTGGCATGAGTAATTTTCAATGCCTTCACCCGAGAGCGAATGTTTTGTGCAATGTGGGCAGCACCTCCCACAGGGGTGTTCGGCAAAATCACTGCTAATTCTTCTCCTCCGTAGCGGGCGACTAAATCTGCAGGACGCTGAACTGGCTTAGAGATGGCTTGAGCAATTGCCTTGAGACAATTATCACCAGCTTGATGACCATAAGTATCGTTGTAGACTTTGAAAAAGTCAACATCGCACATAATTAGTGACAGGGGAGAACGCTCCCGCGCCATACGCCGCCACTCTCGGTCAAAGTAGTCGTCGAAATAGCGACGGTTAAACAATTTAGTCAGGCTATCGGTGGAAGCTAGTTGCTGTAGCTTGAGATTAGCTTCTTTGAGCTTGCGATTAGCTTCTCCTAATCCTTGATAAAGTTGTGACTTTTCAATAAATACTCGCACGCGCTGACGTAGGACAGGCCAGTGAATCGGCTTGGTAATATAATCAGTAGCACCAGCTTCAAAAGCTCGATCAACTGAGATTGGGTCTTCCAGAGCAGTAATCATCAATACTGGAGGATAATCACTCCCAGAGATAGTTCGCAATTGATGGCAGCAATCAAAACCATTCAGAACCGGCATCATCGCATCAAGCAGGACGAGATTTGGCTCAATACGCTTGAAAGCTAATAAGCACTCACTGCCGTTACAGACTGCTTCTACTTGATATCCCTCTTTTTCCAATACTTGCTGCAACATTATTCGCGTGAATTTATCATCGTCTACCACAAGAATTCGAGAGGGATTATGTTCTAACGGGGTGATATTCATAACTTATAGTGGTTTTGTTGTTGAGTTAAGTACAGTTGATTTATTTTCAATATACATCTCCGTAAATTAAGATTTAACAACCGTACAAATACAATAATTATCGTTAACTAAAATACCTTTATACGCTTACATACTCTCTATTACCTGTTGCCTAAACACAGGTATTTGCAGCTCATACAATTAAGATTTGCTATATATAGCAAATCTTAGATATACAATTGCTGTCATTGGCAAGATTACCGATTTTTATGGTCAGAAGAGATTCTGTGTATCGGGGAAATTACGGATTAAGACGAAACAAACAAAAAAGTAAAAGTGAGAATTGTTATCTTAGCTTCTTTGTTAATGAAGATCTGCTCCTTGCCGAAAATCAGTGAAAATACTGCTGCTTCAACTAAGACATACTGATAATATTAAATTATGTTTTGATAATATCAACTACATTGTCGGAAACAAAGAAGTTATAAGTTTTAAGTTCGCACTATTATTTATGCTAAATATAATGTGAATATAACATTCCTTATAAACTAGGTGTTGTTTAACTTCGACCATGTTCTAATATTTTGATTTTTTATTGCTCAATGACACTACAAAAAACTGAAGTAAATTAAATATAGTCAAAACATGTTGGCATTCAATAATTTTCAACAGACAATAATTCAGATATTAATGGCTATATACATAATCTTCTTTCTACCGCTTACTGCTTGCAGTAAGATTCAATCTGAAGCCCAACCAACTCCAACGCAAACTGAAACTGTGCAGGTATCAGGAGAAACTGTGCGGGTAGGCATTCTCGTCATTGATAGTGCTGTTTCCGTCCATCAAAGGTATAGCCCGCTCTTAAGTTACCTCTCTCAAGTGACTAGTCGTCCCTTTGAGCTAGTTCCACTAACTCAGGAAACGCAATTAGCTCAAGTAGCCGAGGGCAAATTAGATTTTATTCTTCACAATCCCTTGGCTGCTGTACAAGTGCGCCGACTCTATAATACAAAGTTTATAGTTACTCTGTCTCGACCCCAAACCGGTTCTAAATTTAGTGGACTGATCATTGTTAGAAGTGATAGTGAAATTCATAAACTTGAGGATTTGAAATCTAAGCAAGCCGCCTGTGTAGATTTTCAAACTGCCGCTGGTGGTTGCGTTTTCCAGATTTATTACCTACAACAAAACGGCATTGACCCGTTCACCGAATTTAGCAGCTTTGTCGAGAACCAATCACAATCAAATATTACACTAGCCGTACTCAATGGCACTATCGATGTTGGCTTTATTCGCACAGGTCAATTAGAAAAGATGGTATCCCAAGGGCTAATCAATAAAACCGACGATATCCGAGTTTTAGAAGCAATTCAAGATGAATTTCCTTATGAACACACCACTCAACTCTACCCAGAGTGGCCTTTTGCTGCACTCAGCAGCACTAACCCCAAATTAGTCGCAGCAGTAAAAGAAGCACTGCTAAATCTTCCTGCTAATCATCAAGCGTTAGTGGCAGCTAACTTAGAAAGTTTTGTTCCAGCGACAGACTATACAGAATTCGATGAGCTGATTGAGACTTTAAAGCTAAAAACTTGGAATGTAAACTAATACAAAATTGCAATCAAAGAAGAAATTTACTCGTTCTGAGATGGGGAAAGGGGGAGAGAGAATTATTTGTTAGAAACCAACTTGGTATCAAGAAGCAATTAACCGTTTTTTTACTGTGAATACTTAAATAACTAGAGTCAAAAATGACCGCTAAAGGTAAAAAATCAGACAGGTTTAGAAACAGTATTGCCTTTCGCTATCTAGGGATTGCTAGCGCTTTCTTGGTGATGGCTGAGTTGCTGTCTGGGGCGCTACAGATCAATCGGCGGTTTAATCTACAGTTAATGGCATTAGAAAACAGAGTAGAAAGTCAAGCCGAGTTCTTGAGTGCTGTTAGCCCAGAACCAGTTCTGGAAATGGACTTTCTCACGCTAGAAAGGTTGATGAAACACACTAGTGTCGATACTGATATTGTCTATAGCCTCGTCATTGACCAAGAAGGGCGAGCCCTAACACGCTTTCTTAATCAGGAGCATCCACTAATTGCTCAGGCTGTGGAAACTGGTAATTTTGAAAATAACATCTTAGCTTTGGTTGCCCAAGTCAGCAAAAATCAAGGAGTACGAGAAGTACGCACTTCGATTACCTCTACAGGAACGTCTACAGGTCAATCCTTAGGAGAAATACGCTTAGGCTATTCAATTAAAAACCTGCAACAGGAATTATGGAGATCTGCTGTCAGTATTCTGATTGATTCCATTTTAGTCAGTGTCTTGCTAGCAACTTTAACCATTATCCTCTTCAATCGGGAAGTCCGCACTCCACTACAAAATCTAGCCCAACTGGCACAAGCCCTAGCTTCTGGTGAACTAGATCGACGTGCTCATCTTGACCGAGACGACGAAGTAGGCATTCTCAAGGCTGCCTTCAATAGTATGGCTCAACAATTGCAGCAAACCCTGCAAGGCTTGCAAGAACGTATAGCTGAGCGTGAACAGGCAGAAGCGCAGTTGCGCATACATAAGGAAGATCTAGAAAAACAGGTGGAAGAACGTACTGCTGAATTAGCAAGAGTCCGTGACCAAGCTCTAGCAGCCGCACGCGCTAAAAGTGATTTCTTAGCCACCATGAGCCATGAAATCCGAACCCCCATGAACGGTGTGATTGGCATGACTGGGCTACTGCTCGATAGCGGTTTGACCCCCGAACAACAAGACTTTACTAACACTATTGGCACCTGTGGAGAGGCCCTACTAGTAATTATCAATGACATCTTAGACTTCTCTAAAATCGAATCTGGCAAGCTGGAATTGGAGGAACAACCCTTTGAACTGCTTGCCTGCATTGAGGAATCCCTCGACTTACTCTCAACTAAAGCAGCTGAGAAAAACCTCGAATTAGCATACCTATTTGACCCTCAAACTCCAAATATGATAGTTGGTGATATCACCAGACTAAGGCAAATTTTAGTAAATTTGTTGGGTAATGCGATTAAATTCACTCATCAAGGAGAAGTTACGGTTGAGGTAAAAGCACAAAAATTAGATCAAGCCTACGAGATTAAGTTTGCCGTCAAAGATACTGGCATTGGCATCCCAGCAGACAAACTCAACTGCCTGTTCCAATCTTTCTCTCAGGTAGACTCCTCAACCTCTCGCCAATATGGTGGTACAGGGTTAGGTCTGGCAATTAGCAAACGTCTTTGCGAAATGATGGGTGGCAAGATGTGGGTTGAGAGTCAATTTGGAGTGGGCTCGATCTTTTATTTCACGATTAAAGTGAAGTCATCTCCTCAGTCTGAGCAGAGTAATACTATGACCTTCCCCTCACAGCCTCAGCTAGCTGGAAAACGGCTGCTGATTGTCGATGATAATGCCACCAACCGACAAATCCTCGCCCTGCAAGTAAAGTCTTGGGGTATGGACTATTGTACTGCTAAGTCTGGTTCTGAAGCTCTCGAACTACTTAAACAAGAGCCTCTCTTTGACCTAGGGATTTTGGATATGCAAATGCCACACATGGATGGTCTTACCCTCGCGGTTGCTATCCGTCAAAGACCTAATTGTCAGCAATTACCTCTAGTAATGCTCACTTCTATTGGTCAGCCTTCTACGGAATTAAAAGCTACTGAGGTTAATTTTGCAGCTTATCTGCACAAGCCAGTCAAACAATCTCAACTCTTCAATAGCTTGACTCAAATTTTGGGGGGAATTCCCCTCAAACCCAAGTCCTCGGTTTTGCAACTTCCACAACTAGACCCTCAGATGGCACAAAAACTGCCGCTACGGATCTTGGTAGCTGAGGACAATCTGGTCAATCAGAAATTAGCTCTAAAACTGTTGCAGAGTATGGGATATCATGCGGATGTAGCAGCCAACGGATTGGAGGTGATTGCAGCTTTAAATCGTCAACACTATGAGGTGGTGTTGATGGATGTACACATGCCGGAAATGGATGGATTGACGGCAACACAGCACATTTGCCAGCAATGGCCATCCTCAAAGCGTCCCCGGATTATTGCCATGACTGCTAATGCCATGTCAGGCGACAGAGAGTGTTGCTTAGAAGCAGGGATGGATGATTACATCAGCAAGCCCATCCAGGTTAAGGAGTTAGTCAACTCTCTAAGCCAATCCAAGTCTACCCCCAAACAACTAGAGTCATTGCCAACAATTGAAAGGTTTTCCCCCTACTTCAGGGAAGAGGATTCGTCGTTGATTGCCATCAACAATGAGCAATTAACAATCAACGCATCAGCAATTGACCATCAGATTTTGCAAGGCTTGCAGGAGATTATGGGAAATAGTTCCTCAGCAGGATTAGCTGCCTTAATTAAGATTTATCTGCAAGAGAGTCCCACTTTAGTGCAAGTGATAAGTAGGGCACAGAGCAACCAAGAACCATTGGCAATGCAACAGGCAGCTCATACCCTTAAGTCTAGCAGCGCTTCCTTAGGAGCCATGAATTTATCGAGACTGTGTCAGAAAATCGAATGCTTGGGTCAATCTCAGACGGTGATAGGAGCAAAAGATGTAATCTCACAAATTGAAATTGAGTATGCAAGAGTTAAGGCAGCATTGCTTGATCAAAGTCGAGGAGCTCGAGAGTGAATACCTATAATCAGCATAATCATCCCCTAATCATGATCGTAGACGATGATCGATTTACGCGTATGATGCTACATCAAATCATGGATAAAGAGGGATACAAAATCAAAGAGGTAGAAGATGGTCAACAATGTCTTGCTGCCTACCAATCCCATAAGCCTGATCTGATTTTGCTGGATGCAATGATGCCAGTGATGGATGGTTTTACCTGCTGTCGTCAACTGCAAGCCCTGGCTGGGGATAATTGTGTTCCTGTGCTGATGATTACCGGGCTCAATGACCAAGCATCTGTTGATTGGGCCTTTGAAGCAGGTGCAACAGATTACATCACTAAGCCTATTCATCCACCAGTACTACGTCGGCGCGTACGCCGCCTTTTTGAGACTAGGTGGACACAACAGGCGTTGCAAAAGAGCGAGAAACAGTATCGGTCAATTGTTGAAAATGTCCAAGAAGTTATTTTCGAGACTGATGCTGTTGGTAACTGGACATTTCTTAATTCTGCTTGGACAAACCTAACGGGATTTAAGGTAGTTGAAAGTCTGGGGAGTAATTATCTCAATAACGTTCATCCTGATGATCAGCAATTACATGAGGAACTATGGAGTGTACTGTTGGCAGGTTATAAAGCTTCTTGTCGGCAAGAGATTAGATACTTGACAAAAACAGGGCAGTGCCGATGGCTGGAAATTCACGCCCATTCTAACTTGCTTACTGACGGTGTGCCGATGGGTATTTCCGGTATTATACAGGATATAACTGAGCGTCTATATGCTGAAGCCTTAGAAAAAGACAAAGTTAGGCTAGAAATTGAAATCATGGAGCGAGAGCGCAGCTCCCAAATGATCTGCAAAGCTCTAGAAAAAGAAAAAGAACTGGGTGAACTAAAATCCCGCGTGATTGCTACCATTTCTCACGAGTTTCGCACCCCCCTGACAACGATTCAGTCATCTAGTGAATTACTGGCAAATTACAACAAGAAGTTATCAGAATCTCAAAAACTGAAACATTTCCAACGAATGGCTAGTTCTGTAGAGCGCATGACTCAGTTGCTCAATGATGTGATTCTCCTGGGCGAAGTCGAAGCTGGAACACTAGAATTCAATCCTAATTGGCTGGATTTAGAATACTTGTGCAGCGAGATTGTTGAGGAGTTTCAACACAGTTTAAATGATGACCAGCATACAATTGTTTTGTGGACTCAAGGGGAAAGAAAAAATGCCAAACTGGATCGGAATTTGCTGCGTCATCTGCTGATCAATTTACTCTCCAACGCGGTCAAATTTTCTCCCCAAGGAGGCACAATTAGTTTCGATTTAATTTGTCAGCAAGGTAAAGCTATTTTCCGTATCGAAGATCAAGGAATCGGTATTCCTCCAGAAGCACAACAGAGGTTGTTTGAATCCTTTTATAGAGCTAGTAATACTGGCACAATCAAGGGTACGGGACTAGGGTTAGCAATTGTGAAAAAATGCGTGGACTTGCATCAAGGTCAAATTAAAGTAGAAAGTGAAGTGGGAGTAGGGACAGCAGTTACTTTCACTCTACCAGTAACCTAGAATGTCGATTTACTAATACTAATATAAATTGACAAAAAAGCTGATATATGAGTTAATAGTAAATGTATATAGCATTGAGTCTTGTTATTAATCTGACAGATTGCGATCGCTAGATTCTAACTGTTGTAGTTGCGATTGCAACTGTAAAGACTCACTAGCGGCAATTGTTTCTAGGTTAGCAAGGCGTTCCTCTATTTGTTGCAGCTGATGCGGTTGTAGAAGGTTTTGGGATTTTTTATCTGATTTCCATACCACTACAGTGCTAACTGTCGCACCTGTGACCACGGCTAGAGGGAGAATTGCACCGCTCCTAGTAACAGCTGAAAGAGGTATGCACAGTGCCAGCATCCCAGTCGCATAAGACCAAATTTTGGTAGTGGTTGCTGTGCGGGTATCTTTGCTCTTTTCTGAGTCTGGTTGCCATTGGTTCCTCATGAGCCTTGGTGTCTCCTAAAGCAGTCATATTTTCATACTGCCATGCGGGTGAGGGAAAAAAAAGGTGTGGGGAACCAAGCGATAAGGTGACATACTCCCACACTGAATCATAGATTACAGTGTGGGCTTCGCAATGACTCCTGCTACTGCATAGGACGTTAATTGCGCTTTATTAACGACACGGGATGCCCCACCGCGCCGGAACAATACATAAATACAAGTTCATCCTATGTACTGTTGGAATTTTACCCACCCACAGACTGCTCAAAAACGAGTATTTACTGGATGGAACCCCATATTCCAAGTTGTCTAGGTTCTGTGTTAACGGCAACCAGTATTTTCGACTTTGTTACCTATGTTCATTGTAGACTTTTTTACAAAATTTCCGGGCCGCAACTACATTGTGTATACTGGCAATTCATCCCACGCTGACCCTCCGGGTACAGACGTGGGGCTTCTTGCAGGACTTGCTAAAACGGTTAGAACCCTAGGCTATAGGGGGATTGCCTGTGGACAAGTAAGAGCCGACTCCCTTGGTTGAAACTCCGAAGAAAACATCTTTCACTACTAGCTTTGAACAGATTTTGGTAGGTTTGAGGAGGTTTTTCGTAGCAGGGGATTACTTTAGAGATTTAAACAGGCTAACCTAGAACTACATTACAATTCATGCGGCGCTAATGTTGAGACAAAAGCGTTGTTTGGCAGGTTTCATCTACTCGCTTTATTACCTCAGATTTTCCATTTAGCTATTTCATATGCTGAACTTGTCTTGTCCTCTTTTTCTGAAAAAAGTCGCAATAGAGATAACTTTCCATTCTCTGAGAGGGTTATTGAGTATCATCCTACTGTTAATTTTGAATACTGGATGTTCTCAACTGCCATTGTCCCAAAATAAATTAACATCTCTATTACCTGGTATATCTTCCGAAGCGGATTTTAAAATCAGCGTGACGCCCTTAAACAATAAGGGGGAATACGAGGTAGAAGGAACAACCAATTTTCCAGACAAGAGTCGTATCACAGTAGCGGCGATTCGTTATCTGCGTCCCGATAATGAGCTATCTACAGAAATCAGCTCTGAGCCTATCTATTCAATTTTGGACTATAAAGATGTCAAGGTAAATAAAGGGAAATGGCAGACAACGCTAGAACTCTGGAAAATTGCACCAGATGGTCAGTATCAAGAAACCTGGCAACTGGAGAAGCCTAAACTTGGACTCTCGCTAGAGCCTGCGGCTGAGGTAACTTTCCTTGCAACCTTGGAACCAACTACCTCATTGTCAGCAATAGAACAGCAGTTAGCAAAGCAGAGTATCAGGCTAACTAGTAGCTTGGTTAGCAATACAGCCGATGGTCAAAACTATGTCCAGGCAAGTCTGGTTGAGGAACAAATTCCCTTGCCAACTGGTAAAACTACACCACCCAAACCACGACTAGAGGATATTAATGGTGGCTGGGGTCCTCGGTATCAACTTTTACCAGAACCACCGAATATTAACAAACTTGAAAGACCCAGTAAACGCCGAACTAATGCTCCGCTTTCACCAGAAGAGTTTTTACAGTGATATTCTCGTGACATCTCCCACACCGAATCATAGATTACGGTGTGGGTTTCTGGCTCCGCAAAGATTCCAGAACTTCCTTCGAGGTACTATTGGTAGTAGAAGCAACTACTACTCGATTCCCTCTACGGCGTTTTATAGTGGGGAACATGCCCAGCCCCACTCGCTTTAAGTTGAGTGCACTATTGACATCGCGCTCAACAAGCAGGTTCTCTTTCTCGTCGTACCACTCCCTGATGCCACAATCGGTGAATACGAACTCATCTCTGTAACTCAACAGTTGAGAGGTATAAGCGGGGTTGCACTTTCTCGTTACTGCTCCAGCTTTTGAGGCTATGTAGTCCAGTACTGAGAAAAACTGACCGAATGCAGCATCTTGCCACGACTTGTTTAATCCGGATTTGGCGGACTGACCATTGGGCAAATACTTCCCGTCCTTGTCCTGTTTGGCTTTGTTTCGTTTGGTTAAATTCAAGAGCTTTAAGTCTTCGTAGAAGAACACATATTTGCCTGAGCATACCAACTCATGAGCTGTATTATAGGCGTGGTCTTTCCTTGCTCTTGCTATTCGTTGATGTTCCCTACTCTCACGCTTGGCAAGGAAGCGGCGAGATTTGGAACCTTTTTTCTTGAGCGATTTTCGCCTAGATACTTTAGCCAGCCTAGCTTGAGACTTCCGAAAAGACTTGAGTGACGGCAGTTTGGTATTATCAGAGGTTGCTAGATAATCATCCTCATGCAATACCGCGTCCATTCCCATTGAGTTATCCCAAGTTGGAACAATCTTGTCAGGGTTGAACACTGGTACAGTTGGATCTTCTAGTGCCAGCGAGGCATACCAACCATCAGCCTTCTTGGTCAGAAGAAAGTTTTTAAGCTTAAACCCATCAGGTAATGGGCGATGCAACCGAATCTTTAACCATCCAAAAAGCTTAGCTATAGAAATCCATAACCAACGTTTCTCAATTCTTTGGATAGTTACTGCCTGTCCCTCAATCTTAAGTGTGCGGTATTGAGTCGAGTTCTTAAAGCGAGGTTTACCACTTCGTTTACCATTTCTGTCCCCTTTGACAAAGCGTTCAAAAGCTTTCTTTGTCCTGTCGCAAACCTCTTGCAAAGTCTGAGACGGCAAGCGGGTGAAATCAAGTAACTCGCCAGAATTGCGTACCAAGACTAGGTCTTTCTTCTTCCCTGGCAAAAGTTTTTTTTGAGAGTAGTAGTCAGGATTATCTTTGAGTTTAGGGAGATGACAAACCAAAGGACAAGAATTGAGTGCACATCGATTTTGCTCCCACCATTGGAATCTTTCGCCCAACTGCCAGTTATACCAGTACTGCGCCAATTTACGCCAATAGTTCAGCTCCAATTTTTGTTGAGTGCTTGGGTATGCGCGGTACTGGTAGTTAAGCAGAATAACAATCACCTCCCTGAACAAAAAATCAGCGTCCTTAATTTAGGCTACACTGATTATAGCATTATTTCCGGAAGCATCGAAAGTGAAAAATCACTTTATTTCCAAGGGGAGATCGGTTAGTGACTTGAAAGCTCATTTGGTCTTAACCACCAAGTATCGTCGCAAGGTATTGTCGGCTCAACTATTGACGCGACTACATGAAATCATTGAGGAGCTGTTTGAAAAATGGAACTGTTTATTGATTGAATTTAACGGCGAAACAGACCACGTTCACATTTTGTTCCAGTATTATCCTGACCTGCAATTGAGCGTGTTGGTAAACAATATTAAATCGGTAACTAGTCGCAAGCTCCGACAGGATTTCGGGGAACAGCTGAACCAAACATACAACAAAGCGGTGCTATGGAATGGGTCTTATTTTGTAGCATCTTGTGGAGGAGTTACCGTTTCAACGCTTAGAAAATACATTGAAAATCAACAGCGACCAGATCCCTGACTGGCAATTCATCCCACGCTGACCCTCCGGGTACAGACGTGGGGCTTCTTGCCGGATGAGCTAACGTAAAATTGAATAGGACTTACGCATCTGCCCCCTCAATCCCCCTTTGAAACCCTAATTTCTCGTAGGGGTAATTCATGAATTACCCCTACCTACGGAATTTTTTGCCTAAGTCCTGACTTACTGTGATGGGTTCGCTCCAAACCCACCCTTCAACGAAGTAAGAGTGGGTAGTTCATAAAAATTAGAAACCTGGCGAGTTCGGCATTAACTAGGCTAAATTGGCATTACTATTGCTGTAATCAATCTGGCGGAAGCTAAAGATGGCCCAGAGAAGGCAAAACTCTAAGCAGTCTCAGAATGGGGATATTCGGGAATCAGTCAAACCTGGAGCAATGGCCGAGGCAGCAACAGGAGTTACTAAATTGGGCTTGGATTTGGCAATAGCTGCGGGTATTACGTCGGCAGTTGCTGGTACTGCTGGAATTGCTAGTGCTGGGTTATCGGGTGTAGGACTAGCGATTCAAGGGCTGAGGTGGTATTCTAACAAGAATAAAAATAAGCAGCTATCGTCCCCTGGCTTTGCAAAACCTGGAACGGTTTATGCCTCATAATCTGGAGCGAGTGGAAATCCAGTTAATGGATGAGGAACTCCAACAGTTGTGGTTGAGCCAATGGTCACAGCAAGTTGGTGAAGAGAAATCAAATGCCTTTGGCCAATTTCTGCAAGACGAACGCATTATTAAAAGTGTGGGGGAATTAGCCTCTGAACCCCTATTACTTTATTTACTGGCTGCCATGCACCGAGATGGACATTTAAGCGTCCAAAAGCTTGAGGGAACCAGTGGTATTGAGACTAAAATTCTCATTTACCAAGAATCCTTGCGCTGGGTTTTAGAAGAACAACGTCCCCAATGGCTTAATCGGCAGTTGACAAAAATGGAAACTGCTGGTTTGCAGCGCATTCTAGCAGAAGCGGCTCTGTGTGTGGTGCAATCAGGTAGAGAATGTGCTCCACTGCCAATGCTGAAGGAGCGTATTCAAGTTAGTGATGGTGCGGCAGGGTTAATTAAGCAGGCTGAAGAACGATTGGGAGATGAGGCTCTCAAAAATGCCTTGGCTGCTTTCTATCTGCAACCGACTAACCGTGAGCAAGGGGGTTCGGTTGAGTTGGCCCACAAGAGTTTTAGTGAGTTTTTGTTTGCTCAGCTGCTAGTGGAAAGGTTGGTGGAATGGACAGTACCAGGAAGAAGGGATGAGGAATTTCTGGTTAGTAAGGCTCAGATGAATTGGGAAATTTATGATTTGTTGGGATACGGTGGGCTGACTCAAGAAATTGTGGAATACCTGATGGGGCTGCTAAGAGCCAATGAGGAATTTAAACCAGTAAAGCTATTTAAGCGACTGGAACTTTTTTATGTTCGCTGGTGTAATGGTGAATTTATCGATATTCCCAAGGAGACTTTACCCCAGAAAAAAACCAGCCAATTTAAAGAACATGGAATCAATTTTGGTCAGCGGCAGGTGGATGTGTACGCTGGGTTGAATGTAATGATTTTGCTCTTAGAATTGCACCGCTATGGGCAATCAAAAGATGAACTCAAAGATAAAATTGCCTTCTATCCCTGTGGTAAAGAGAATACTGAAGGTTTTAATCGATTGAGATTGCTTCAGATTATCAGCTACAGCCAGGGCGTTGAATTTGATTCTTTCCGAGAGACAGTTGGACCATTTCTCCATGGCGCATACCTCAACGGTGCATACCTCGTCGGTACAACCCTCTACCGTGTAAACCTCAACGGTGCAAATCTCCTCCGTGCAAACCTCTTCATGGCAGATCTTAGCGGTACAAATCTAAGTGGTGCAATTCTAAGTAATGCAATTCTTAGCTGCGCAAACCTTGGCACGATAAAGTTCATGGACAAAGGCAGCTTTATCACCAATCTTAACGACGCAAATCTAAGCGGAGCAAATCTAGGCGGAGCAAATCTCAGTGGCGCATACCTCGAAAGTATTTCCTGGAATGAGGAGACAAACTGGGAAGATGTGCGGGGGTTGGAGGAAGCAATTAATGTGCCAGAAGCCCTGAGGCAACAGCTGTCAATTTCCCCTCAATTACCTTCTCAGGCGGAGGAATAGGTAATAAGTAATAAGTAATAAGTAATAAGTAATAAGTAATAAGTTAGGACTTACGCATTTGCCCCCTCAATCCTCCAATTCTGGGGGACTTTGAAGATTATTCCCCCCAAAGTTGGGGGGTAAGGGGGGCGAAATCGACTCAACTGCCTAAGTCCTATAAGTAATGAGTAATAAGCTAGTAGGTTGGGTTGAGGCAACGAAACCCAACATATATACTCATGAAGCAAGTATATCAAAGGCAAGGTTTTGTTGAAAGTTCGCGAAGCGATAGGAAAGGAGAGCAACAATGGTTAGCACTCTCAAAGAACTTGTAGCTGAAGTTGAATCAGCAAAAACCCTAGATCCTGAAGAGAGATTCATCTGTGATCATCTTAACTGGCAAGATTATGAAGCACTTCTCACCAAGCTAGAGGACAACTCCCACTACCGAGTCTCTTACTTAGATGGAGTCTTAGAAATCTTGTCACCATCATCCAGGCATGAAAAACCTAAAAAGCGCTTAGGCTTGCTAATCGAATTGTTTCTTTGCAAAAAACAAATACAGGCTACCCCGATGAGAAGCACCACTCTTAGAAAACAGCTTCAACAAGCTGGAGTTGAACCTGATGAGAGCTACTGCATAGAACAAGAAAAAGCTATTCCTGATTTGGCTATAGAAGTAATCGTTACCAGTGGCAGCATTAACAAACTTGAAATCTACCGACGTTTAGGAGTTACTGAAGTTTGGTTCTGGAAAAGTAACCGACTTAACTTATATCACCTCCGACAACACACACCCACACAATTTCAAGAGACTTACGGCTACCAGCAAATTGCCTTGAGTGAACTGCTACCTGAGCTGAGTATTCCTTTACTCGAAGAGTGTACTCTTATCCCAGATTTAATTCAAGCATTTGGCATATTTGAGACTACCTTGTGATCAAAAAGTGCCGGAATAAATTATCCAATTAACTTAGAAACAAATCTAAAGACTCATCTCCCCATCCCCCCCCCTCCCCCCCCCCCCCCCCCCCCCCCCCCCCCCCCCCCCCCCCCCCCCCCCCCCCCCCCCCCCCCCCCCCCCCCAACCCCCCCCCCCCCCCCCCCCCCCACCCCCCCACCCCCCCCCCCCCCCCCCCCCCCTCTCCCCATCTCCGTATGGTCCGCCCCTCTTCCAGAATAACAACCATCACCCACATTANCAAAGCCCAGCTACCCTGGAAACTTGAACATCTCCTTCCCGAAACTGCCGTAGCAGACAAACCTCGATATTTACCTCTGAAGAGTGAGAAGCACTCCTCAAACTATTGCCCGGTGCAAAATGGTTTTGGAAAAACCCTTCTGCTTGGGGAAGATACTGAGCTTTATACCCCTTGCTTTGACTAGCTGGATCAATAATTAACATTGTCCAGTACTTGTATGATTCAGCCATAGTTGTTTTGGTAGTTTGTAGTTCATCAATTATTCGCCTCATTAGTGTAATGCCTCACTAATTTAGCTTTGACGAAACAACGTCTAACCTTGGCGAGGCATAAAAAGTTAGTTGCTTCAGACCCTGTACAATCAACCATGATGACTAACTCTTACCTTTACTCATACATAGATGCCAGAGTTTTGGAGCTATGCAGTTTTCGCCAGAAGAGAGTGGGGGAGGGGGATTGAGTTCCAAGATTCCCAATTCTCAGACGAACTAATAGGTAGTACATAATCTCCAGGAATCTCTAGAAATAGAGATTTTGAGAGCATACCGAGAAGTTCGAGAAGCCCAACCACCTCGTAAGCAAAAAAAGAAGCGCAAACGCCAAATAGCTCAAGGAGTATTTCAGACAGTTTCTGGTGTGGCTTTACTTACCGGTAATACTACTTTCCCAGAACTAATGGTTTACTCTTGTACCCTAGGCATTAGTGCTTTTATGCAAGCTGGTGTCCATTTTATTGGAGAAACTGAATAGGTTCTGGCAAGCAATACCTAGTAAAAAGTAACCAGCCATTTAAACAAGCAAATATTTATGTCACGGAGGTCAATGTGCATAACCAAAAATCTCATAATCAGTGCATAGGCTCTTGTCTCTTAGTTGGAGATGCAGACGATTCCAGCAGATTCGTCTGTCTCAAATGTAAACGAGAATCCTCCCTCAATCGCGTCAAGATCAGTGACTTTTTATCAATAGCTGTCGCCAGTATCTTACTCTCTTTATTCCTTAACGGTTGTGCTACCTATGAAAAAAACACTAACACAAATACATCAGCCAATATAATGAACTTATGGGACTCGTCTCAAAAAGTTTTGAAGTGAGTCAAGATAGTTATTTATATCGACCACCTAAATGTTTACCATAAATACTTTGCAAGCCCTAAGTATTTGTGGTAAAGCTAAGCAATTGCCAAGTACTCCTGTTGTCACTTATTACTTATTACTTATTACTTATTACTTATTACTTATTTCACCAATATCTTCACAAATCAAATAGACTGGCTATATTCAGATGGATTAAACTTGATCAACGGTGAGGCTTGAAGTTGATAGTCGTAGAATTGTGCAAAGTCTTCAGTCTTTCTAGCTAAAAGCAAGGATACATCCTGCAATTTGTAGCCAGAGACCAGTAAACTAATCGCATGAACAATGGCAGCAGGTATATTTCTCGTAATTTGGGAAAGCTTTTTAGACTCTTCTAAGGTGAGAGGTAACCTTTGTTCTTCCACTAGTTTTTGAATTAAATTAAATGCATCATTTGAAGACAATTCAGTAATAGGAAGAACTGGAAATAGAGTTTTTTCTCTGCTAGTGATTATAACTTTAACTGTCGAAGGCAATCCATACAAGAAACCTAATACCTCCTGGCGTTTTTCAATTTTATCCAAACTATCAATTATAAGTAAAGTCTTGACTCCTACCAGATTTCTTTGCACTTGTTCATAGATTTGATCAGGATAATTCTCAGAAAAACTATTGACATTTAAGGTATTAAGAATAGTCCCAAGAATATCATAAAGAGTTTTTTCTTGTGATAAACGAGGAAGAAAGCCGTGAATTGTACAATAATGAGATTGAGCAGAAGTAAAAATAATTTGCTCAAACATAGGTAGACAATTTTCAGTACTTGCTTTCTGATTAAAAGCTACTTCGCTAGTGTGTAAAAAGTGATGAACAGCCTGTAATAATAAGTGAGTTTTTCCAATTCCTCCAATTCCCTCGATGCTAATTCGAGGAATTGATTGTTCAGATGAGAGCCATTTTAGCAGTTGTTGTAACTCAAATTCACGACCAATGACCTTGGTTTCACTGCATGGCAGATTGTGGCGCACAGGCGAAGATAAGTTTGTGAATGGTAGAATTTGATCTCTAACTATAGGATTAGAAATTAAATTATGATTGCTGTAAGTTTTTACACTTTCTTCAGATGGTCTTGAGAGAGTTTTATCTTGCTGTAAAATAGAAAAAATCGGCTCTAAACTTATCTGACCACTTCCTAGTTTATTTATTTCTTTTTCAGCTTTAGTTTCTATTATTTCGTCCGAGTCCAGCTGCCGCTGCAACACAATTTTGACATTAGCTTTCTTTACTTTCTCTCCAAAGACTTCGGAGAGTCTCTTCCAAAGCTTAGGACCAATGTCATTTTTTAAATATTCGATAGTATAACCATTTTCAGCAGCAATTTGAGGATATTTAAGACCTTTTAAAGTACCTTGTAAAACCATATTTTCAGTATTAGATAGGTGCTTACCTGTCCTAGAAAAAACTGCACTATCTGTAAATTTGACCACAACTTTAAAATTAGTGTTTTCCTGTGAATACATGACTATCTTACCTACTCAATAAAACCTATTCAAAACAGAGTTGAGTGATATATGACAGTAGCGAAGAATCTTAATTTCCTTCAACTTCGCTAAGGTCATAGTGTCTTTATTGATTTGAGCACTCTGATGTTTACTTCCTGCTTTTAAGGACGACAGTCTAATCCTACTAACTCCTATGGTAATTCCCGCTAAGCTGGCGGTTTCAAATATCAAAGCTATCAGCAAATATAGCAATTATCACTTGAGTCAGGTAAATCTACTGTCAACTCATCTCGGGAATGATGACTACAAAGCTGTACCCTAGGCAAATGAGAATTGCTATAGCTATAGCTATCCTAAATAGGTTGTGATATTTAACTGTAGCTCCATTTTATGGAATACCCTGATAGTAATGCTTATAGAAACGGAACTTATTGCAATTATTTGCCATTGCCACTTTATACATAAGTCAATTAGTTTGTCAATAGTTATATCCTAACTATTAATTTTTTGAAAATTAATTTTTGTAAACTTTAAACAGAATTCATAATTCTAAGAGGCTGTTTATAAAGTAAATTTTAAGACAATTCATAAATTTAGGAGTTACCGATTGACAAAAGCAACAAAATATGCATCCTGAGATTCAGGCTTAAAAACTAATAAAAATTTCAAATAAACCTCATATAAAACTCATATAAAACTTATGTAATTACCCATAGATCTAATATAATTCTCATATTTCTTCGTGCCGTAGCTAATATACTTAACTTTTTCTGATTTTTTCGTTGCCTAATCTTAACTTAACTTTCTGGGAGCAAGGATTTAAATTCCCCACTTCTTTAAGCCTGCCCTCGAGCAAAGCTAAGGGTGGTTTGTATCAGTTGGGGTTAAATCTCCATCTGAATACTCTCTCCTGCCTCCGATTTCCTGGCTTCGTCAAGATTAGATAGAGGTAGTTTTCGATATCCTTAACTTTACTAGCTGACAATCAATGATTTGGATGCTTGAATATAGCTATTGACTAAACCTTAGATATTTGAACTGAGCCATGAGCAGAAAAATGGCTAGCACGAATCTTGAGAAAAAAGCATCTACAGAAGAAGTGCTTCTCAAACAAGTCTACAAAGGTGACAAATCTGCTTTTTGGAACCTATGGAATCGACATCAAAATTATCTGTATAATCTTTGTTTAAAGTGGATGAACAACAATTTTGTAGATACCCAAGAAGCCATGAGTACAGCAATGATCAGAGCTTGGGAAAAGCTGCCACAACATGCTTTTAAGTTAACAAATACTAGAGGCTGGTTGACTCGTCTCACCTATAATGTATGTATAGATCTTCACCGTAAAAAAGAATACAGTTTAAGTGTAGTTGAAAATCTTGAATCAATTACGAGAGGTTCAAGTATTGAGTCTCCTGAAATGAGCCTCATGCGCAATGAACTAAGAATAGTACTTTATCATCTCATTAAAAATCTACCTGACAATCTACAAATTCCTGTAATTCTTAGATTTATACAGGAAAAAACATATCGAGAAATTTCTGAAATAATTAATCTTTCCGAAGATAATGTACGGAAGCGAATTCAGCAGGGAAGAATTTTATTAAAACAATCGATCATTGAATATTTTGCTGGCTCAAAAAAATTTTCGCAATTGGCACAATTAGAAGATGAAGATGACGATTTTTCTTGGGGTGATTTGCAAGTTGAGCAATCAATTAATTCAAATAATAATTCATCTCAAAACAAAGAACAGGATTTGGAAACTCTCATTTATAGATTATCTGCAACCCATTTAGAGACATTACCTCATAGACATTCTTCACTAAGTTACTCTCTAAAATGGTACTAGAACAGTATTGATGGTAAATTTAGTGAGTAACTAAAATAACTACCGTAGAACTCAACATATTTTCATCAATAATCCTATGTCTATAACTATGGCTACCAATGTGGTAAGGGTGATGCTTCCTTCTGGTAAAGAAACGAACTTTCAACTAACACTAGCACGCAAACCCACAAGACAACAACAAAGGCTGAAAAAATTAAGAAAGTACGTACAGCAGCACCCTTCTGGTTGGAAGAAGCGCTTAGAATTAGCGGAATTACTCTACTCAATAGGAGAATGGGAAAAAGCGATTATTGAATATGATAAAATCTTAAAACAACGACCAAAATTAATCGGAGTTAGGTTGCAACTAGGTAAAATATTATACTTAATGGGATTAACAGAAAAAGCAATTGATACATATAAAGACGCACTAATTTTGTGCAAAAATCAAGAAATAAACTATCATATTAAAGGATTAATTGGTAGTTGTAGAGGTCAGTACAATGCCGCGCTGAATTCAATTCATTTAGCTACAAATTTGAATCCTGACAATTCAGGCTACTGGTTGTCTTTAGGATTAACTTACCTGCTAGTTGAAGCTCCGGTTAAGGCTCTGCAAGCATTTGAGCAGGTACTAAAACTTAGCCCAGATGATGTTGTAGCTTTAAACTACAATCATGATGCTCTGCTAGCAAGTGGAAATATTCAAGCAGCATGGAAAAATTTAAATAGAACTTGGGATTTAGCACCGGATAATATTGGTGTGCTGGAGCGAGTCATTAACCATCGCTTGAGGCAGAGGTTAGTTAAAGCCCAGGAGGGCAAAAATACTCGACAGCTGATCCGTAAAGTCATGCAATTGGCTCCTGATTCAATCAATATTCAGGCTTTGCTAGTTTACTACCATATTTTTCGGGGAGAGTCAGCTAAAGCAATTGCCTTACTGGATAAGTTGATCGAAGATTACTTACACAATCCCCTGGGTTGGTATTACTATGGCCGATTTATGTTCCATATTGGTCAACTTCCAGAGGCTGTAACAGCAATTCTCAAAGCCCATAAAATGTATCGCCAGGATTGGGAAATTTACCGAGCACTCTGCGAAATCTTGCCTGCTGCAGGCAAACTAGCTCAGTTAAGGTTGGTAGTGGCAGAAATGCTAGAATATTTTCCAGAACGTTGGAGTGTTTGGGCAACTGCTGGTCAGGTTTTGGTGGAACATTTCCAAGAAGTTGAACAAGGGAGTCGTCTTTCTGCTAAGGGAATAGAACTACAACCCCAGTTGGCAGATACTTGGTTTTGCCATGGTCGAGTTTTGACTTTGCTAGGAAAACACCCTGAAGCAATTGAAGTGCTAAAAGAAGGTTGGCAATGTTTGCCAGTAAAAGAAACTTGCTTGCAATCACTACCTGCTGCTGGTGGGCTAGCAGAGAGTAGTAAGGTAATAGGCGACGAAGTTAACCATCAGCACTGGTGGACAGTTGTAGCTAGTAACGCCGGGAAGTTGGCAGATTTTGACCCTGCATTGGCTTATTATTGGCAAGGTCGAGCTTCAGCAGCACTAGGGGATAAAACTAAAGCTAGACAAGCTTATCATCATGCCTTAAGCCAACATTTGCTCTACCCTGCCGAGGAAGAGGTTAAAGAATCTCTGAGCTGTTTGTGAAGAAGGGGGAGATGGGGAGAGGGGGAGATGGGGAGATGGGGAGAGGGGGGATGGCTCGGGGAGAGGGGTAGCATGAGCTACATTGCTATGCGTAAGTCCTAAAAACTTGAAAAATTCACAAAATGCCTTCTGAGATCGTCTTCTAGTTAGAGAGTACCCAGAAACTTAAGATGACTTTCTCGCAAGATGGCGTCAATCAAGCTGCTGCTGCTAAGGCACAGGCTCGGCAACAAATAGAAAATGCACGCAAGATTATGATGGATGCCCGTCAGCAGGTAGCTGACTCCATCAAGCAACAGATAGCAGAGATTAAGGCAGAACATGCTAAAAAAGCGGCAGAAGCTGCTAAAACAGCAGCAACAACAGAGGCTGAGCAACAGCCTAATAGCACGGTGACACGGAAACAAGCGCAATTGGCTAAATTACTTATGATCCTGAGCAAGCAAAATGAGGTAAGTCAAGAAGACACTACGGAACAGGTCATAGAGGCAGCAAAAACAGCCACTGAAGTTTCTCATCAAGCAGCGGAATTATTTCAAGCCTTATCTAAGTCCGAACCTCAGGATGAGGAACAGCTCATAGACGTAACAGCAACAACCACTGAAGTTTCTCATCAAGCAGCGGAATTATTTCAAGCCTTATCTAAGTCGGAACCTCAGGATGATGAACAGCTCATAGACGTAGCAGCAACAGTCATTGAAGTTTATGATCAAGCAACGGGATTATTTCAAGCCTTATCTAAGTCCGAATCTCAGGATGAAGAAAGCATTAATTCAGAGTCTTAGGGAAGTCTAAACTATGCGTATTGGCTTATTGCTCAACCACTGGCCTTTACTATCAATTCTTGAGCCTTTAATTCAAAAAGGTTGGCTGGTTGGTTTGGCAGCAGAAGAAGTAAAAAATGAGTTGGTTACTGGGGTTAAACTGGTTAGTCAACAATATCAAATTCCCTATATTGGGCTTACTAAAACTAACTTTACTAACTGCTTATCTGAATGGTTGCAGCAAACTAAACCTGATGTAGTCTTAGTTTCAACTCTTACTTATAAAATTCCTGCTGATTTACTCCAGATTCCCACCTACGGTTTCTTTAATTTTCACTATGGTTTGTTGCCTAATTATCGAGGACCTGATACAATTTTCTGGCCGATACTTAATCAGGAACCTTATGGTGGGTTTACTATCCATAAGATGGATTCTGATTGGGATACAGGTGCGATCGCTCACTTGCAACCTGTACCGATTGAACCAGAAGATACCCATGGTCTATATCTCAATAAGCTAGCTCAAATGCTTCCCCAAGCTGCTATTGAGTTCATCGATAACTTATCAGCACAAGGAGATAAACTACCTCTAGTTGCTCAAGAGCCTGGTATTGGTAAATATTGGTCTAAACCTAGTTTTGAAGATTTATGTATTCGTTGGCATCAACAATCTGCTAGAGAAGTTCATGCTTTGGTTCGAGCTAGTAATCCTAAATATGGAGGAGCTGTTGCTTTTCTGAGGGGTGTTCCGTTACATATTCTCCAGGTGAGTTTGGTGGAGCAAGCAACTCAGCATACCCTACAACCAGGCGAAATTGCTGTTACTAGTTCTGAGGAAGGTACGGTAGTATCTTCTCAAGATGGTAATCTTTTACGTCTGGATGCAGTACAAACTCCGGAAGGATTGTTTACTGGGGATAAGTTACCAGCAATTTTTGGTATTCAAGCAGGTGAGGTTTTGTCTATACCTGAGCGTTTTCAAGAGACTTTGCAAAAAAAATAAACTTGTATTTACTCAAATGTGAGAGAGGAAAAGCACTAAAATAAAAAAACTAAAAGGTAATGTTAAGACCGTTTGTGTATGGAAAAACTTTGTTAGCTCTTGTCCAGTTTTTAGGCAAGTCTCAACAAATTAAAATTCAAGAATCACAAAATATTCAAGTATCATCAACTGACAAAAAAGAGACAAAAGGAGTATCAACGATGACTCAAGATAATTTGGGAATAGTCATTAGACAATATTACACTCTTAAAGAACAAGGATTTCCTGAAGGACACATAGATGCCTTTTATCAGGTAGCTAAACAGGAAGAGTGTGTGATTATGACACGAACTCCTGGAAAAGTTTGCGAACAGCTTCTAGCCGAAGGATACGATGGTAAAGGATTCCATATCAAAGCCAAATCTTGCAACTGGGGGCCCATGGCTGGTTTTGTCTGTCTTGATCCGTTTCTCAATAAAAACGGAAAAGAAGGAGTATTAAGTAATCTCGAAGCAAATTATAAGTCTTTAACTCAAGAGTTTGAGGGAAAGACAGCTGGAATCCAGCATATTCAAATTTCAGATTTCCAGTTTAATTGGCTGCGTCGTTCAGACTATGTCAATGAAGGTACATATATTAATGGTCAAACATTTATAGATGACGTAACTCAAAATCAAAACAACAAAGACAAAATTACTTTTGCTTATGCTTTAGTCAAGGAAGAAAATGGTCTATGGGGACTTTATTATGATATAGAAAAAAACTATGGAGTAAAATTTGATCCTCCTGATACTATAGAGGAGCGATTAGCATCTGCATGTGCAGAAAAGCTAACAGAAATAATAAAAAATACACCAAACCCGCCAACACAAGAAGAATTAGAAAAAAAATTCCGAGATCCTATCTTTAAAACAGTGGAGTTTAGGTGTATTAAGGATATTAATAATAACAATAAGTGTTACGCTAAGGTTTATGGTATGGTCAATGCTCATCCTCCTTATCCTCAAGAGTATGCTTATAAAAATGCAGTGACTGGAGATTATGACTTATTTGCAGTATGGCCTAAAAACTTTGATGAAGGTATTATTACTAATAAGGGTACTCCTGCTGGAAACATTTCAAACGAAGTTTATAGGATAGGTCAGATCATAAACAGTAAAATAGCCGAGTTAACACCTGGAATAATAAAACCTAATAGAGTTTTCCATGGTGACGAAGTAGGTCGTCCTGGGGTAGAGTCTTTAGAATTACCTGTTGTAGCATTTGTTCCTCTAGGTTCATTGCCAGAAGGAGAAATCTTTCTAATAAAAGAAAATAAACAAATGGAGGATTTTACTAAGAAATGTCAGGAGCAATTCTTACTCATTCTCAACCCAGGTTGGCAAGAAGAACTGAATTTAGATCCTGATAAAGGTCTTATACTATATGTTATGTGAACTTCTAGCCTAAGAAAGTAAATTAAAGACTAAAGGAGCTAACACATAGTTACAGCAGTAGTTTCTCAGTTGCCCCTAAGTGATAGCTACCTTTAAAGGTAAGATGTATCTACTTAATCTCAATCAATCTCAACCAGAAGGAAAATTCTTGAGTACATTTGCTGCCGCCGTACCCACTTTGGTAAAATTCTCGGTAGCCGTAACGACATTGGCCTGAGCCGCAGCGAGAACTGGTGCATAAAGCCCTACATTCACTGGAACATTTTCCAACATTTTTTCTAGGCAAACAGCTGACACTGCTGCCGATACCATTAAATTAGTGCGTAGGTAATCAGTAGCATCTTGTACCGTAATCGCCATCGAGTTGGCCACCGACTGATAAGCCTTACCCGCTCCCTCAGTTTTAACCACCTTTGGATCAATTACTTGGGAGTTAATCTCATTTAAATTACTCATCCTACAGTTCTATTTATGTACAACAATTGTCGTCAACAAGTAATAGGAAACAGAGAGTGTTTATATTCTGTACACACTCATTCTATCAGCAGAAAACTCTGCCCTAAACATGCAGATAGAAGCCGATAACTTGAGCAACCCTCTAGAGCTTCTCCATTATTTTCGTGCAGGCTGCCGAGACAATGGCTTCATTGAGTTTTTGCATATTAGACTGCACTAGCCCTGCGCTTTCCATAACCAAGCTGAGTGAATGAGACATAGTTTGGTAAACCATACCCATTGAATAGGCAGGCACCTCCCCCAACACCTTCACATTTGCTTGAGTCACAGAGTCTGTAATCTGACTATTAACTTGATCAGCCATGCTAGTCTAATTATCTCTAATGACTTAAAAACCCTTCTAGTTATGCTTAGGGGTTTGTCTATGGGTTACCCTGACTAGAGCCTTGATCCTTGAAGGTTTCGGCTACTTTTTGAATTTGTTCAAGGGTTTTGAGCAAGTTCTGATCAGCAGCAGAACCCTGAGTGTTGGAATATAGTTGGGCTATGCCTATAGTCGTGGCAGCTTGTTGCAAAATGAAACCCTGTTGTTGTGCTGCAACTGCATTCTCTACTGCTAATCCCAGAGAATGGGCAACAAGTTGGTTGAGATTTGCCTGTGACTGCGCAGGGGAATTGCCTGCGGGTTGAGATTCTTCATTAGGGGGTTGTGACATCGCTTACCTTCTCCAAGATGAGACTTAAGTTTTTCTCATACTAACCCAAATAATTTGGGAGTATCCCAAGTTTTCTACAAGAAGAAAAATTATTCGCGAGTAATACTCGCGAATAATTTCAGCACTTATTTATCTTCTTGCTCGCTATCAAAGGATATATCTAGTAAGCTATTTTTCAGGGAATCAATTGTTTTTTGTATTTCCTCAACAATTGTTCTTCTAACCACTCCCATTACAGCATCAACATGAGCTTGACTTCCCGCTTTTCCCAAATGCTTATATTTAGTTAACTTCTTCGGTTCTGTAGTTGTTGGGAAAGTTGGTAAACTAGCGTGCAGCTTGTAGTACCAATAAACTTGTTTCGGTTGTCTAACTCGATAACGTGCCACCCAACAGCCTTCCTGAACTAATTCCCCCTTACTTAGAAAGAAATTTTTGTAATTTTCCAGAGTAGCCACTGCTGATTGTAAACGTTCAATTCTTTCGATTTTGTTTTGTTGCTCTCGAAGAGAAGTTCGTTTTTTCATCTCTTCAGCTCTACCTGAAAAACACTTTTTTCTGAAGTAAGTTGTCGGTAATAGTAGAGGATATCAAAATTTGCGATCAACTATTTGTTAGCAAACAGACTAGTAGTAATAATAACTACCTAACTTAATAGACCGCTGCTTGGAGAATCTAATCCTAGATTCAGAAAAGGAATACATTACACAAAATCATTGATCACCGGATGGAAATTTATTAAGAACGTTACCAGCCTTGAGACCAACGTCTTCAAATGAGCTAGCAGCTGTGTTAATAGTACTTTGAGCCTGCTCAATAACTTTACTATACTGGTCTACCTTCTCAGGATTAGCAACCATCATTTCTGTTGCCACTGCTACCGCTGTGCTAGCCAACATGCTAATATTACGTAGATAATCAGTCACATCCTGCACTGCGATCGCCATTGATTGTGATACTGCTTGATAAGCCTTACCTGCACCCTCAGTCTTAACCACACTAGGTGTGAGGTTATTATCATGGGCACTCTTAACAGCTTCATTGATCGTACTAAGGTTACTCATAAGATTCTAAAACTTCCTGGGTATGGTGTGTGATAATAATGCCGACTAACAATTGAAGTTCATCCCAACTCAATCGATTAAAGTATTGAAGTGGGGGGAAGAATAACCCTAAGTTCATAGGGAGTTTTCCTTTGCCTACATAGCAGCTTCCTGAGCTTTTTTCACTGCCTCCTTCGCTTCAGTAGCAGCCTCCTTGGCTTCAGTAGCTGCTTGCTCCGCTTGTATAGCATACTGAGTTGCCATATCTGGATCTGATGTATTAAGAGCCTTACTCACCAATGACTGAGTTTTAACTAAGGCTGCAGAAGCATTTTGTGAGGCTCTAGTAGACTCTCGTGCTAGACGGAATACCTTTCTAACCTTTTTTTGAGACTCAGGATCACTAAGTTCAGAAGAAGCCTCTTCAAGCATATCGTCTGCTATTCTTAGAGCCTCAGAATCATCATCCGCTGCCTGTTTAGCGGCATCCATTGCTTCTTGAAGCGAATTCTCAGCTTTTTGCTGAGCTTCATTGAGCTTATCTTGATCTTGAGTATCATTCTCAGGGGGCAAAGGAGCATCAGAGGGTTTAGGAGCATCAGAGGCTTCAGGAGTATCAGAGGGTTTAGGAGCATCAGGAGAAGAAAAGGAGTCTCCTATTGCTTGAGAGAGCGCCGCTTGAGAGAGTGCCGCTTGAGAAGCTGCAGCTTGAGAGAGCGCCGCTTGAGAAGGGGCTGCCAAGATTTGCTTACAGGCAGAGGCTATGACCGCCGCATTGATCTGTTGCATGCCACCTTGAGCAGAGACAGAATTCTGCATCAGTAAGCTGATGGAATGGGCCATTGATTGATATACCATGCCCATAGATTGAGCAGGCGCATTCCCCATGATACTGGTAGCAGTTTGGGTAACAGCATCAGTTACCTGTTTATTCACTGTGTCCGTCATAATTTGTTGCTTCCATATTCAACGTTAGACAAATCTTTGTTAGCGAACACCAATAATTACAGAACTAATTCCTTCAAGTCTGCTTTCAGCCGCATGAAAATTGGCAACACTAGCTCTTAGCGAACACAAATTCGCTCCTGCTACAGCTAGTAAGCTGCTTAATTCCCTTTTATGTTTAGCCAGAATACTTTAAATCATTCCCCCAAGGACATGATTCGACGACAGGCTGTCGAAATAATTGCTGCATTCAGTTGCTGCATTCCATTCTGTGCAGAGACAGCATTTTGCATCGACAGACTCAGAGAATGTGCCATGGTTTGGTAAACCATACCCATAGATTGAGCAGGTGCATCACCAAGCACTTTGACATTAGCCTGAGTAACAGCATCGGTAATCTGACTGTTAACAATGTCAGCCATAAAGCCTTCCTTGATCTTTGAGTGGTTCTAGCACTGAAAGTCAATTAATAACTTTCAGAACCTTACAGAAACTATTGTAAGTTCTGAACCAGAGTTAAGATCTGTTTTAAGGTCTCTAAAGTGTTAGATTGTGGTTGCTTAGATTTGATTTGCTTAGACTTGAGGGGGAGAATTGTTGCCAAATTCTTAATTGTAGCTGTTTGCTGAGTTAGAGTCAGTTGCTTTTGATAATTGATAATCTCTTGTACTGACTGGGAAGTTACTTGAGAGGTTGTTTGGTAAAGGCTGCTTTCTGAAATTGCGGGAGACGGTGCTACAACTTCCACATCTGTTTGAGCATCGACAATTGTGACATTTTCATTTTCTGTTTGCTCAACAGCATCGACAATTGTGACATTTTCATTTTCTGTCTGCTCAACAGCATCGACAATTGTGACATTTTCATTTTCTGTCTGCTCAACAGCATCGACAATTGTGGCAGTTTCGTCTTCATCATTTTTAAACTCAATTTCGATTTGGTCAATTACCACCTCTATTTCCGGAGTAGATTCAGGAAGTTCTGGAGTAGATTCAGGAAATTCTGGAGTTTCTTCTACCATTGTTGATTGCTTCCTTCAAGATCATCACTAGAAATTGGTTGTAACATCAGTAGTATTGTCCTTCAGCTACCTGCTGCAATGATTAGAAATAGTAGCTGAGCAGACTAAAAGAATAAAGCAGGCTGCTCTCTAAGTAGTAATTACTTGGTAAACTTAACTGAAAACCAAGCTAGATCAAGAGAGGGAACCTCACTTGGAGATACAATAAGGGGGTAATTATACTACGTAAATTCAACCTTTTGTCTCAACTACTGTCATTCTGTATAGACTATACAGAATGACAAAATGACCGATAGCCAACAGCTCATCTATGATTCTGGGAACAAGAATCACCCCATCAATCTCAGAAGCTAGTTATGACTACTAAGCATTCTTCCCAGAATCGCTCAGGGCTTGGATAGCACCGAGTAAAGCGATAAGATTCTCTGTATCATCAGATTTGAATGTCTGCCTAGTTGCAGCACCAATAGCAGCGGTATTAACTGAGTACAGTAGGCTAACACCTTGGGTGGTTACTGCCTGGTGAATCAGGTTAGACTGCTGTTGAGCCATAACTGCATTTTGGACAGACAGGCTCAAGGATTGGGAGATGGTTTGGTAGAGATTACTCAACGATAAGGCTGGGGAGTCACCCAACACTTTAACGTTGGCTTGAGTAACCGCATCAGTGACTTGTGTGTTTACATTATCTGTACTTGACATAATTTTCTCCCGAATAAAAAGTCTGTTTTGTACTTAAGTTCGGAGCATAATTAGTTAGAGCCAGCAACCTGGCTTTAACTAATTACACCAAGACGCTTCTGGAATTAGCCCTTTTCTGCGTTGGTTATCCGGCACGATGCAGGAAACTAATCACAAAAAGCCGATTAATGGTGAAGTATTGGGCTACGTTGCTTACCAAGAAAATCACCTAATCAATCTCAGAAGCTAGTTATGGCTAAGGATTAGCATTCTTCCCAGAATCTCTCAGAGCTTGGACTGCACCGAGTAAAGCGACAAGATTCTCTGTGTCATCAGATTTGAAGGTCTGGCTAGTTGCAGCACCAATAGCAGCGGTATTAACTGAGTACAGTAGGCTAACACCTTGGGTGGTTACTGCCTGGTGAATGAGGTTAGACTGCTGTTGAGCCATAACTGCATTTTGGACAGACAGGCTCAAGGATTGGGAGATGGTTTGGTAGAGGTTACTCAACGATAAAGCTGGAGAGTCACCTAAAACTTTAACGTTGGCTTGAGTAACCGCATCAGTGACTTGTGTGTTTACATTTGTTGTACTTGACATAATTTTCTCCCGAATAAAAAGTCTGTTTTGTACTTAAGTTCGGAGCATAATTAGTTAGAGCCAGCAACCTGGCTTTAACTAATTACACCAAGACGCTTCTGGAGTTAGCCCTTTTCTGCGTTAGTTATCCTACTGATGCAGGAAACTAATCATAAAAAGCCTATTAATGGTGAAGTATTGGGCTACGTTGCTTACCAAGAAAATCACCTACTCAATCTCAGAAGCTAGTTATGGCTAAGGATTAGCATTCTTCCCAGAATCTCTCAGAGCTTGGACTGCACCGAGTACAGCGACAAGATTCTCTGTGTCATCAGATTTGAGTGTCTCGCTAGTTGCCGCACCAATAGCAGCAGTGTTAACTGAGTAAAGCAGGCTAATACCTTGGGTGGTGGTTGCCTGGTGAATAAGGTTAGACTGTTGTTGAGCTGTAACTGCATTTTGGACAGACAAGCTCAAGGATTGGGAAATGGTTTGGTAGAGGTTGCTCAACGATAAGGCTGGGGAGTCACCCAACACTTTAACGTTGGCTTGAGTCACTGCATCAGTGACTTGTGTGTTTACATTTGTTGTACTTGACATAATTTTCTCCCGAATAGAAAGTCTGTTTTGTACTTAAGTTCGGGGTATAATTTAGTTAAAGCCAGTAACCTGGCTTTAATTAATTACACCAAGAGGCTTCTGGAGTTAGACCTTTTGTGTGTTGGTTATTCTGCTGATGCAGAAAACTGATCACAAAAAGCCGATTAATGGTGAAGTATTGGGCTACGTTGCTTACCAAGAAAATCACCTAATCAATCTCAGAAGCTAGTTATGGCTAAGCATTAGCATTCTTTCCAGAATCTCTCAGAGCTTGGACAGCACCAAGTGTAGCGATAAGATTCTCTGTGTCATCAGATTTGAGTGTTTCGCTAGTTGCCGCGCCAATAGCAGCAGTGTTAACTGAGTAAAGCAGGCTAACACCTTGGGTTGTGGTTGCCTGATGAACGAGGTTAGACTGCTGTTGAGCCGTAACTGAGTTTTGGACAGACAAGCTCAAGGATTGGGAAATAGTTTGGTAGAGGTTACTCAACGATAAGGCTGGAGAGTCACCCAATACTTTAACGTTGGCTTGAGTCACCGCATCAGTGACTTGTGTGTTTACATGATCTGTACTTGAACCTTTATCTTGACCTAAATTTGACATAATTTTCTCCGCATCAAGAAATATTTTTCTCAGTAGGACAAATTCAGCCCATCTCAAGACAACTTGTCAAAAGTTAGTTTTGAGATGTTTAACTAACTTTTTGAAGCCATCTTGCTTGCGGCTGTATTAACCTGTCTAAATAGATAACGAGTCAAGTAGGCCAATTGTGAATTTTTCGACTTAAGCTAAATTAAAATGCAAATCTTATATTTTTTGATAATCACTCAAAAGCCTGAAAGCTCTGAGCTTTCAGGCTTGTAACTGGTTCAGGGTTGATAGTTAATTAGCCTTTTACCAGAGCCTCACCACGCCGATAAAGCTCACGAGCATAATCTGTCCAAGTACCTTGTCCCCAATAACGGAAACAGCTTGTTTCCACTAGCAAAGTATACAGCAAGGCTTCCTGGTAATCAGAACGCTGAGTTACCGCAGCGTCTTGCTTAACTAAGGAATCATATTTCCCATGAAAGAGAGCACTGAGTTGATTCATTGGTTCCAAGACATTTTCATAGCCCTTGACCCAACTTAAATCATCTGTCCAAGAAGCGCCATCCATGTGAAACTGATGGTCAGTTTGATTTAACTCTTCTATGGCTTTTGCCACTGCTTCTGGGGTTGCTTTGTCAGGATCAACTCGCTGCCAAATTTTATGTTGATTCATTGCCTGACAAACAGGATAATCTTCAGGATTGACTCCTGCTGCTTCAATCAACTCTAAATATTCGGTACCATTAAAACCAACAACGCCAGATGTGCCGCCGCCATTGCCCTTAATCTCATGCCAAGCTGGATTAAAAGAGGGGGGAAATTCATTCATCATCACACCGCCATTCTCCCCATCAGCAATTTGTGAGACTAAACAGGGAACAGTTACATTGCCAATCTGTTGCCTACCTCTTGATTTTGCCTCGTGATAGGGCTGCATCTGAGCAACTAATTTGGTATCAGAACCTTGAGTTTTAATTAAGGCAGTAATGCTGATGGTTTCGCCGTGAGAATTGCGAGCCACTAAACGGTTTGGGATATACTTATCGTCATGCCATAATCCTGAACCATCGGGACGTTCTACCGAATGTTCCTGCACCAACAACCAACGATACCCACATTCTTTCAGGGCTTTGATGTATTCAAATAGAGTATCTGGGTTATTGGGCAAGTGCATTTCAGGCGGCGAAAAACCCTTGACGCGAGCCAAGGCATCGTAGCCGAAGATGGCAGCAAAGTAATGTTGCCAGGCTTGAATATGGAGTTTAAGATCAGGAATTGGTGTGGAGGGAACAACAGCATGACTCCACATCGTGCCCAACCATTCCACATAGGGCTGATACTGGGGTTCACAAGTGATGCGCTTGAGGTTATTGAGGACATCATCTCGTCCCATTTGGCGTAATCCCCAGAGCAGATTGCCCGAGTAGTCTAACATAATTCGAGGATTGCAACCCTGGGAAACTAGTTCGGGAATGAAATCTCCCATGCGACTATAGCACCAAGCAAAGACACCTGCATTGTGGTTATCCCCTTCGTCAGAATGCTCAAACATGTACTGGAGGTTACTAATGAGTTCCCCATTAGCGCCTGCAGGGATAGTAGGTTGGTGCATATGTAGGGCACAGGCGAATCCCGAGGTGATGTTTTCCAAGCGGAGATTCGTCTTCGGCAAAAATACGGGTTCATTGCGTTGAACGACAGAAGCGATTTGGGCCTCCCAACCACAAACATTTGGCAAGTTTGACTTTAATTCGTCTAAAACAGGTAAATTTGACGATGGTGAGCTTACAACCATAAGGGAGTTCCTTGAACTTCGCGCTATTGCTTAGGATATACACAATGATCACATACCAGATTTACTGGAGATTTTGACAAAATCTCGTGTTTAAATTAAGGATCGATCGCAGTTATGATCACAAAATCATCTCCCCATCTCCCCCTCTCCCCATCTCCCCCTCTCCCCCCCTCCCCCCCCCCCCCCCCCCCCCCCCCCCCCCCCCCCCCCCCCCCCCCCCCCCCCCCCCCCCCCCCCCCCACCCCCC
>JAAHGS010000150.1 GCA_010692645.1 Symploca sp. SIO2E9
GGAGATTTATAGCTAGTCATAGAAATGGTGTTCATTCGTATCTACCTGGATCTCATCCAATTGTTTTAACTAGGAGTCGAGGCCTTGTTCCGGACATTCTGGAATTTTTCTTTGTGTTTTCTGCTTTGCTCTTGTTTGCCTACCTCTTCTCCTGTCTTGCCCACAACCGCTTCCAACAAGCTCGCTCTCAGGCTGCTGGTGTCAAGGCTCTGATTAGATGACTTCGGGCAAAGCCGTTGATTAACCCCTTATTTCAACTGCAGGGCTGTTTCTACTGAGGTGGGGTAGTTCATAAAGTTCCAGTCCTCAACAGAACATTGCTGTTAATTTTATGGTTTTGCTGTTAATTTTACTGTTCCATCGCCGAGCGCCCCTGTTTGCCCAGCCTAACCAGTACAAAATAACTGAGGTACAGCAAATAAACCACTAATCCCGTCATTCCAATAAAACCTAAAAATCCTGGTTGGGAATTGGGATGGAAAAACTGTTTGAATAGTAAAGGCGGCTCTCTCAAGAACTGGCAAAAAGTTTCCTTAACTACCCCTGGGACAAACGCACAACTCAGGAAAGGAATAGTGGCAATAGCACCTAATGTACAGTAGACCGTAACTGCCCAGCGCCATGAAGTCAGTGCTAGCTTCAGGGGGCTATTGGGTCGGTCCTCAATATCCTCGTTCAAGTCAATCCAAAACCAGAGAGAGAGGGGAATGAGAAGGCGTGCCAAAAAACCAGAAACAAAACCAACTGGTCCACCGGCAATCAAGATGTAAACCGTAATCATCAGTAGGCTGGCAACCCGCCAATAGATGATTAGCAAGCGCACTATTGCCTCTGCCTTCTGGACAAAGGCCCAAATCAGCAAAACCAGAGGGATGAAAACCGTAAATAAAACTGCTAAGCGATAGTCTGCCCAGACTAGTGAGCGAACAATTTCATCTTGCATTGTTGGTTGCCAAAATGACCTTTATCTCTTGAAATTTCCCTTGTTAGAGGAATCACCTTGCTAATTTCCTGGCAAGGCTTACTTGTCGATGGTTTCAATTTAGATCACTGCCGTAGCTAGCACCTTCTTAGAGGTAGGGTTAGCCACGGCTGCTTCATTGGCTAATTAGTTAGTCGTCGTAAACCCGGCACTCATCGGCTTCTGGGTTATCGTCACAATACTTCTCCAGAGAGTTTTTGGGCTTAATTTTTTGCTGCTGGTGCGATGCTTCAGCTTGTAATTCTTCTACAGCATCCCAAGCTGCTGCGCAATCACCAGAGCTTGCACCTTGGATATCACAAACTTCTCTTGCTTGTGCCCGTTCTTGTTCAATTTTGTTTTGAATGTCGCTCATCGCCTACTTTTTCCTAAAATTACCCTACTCAAGTCAAGAAAACTATTTTATCGATACTTCTGAACCCTTTAAGAGTTCAGGGTAATGGGGATCAAACTGTGTTTTAAGATTGTCCCGAAGGTCAGGGCATTACTGCACCAGCTTCCTATTATCACCAAACATACGCTGAACAAGGGAATTACCCTTGATTTTTTAAGATTTCGCTAATCTTGTTTGACTGCTGCTTCCAAACATTTACGCAGAAGTAACCTCTGGTAATCTTTAATTCAAAAGGAGAGGGATTTGAGTTTTGACTTTGATATATTAGCCTAAGAGGAACCTTATCAATAATTTAAGCCTGTGAACTGGTCAAGCGCCGTCGCTGCCAGGTAAAAGCTCTGAAGAAAGCACAATTACTGGGTAGTTCTGTACAGAGGTGTCCAGTTTTGGGTAAGTCTTTTGCAACCGTTTCGCCTCTTACCTAAGAAAATGGCTAATCCGATCAAGTGGGCAAATGCCCTATCAACTCGTCCTTCTTTGGAGGCAGCAGTCGCAGAGGTCGTAGAATCTGTTCTCAAGTCGTTACCAATGCCAGCCGATTTAGGATTGGTATTTATCTCGTCTGCCTACGCCAGTGAATATTCTCGCGTTATACCCCTACTGAAGGAGTACTTGTCGGTACCAGTACTGATTGGCTGTGGAGGGGGCGGTGTCATTGGCATGAATGCACAGGGAGAAGCCAGGGAAATTGAGGGAGAACCAGCAATTTCCCTGAGTTTAGCTCATTTGCCCGATGTTAATGTTCATAGCTTTCATCTCCCTGCTGACCAATTACCTGATCTAGATAGTTCTCCAGACGCCTGGGTGGAACTAATCGGTGTCTCACCTCAAGACCAGCCCCAGTTCATCCTGTTAGCTGACCCCTTTTCCTCTAGAGTTAATGACTTACTTAGGGGTTTAGATTTTGCCTATCCAGGGTCAATCAAGGTCGGAGGGCTCACTAGTACTAGCGCTATTGGTCTTCAGAGTGGCTTATTTTATTTCTCAGAGCAAACTCACTCAGCAGCTCTATACCGCGAAGGCACTGTAGGGATTGCCTTGAGTGGCAATATTGTTTTGGAAACAATTGTTGCACAAGGTTGCCGTCCCATTGGTCAAATTTATCAGGTGACCAATGGTGAGCGCAATATTATGCTGGAGTTAGCCATAGAAAATAGTAACGAGGCTAAAAGCTGCGATCCTCAACCGCGCCCTCCTTTAGAAGTGCTACGGGATTTAATCCAAAGTCTGAGTGATGGCGACCGGCAACTGGCACAGCATTCTCTGTTTGTCGGCATTGCTAGAGATGAGTTTAAGCAGCAGTTAAACCACGGAGATTTTCTGATCCGTAATCTGTTGGGAGTAGATCCTAGGGTTGGCGCAATTGCTATTGCTGATCGCGTTAGACCTGGTCAACGCATTCAGTTCCATCTCAGAGATGCCCGCACTTCAGCTGAAGATTTGGAACTACTCCTTCGGTCTTATCAACAAGATCCTGCCAAGAACACAGAGGTTGCTGGCGCTTTGATGTTTTCTTGTTTGGGTCGAGGGGAAGGGCTCTACGGAGAGCCAGACTTTGATTCCAAAATGTTCCGCCGCTACCTGAATCAAGTACAGCTTGGTGGTTTCTTTTGCAATGGAGAGATTGGTCCGGTAGGGGACAATACTTTTTTGCACGGCTATACTTCAGTTTTTGGGATTTGCCGCACTAAGGAATAATGCTTCCAGGCTTAAGTTTCTCGTTGTTCTTGAGGCTCTCCATCCAAATTAAAGATTATGGATGGAGATTCCTGATTAGTTAAAAACTATAGCAGTCGCCACAGCTGTTAGGACACTTTCTTGTTACCTGCTCCCTGCTCCCTGCTCCCTGCTCCCTGCTCCCTGTTCCCTGCTCCCTGCTCCCTGTTCCCTGTTCCCTTTAAATCAAAATACGATGTCCTAACCGACATGTCCGTTGCTATATTTGTAGGAAACATTGAAGTAATCAACATGAGCTGTTATTGCCCTAGGAAGTCATGCCCACCCTACAGTTAATGATTATGGTGCCATATCTCAGTTCAACTCAATAGCAGACTTGCATGATTGTCAATGAGGGCAAGGTTGCCATCATCAGTAGTAGCGCTATAAGCCTCAAAGTGGCGGCGCACAGACGGGGGAAAATCTGAGAACTTAAACAGAGCATCCCCGGCAGCCATGCGAGCCCAGAAGTAGCGCAGACTGGGTACCAGTTTTTCTGCTTCTGCTACAGGTAGACTTAAAGGTGGATGAGTCAGAATTTTGAGCATAAAAGGGTAAGAGCGTTCCCCCATCCATTCTCGGGATTTGTGGGGCAGGTTTTCCCATCCAGGTACTGACTTAACCCGATGAGATTCAACCTGTAACCACCTTTTGCCCTGTTGATCGGTTCGCAAATTCAGTATCCGATAGGGATGGGGATAGCTGACTAACGAGCCTGTGGTGATGTCGTAGATGCCATTATGGTAGGCGATATCCTGAGTATGAAGGTGCCCCGTAAATACTAGATTTACCCCAGCTGCCTTGAGAATTTTCTGTAGCACTGGAGCATTTTCTAGTATGTATCGGCGTCCCAAAGGATGATTGGCTTGACCTGGAATATGCTCTATAACATTGTGATGTACCATTACTAGCACCAACTTATCATTAAGCTTGACTAATACCTGTTCAAGCCATGCTAGTTGCTCATCATTAAGACGCCCCAACTGCCTACCAGATTTATCAAAGTAATTGGAATTGAGTGCAATCAGCTGCACCCCAGGCAGTACTTCGCAGGTATAATACAACTGCTTAGGATTGTCATAGCCAAATTGAGAGTAGTAGTAGGGAAAATCTTTGAGTCCAATCGAGCGTTGATTTGCCAGAGGATTCGGCACATCATGATTTCCTGGCACAACGTAAACTGGAAAGGGCAGCTGACTTAAACGTTTTTGTAACCAGGTATGATTGTCACATTCACCGTGCTGAGTCAAATCTCCCGGTAGAAGGAGGAAGTCCAGCTCCTCCTTCTGTAAATGCTCCAAGACGACCTCCAAGGCAGGAATGCTAACTTCCACTAGGGGAAATCTAGCTGGATTATCCCAGATGGTGTGAGATAGTCCAATGTGGAGGTCGCTCACCACTGCAAAGCGAAAATTTAGACTCATATTATAAATATTATCAAAACCCTGTCAGTAAATTCTAATACATTGTTGACAAACTTCCTTTTGCTTCTAATAAATCTTGCAAGGCAGGTCTAATTTGAGCAGCACTTTTAACAAACCGACAAAAAGGAATTTGGCTAGTCCAGGATTCGTAAAAATATTCATTTTTGTAATAAGCATTGGGCAAAAATACATGAGGGACGCCCAAAATAAGACAGAGTATATGTCCATGCAGTCGATTAGTAATCACTAAATCATACTGACTAAATTGGTACACTGCATGATGCATAAAGTTCCAGGATTTACGCTGAAGTTCAGAGTTTTCAATGTGGTCAAACTTGTCTGTGTATGGATGAAAGTATTTCCATAATTGTCTGGATATCCATTCTCGTGGGAGAAGATTGCCTTGCTTTCTGGCTTCACTAGCCACTCTGATCATGCCTGGAATTGTCCAAATCTTAGGCATTGGATGCTTGTATCTGAATGCTGCCCAATCTTCTGCAGTTATATTGTCAACTCCTATATAATCTGCTTCAAATTCTGGGTTTAGTTCTTTATCTTCTCGACAAAGAAAAAGTATTGATTTTTTTTGTTGTTCTTGCCACTGTAAGCCAGGCATTCCTACTAATTGAAAAGCCATATCCGGTGCCATAAATACCCGGCAATTATAAAAATATTCTGAAGCCATTTTGTAACTTTGATGGCAGCGGACAAACAAAGTTAAATCAGGATGACTATTAAAAATCTTGGCGGCTTTGCGTAAGTTTTCTGGCTCTGAAAAATAAACTGTCTGCGGCAAAATGATTATTGGTCTATCTTGGTATCTGGAAATAATTTTCTCGCGAAAATTTTGCTCTTGCACCCACAGGTCTCCTAAATTACCACCTCCCGAGAGCACAATTGGAGCACTACCAATTTGTTCTTCCATTTTTTCTGCTCGAAAATTGCCTATACTTGCCGTGTAGCTAATTTTCGTTTTGAGGACATCAATTAGATAAAAAATTTCCCCTAGCCAGATTAAATGATCCCCGACATTGCAATGATTTGGGTAGTCTAATAAAGCACAATTTTCAAATTTACCTATATTCTTTAAAGATTTGTGTAAGATTTCTTTAACTTGCTTTGGTGTAGCAAGACTTACGCCGGGTAACTCAATTTTGGTAGATGATAGCATTGGTAGATTATATTAATTGCATTAGTTTGAAAGGTTAACTACGCCAAGGAAAGACACCATTCACTTTGAAGCTTAGGTTACGAGCAATCCTTTGGCGCTATTAAAAACCTTGAATCTGTAAACGAAGAATCTTAGAGCACCCTATGTCGTAGAGTATAACCCCAACTAAGCTTTAGTGTTTACCATCTTTAGTTAGAATCAACTACTGTTGTCAATTCCTCCGGAATCTGAGAGGGGGGAGATGGCTCGGGGTGATAGGGGGATGGCTGGGGGTGATGGCTCGGGGTGATGGGAAAATGATTTGGATGCACAACTGCTTGTCAGTTATTGATGCGATATTACTTAATGGCTAAAACCATTGTTCTTTATGCCTCCTGCCTTCTGCCTTGCTGTTGTGCATTTTTAATTCACAACAGCTTAGTATTAGGAACACAGGAGCCATAATCTAAGGAGGTATGGGAGTTGACAAGAGTTCGAGTACGCCAACACGTCAATCCATTTAGCAAAAAATACCAGACTCCAGCAAAGCCTCCAATTTGGGACAAAGTTTATGCCCAAGTTAACCAACCACTGCATCTCGATATCGGTTGTGCTAGAGGAGAATTTTTGTTGAACATGGCAATAGTGCAACCCAGTTGGAATTTTTTGGGTTTAGAAATTAGGGAACCTTTAGTAGAACGAGCATGTGCTATGGTTGGTGAGTTGGGCTTGAGTAACGTCCACTTTCTGTTTGGTAATGTCAATAACTCCATTGAGCCAATTTTGGAGTCTTTGCCACAGGGTAGATTGCAGCGCGTCACCATCCAATTTCCCGATCCTTGGTTCAAAAAGCGGCAAGCTAAACGACGCCTGGTGCAGCCAGAACTTGTCAATAATTTAGCAATTTATTTGTCTTGTGAAGGAATGGTATTGCTACAGTCAGATGTTGAGGCAGTGGCACAGGAAATGTGTGATCGTTTTGAGGCGCACCCAGCTTTTCAAAGACAAGGCACAGATTGGTTAGCAACTAATCCTTTGTCAGTTCCTACTCAACGGGAAATATTAACTCTGTCTCGTGGTGAACCTGTTTATCGCGCTTTGTTTGTTCGCTGCTACAAGCAACTTACGCAAAACTCTAGAAATCTCTAGAAATCTCTCGTTTCACTGTTCTCTTCGGAGCTTCAACCAAGGGAGTTGGCTCCTACTTGTTCACAGGCAATCCCCCTATTATAGCAGTCGCCACAGCTGTTAGGACACTTTCTTTTTCCCTGTTCCCTGTTCCCTGTTCCCTTTTCCCTTTGAATCAAAATACGATGTCCTAACCGACATGTCGGTTGCTATAAATCTGCCAACTCATGTACAACGAGTGGAACTCAAGTTGATTTAAAGGTTATTCATTGCCTTTTCCATGTCTTCTCGGTTACCCAAGGTGCTTAGACGTAAGAAACCTTCGCCACTCGAACCAAACAAAGAACCAGGTATACCAACAATATCGGCTTTGAGCAACAGTTGATTAAAGACTTCCCAAGAACTCATTCCTTCTGTCCCTTTAACCCATATATAGGGATTATTAGTGCCACCAAAACAGGTCAGTCCAAAAGCAGACAAACCTTCCTTGAGAATTCTGGCATTTTCTAAATAATAGTTAACGATTGCTTGACATTCTTGTTGGCACTGCTGGGATAAAGCAGCAATGCCCCCTTCTTGTGCTAAATTGGAAGCACCCCAAAACTTGATAGATTGACTAATTTTATACATCTGGGTCAACTCTCTTGCTACAGTGCTTTCAACGGTTAGGGTAAAAGGAATCACAGACCAACCTAATCTCAATCCACTGAATCCAGCCATTTTGGAAAAACTGCCAATTTCGATAGCACATTCAGTAGCCCCTTCTACTTCATAAATGCTTTTAGGAAGGTTAGGGTCGGTAATAAAAGCATTATAAACAGCATCAAAAATAATGACTGATTTGTTAGTTATAGCATAGTCAACAAAAGCTTTGAGTTGTTCTTTAGTGGCAACTGCTCCTGTGGGATTGTTGGGAAAACATAGGTAAATTATATCCACCTTTGATTGAGGAACATCTGGAACGAAATTATTACCTTGGTTGCACTCTAGATAGATGATTTTATTTCTACCTGCTAAGATATTTGCCTCTAAATATGGAGGATATATTGGGTCTTGTAGGGCAACAACGTTATCTAGACCAAAGAGTTCTTGGATATCAAAAGTAGCTGACTGAGCTCCATCACTGACAAAAATTTCCTCTGGTTCTAGGTCAATGTTACGATGCTTGTAGTAGTTGTTGCAGATAGCCTCTCTCAGCTTGATATTTCCTTCAAATTCTCCATATCCTGTATAAGTTGACTGATGACCTAGCTTAGTGGCAGCATCAACTAGAGCTTCAACGACTTTTGCTGGTAAAGGATGAGTCGTGTCACCCCAAGCCATCATATAGATCTTTTTTTGGGGATTGGATGGTTGATGACCTTCAATCTTCTGCATTAGCTTATTTCTAACCATATCGGCGAAGGTTGAAGAAGAAAACAAATTACTCAGATTTTGATTTTTAGTAGTCATATTTAGGATGTTGTTTATGTTTTCAATACTGATAATTTATGAAGCTGAAAATTTGCAACTATTGATTAAGGAACTCAAGGCAAGTATACCAGATCTCGATGTCCATATCTGGCCAAAAGTAGAGAATGCAGATAACATAGAGGCAATCTTAACCTGGAAGCCTCCTCTAGGAATAATGGCAAAATTTCCGAAGCTTAAGCTAATTATTTCCCTGGGAGCTGGAGTGGAAGAGATCTTAAGAGACCCCAATCTTCCGGCAAATGTGCCAATTGTTCGTCTGATTGAACCTTGTGTGACATCGAGAATGACTGAATACATATTATTAGCTGTTCTTCGTTTTCACAGACAAGCATTTACATATCAAACATTTCAACAAGCGCGACATTGGCAAGCTTTACCTCTACCAGAAACTAGCTCCTGTACTATAGGAATTTTAGGTCTTGGTATTCTTGGTACAGATGCTGCTCAAAAACTCAATACTCTTGGTTTTCCTATTCGCGGTTGGAGTCGGACACCAAAGAACATTGATGGTATAGAGTGTTTTCATGGACGAGAGCAATTAAAACTTTGCTTGAGCAAATGTCGAGTACTTGTGTGTTTACTTCCCTTAACTAGAGAAACAAAGGGGATTCTTAATCGTGAAACATTTTCAGCCATGCCTCAAGGAAGTTATTTGATTAATGTTGCACGAGGGCAACACTTAGTAGAACAAGATTTATTAGAAGCATTAGATTCCGGTCAACTTTCAGGTGCTTGTCTAGATGTTTTCTCTCAGGAGCCTTTACCTAAAAATCATCCATTTTGGTCTTATCCTCAAATTACAATAACACCCCATGTAGCAACTCAAACTGATTCTGAATATTGGACAAAACCGCTTATAGATACTATTCGTTGCTTTCGTGGTGGTCTTCCTTTGAAGAATGTAGTAAATCGTCAACAAGGTTATTAATATTTCTATTGACGATATGAGGAATCGAGCCTATCAAGCAAACGGCAATTAGCTTCCCATACCATCGCCACTTCCTGGTTGTGGAAGGTTGGCTCCTCGAACTGGCGGGCTGTATGTTCGCAAATCTCAGGTGGTGGTGTAATGTTCTTAGCTCCAGTGCTTAGCACATTGACCTGGATTTCGCAAGCCTGATTCAGGTAGTACATATAGTAAAATGCTTCGGCGATAGTTCGCCCCACAGTTAAAAGCCCGTGATTCCGCAGGATTAAACAGTTCTTCGCTCCTAGGGAAGCAACTATCCGTTCGCGCTCATCCAATTCAAGTGAAATACCTTCATAATCATGATAGGCAACACGATCATAGAATTCCATTGAAGCTTGGTTAAGTGGCAACAAACCCTCTTCCATAGCAGCAACTGCCATACCGCTAACAGTATGGGTGTGAAAGATAGCTTGAGCATTAGGACGACCTAGATGAATGGCGCTATGGATGGTGAATCCAGCCGGATTCACATCAGCATCTTTAGCATCAATTTTGTTGCCATTAACATCAACTCGCACTAGATTTGAGGCACGTATCTCATCGAAAAGCAGGCCATGGGGATTGAGAAGGAATATAGCTGGTTCCTCCTGAATGCGCACGGAAATATGGCTGTAGATCATGTCCGTCATACCGTAGTAGTGAATCAGGCGGTATGCAGCAGCGAGATTTACGCGCAAGTCTTGTTCATTGTGATCGTAGGACTTGGCTACAGTTTCCCTGGTTTTAGGAATGCTCATACTTGTACTCATATTTACACCCATGTTAATCAGCATTAAATGAAATCAGTAAAACTTCCTCAGGAAAGTAATAGACGGAGTTTGTGATCAATGAGTTTAGGTATCGTCCCATTTCCGGATTAGACAACAATTCCTCCAAGGTAATATTATTTGATGCAGATAACTGCTCTGTTTCTTTATCCTTGTTAAAGCTATTGATTGTCGCCTCATGCTTGATGTAATGCTCTAAGCCTGCACGGTTGTCAGCTTTTATTGGCTCTTCATAGAATACTCTATGCACTTGATGCCTAATACCACAGTCACAGAGGCTCTCGATCACATCTTCAGCAGAGGTAAATCTTGCTCCTTTTCCCTCTTTGAAAATTTGCAGGTATTGCTCGTAGAAATCAACGTAGAAAGATTTACGAGTAGCCAAAGCAATAAATCCAACTCCTGTATCCTTCAGTAAATTGGTACATTTTTTCAACACAGATGCCAAATCCTGGCGTGGAACCATATAAAAACCGTGTATCGACCACAACAAGTCATAGGAATTGCTTTCTAGCTGAGCTTCTTGAATTGTATTAAGATATTGAGCACCTAGCTGAAAAGGAGGAAAGATTTTCTGACTTGCTTGAAAAATTGAACTACCACAAGGATCTAAACAATCGTACACAATGTCCTGAATTTCTTCGTCAAGTTGGATATAGTGACCAAAAGCTTGTAACCAGCGCCCTGTACCACAAGCAATATCCAGTAATTTGAGAGATGGAAGTTTGATTCGATGATACTGTGATAAGAAAGTGCCTGACCAATCAAAATGCTGCGCAAGCTGCCAATAATCAACCACCGGGTCTTTGTCTTCGGGATGCCTCTCTAAAACAGTAGCGTTGGAAGCTGCTTTCAAAACAAAAACCCCAATCGGCTCTCTGATAAATGCTCTCCCGCTGTCCTCAATCTCAGCCAACCTCGAAAATGCCTGTAGAATCTTGGCAAATTTTGCTTCCTGAAGCTGGCGCAAATCGCATTCTAGACAAAAGGACATAATTTTGACCCCAGATTCTAAGCGCTGAAGACATTCAGTTACATCCAGGCGGGCATCTACATGGTAATACTGATGCTGATGGGATTTAGTCTCAAGTAACCTTTTAATATCCTCTGCTGTGAACATCTCATTTTGGTTCCCTTTTGCTTCGAGCATATGCTCCTGCTGAATTTGAGGGATACCCATAGCTGTTTGATGGACAATAACTACCTGTCCACCTTCCTTTGTTTGAGTCAGAGCACTTTGAATTGCTTGGTATGGATCATCAAAGTAGTATAAGACATGGGTCAACAGAACCAAATCATACTGCTCTTCTCCTGCCAAACTACTGGGTTCAAAGCGCTGATCACGTACACAAACCTCTACACTGTCGTCGAAAGAAGCTTTGTCAAGGCGTTGTAAAAAGCGATCGCGATGGATAGAATTGGGTTCGAGTGCTACATATTTTAACCGCTTCCAGCGTGGGTTCAGCCTGGGGAGCAGGCTGTGTATGATTTCGAGATCAATATCACCCTCACCACTGCCAATACTGAGTACTGAGAAGGTATCGTCTTTATCTGAGCGTGAATAAATTCCCTCCAGCAATAGCATTACATCCGAGCGGAACCACTCAATCGCAGCAACTGTCATTGTTGAAGCTGCTTTACGTAACTCATAACTCTCAGCATAAAACTTATTATCCAGTGGCGGAGCAATAAATTTCTTCTTGTGTGGCGAGTTAGGCTTACTTTCAGAGGATTGAGGATTCTCTCGAGATTTGTCAGGGGTTTTCATTAATTGGTAGTCCTACGACTTGGCAAGTTGGCAGAAAAAGACTTGTCGTTGTACATGAGTTGGCAGATTTAACTGACCAGCCACGATTCTTACTCACTGATGCTCTCCATTGGGAGAGTTCCAGAGTGATTGAAACCTCGAGCTATCCTTGGATGGAGCAATGAATAATCAACAATGAACTAACGCGTCGGCACAAACAGCAATAAGCCAGACATTATTGCTACTATCGCTGCAGCATAAAACACTCCCTCTAGTCCGCCGTAGGGCAGCAATGGCCCCAGCAGCACAGGAGAAAGGAACTGTCCCAGAAAACCTGCACCTGTCCCTGCCGCTAGAACGCTAGATTTCAGTTCTGATGGAGCTAGAGTTGCCAAGGCATTGTAAAGGGTTGGCAGCACAATTCCAAATCCTACACCAAAAATTACTGCTGTCAACAAAATCCAATTGAATTGACTTAAATGAGGGATGGTTGTCAAAGTCACAGCCATCAGTCCAAATCCTACTGCTGCCGCTTGTACTGTACCTAAGGTTCTAGCCAGCCATTTAGAGCCAAATGCGGATATAAGAGCTGCTCCCAGCGCCCTCGAGGCTAGCACTATGCCATTGGTGAGTGTCCCTGCCCCAATTTTCTCTTTGAGGTATATTGGTGCATAAATTACCACAGCATACATTGCGATTGATGAGAGGGCAAGAGTTAATAGCAGTCGCAGAGTACGTCGATTCCCCAAAACAGAACTCAGCTTATTACTAGAATCTTTAGAAATTGGCTTAGCTCTAGGTTGCTGCTTTTCTCCCAGTACAAACGCCGCCACTCCCGCAATCGGCAATGCTAGCCCATAGAGATAAAAAGCAAACTGCCAGTTAATTGCACCAACCCAGCCTCCTAGGAGAGGGAAAGCAATACCAGCCATAGTTAGGGTACTAGTAGCATAGCCCAACGCCTGCGATCGCGCCTCGCCTTCGTACATGCTCCCCAGCAATCCTAAGGCTGAGGCGGCAATACCGCCACTAGCTGCCCCCAGTAATCCCCGCACCACTAACAGTGGCACCAGTGTTGAAAGCAAGGCTCCTGTAGCACCACAAATCCCATAGACAACCAAAGAAACAATTAGTACTGATAATCTGCCAAATCTGTCTGCCAAAATTCCCAGTGGTGGGCTGAATAAGGCAATGGTTAGACAGTGGATACTTACTAAAAGACCAGCGAATGCTGGGTCAAGTTGCAGTTGTTGTATCATCTCTGGCAGAATTGGCGCTACTACTCCCCCTGCCATTGTGGTCATGGAGCCAGCTGCTAACAGCACTAACAGTTTGGAATTGATTGACATAAATTGACATATCTTAATGTTTTGACAAACATACCGCAAGCAGATAAATTCAGATAGTTCGACGGTTATGGTGACGATATGGATTCTGGTCCAAAATTTGATTGACTTAAGAATAATGAGAAGTTAAATATTTTCAACAAAGATAGGCAACAGTAAAGAGGTCAAGAGTAATGGAACTGGCTACAACCCTAACCAGCCAGAGTTTTCAAAACGTTGTCCGTGAGGTCGGTATCAATCCCAATTACTGGTATCCAGTGGGTTGGGCAAACCAACTCGCCCCGGGCGAGGTCATGCCTGCAGTAATTTGGCAACTCAAAATCGCTATCTACCGCGATTTCCAAAACCAGCTATATGCCCTAGAAGACATCTGTCCCCACAAAGGAGTTGCTCTTCACAAAGGCATCGTGCAAGGCAATCATCTAGCTTGCAGATATCACGGCTGGGCTTTTGACGGCACTGGTAAATGTGTAAGCATTCCTTATCTGCCCTCCCAACAGAAACTCCCCTGTGCCCAAGTCCGCAGCTACCCAGTTCAGGAAAAATATAACCTGATTTGGGTTTTTCCCGGTGATCAGGAGCTGGCACAGAAGCAATTGCCGCCAGAAATGCCAGAATTTGATAACTCAGATTGGTTTATGGTACCAGTGAGCGCCAGGATGAATGCTCATTTTTCCATATGTAATGAAAATTCTATGGATGTCTTCCATGGGTTTTTGCACCAAAACCTCCAAGGCTGGTTCGATCCAGTACTAAAAAGTTTGCAAGCAACAGAAGCAAAGGTCTGCGCCCAATACGATGTGTCTTACAAAGGTCGAATAGCGCAGTTTGTCGGTTTGAGCGATCGCGCTGATCAAGTAACCACTCGTACTGTCTCGGTAGAGTATCGCTACCCCCACTATTACAGCTCTCTAGAGGGCATGTCTGCTCTCTACCTGATGCGTTTACCAGTAGGATTAACAGCAAGTCGCTCCTTTGCTCTGTTCTTCTTTAAAATTCGCTTACCAAAATGGCTAAAGCAGTTGGTCACACCAGTCTTGCAAAAACTGTTACAGCGCTTCGTGTTTATGAAATTTCTGAACCAAGATATTGAAATGATGGAAAGTGAGCAGCAAACTTATCTAGCAAATCCTCAAAGGCGTTATGTGGAAATTAACCCAGCAATTATCGCCGTTCAACGGCTGATTGTGCGGCAGTATAAGCAATTTATGCAACAATCAAGTCAGCTGTCAAACAACCAACATGTAGACTCACAGCAGATGGTTAATAACAATGTAACCCAGCAGACCCTGAAAAAAAATATACTTCTATAGTGTCAGAGGCGATAGGCTATCTAGGAAAAGGTGTGAGGAGCTCACTGTGCAAGTTGTCAAAGAGTATGTTCAGCGCTGGTACGAAAGTGGATTAGACCCTGATGAGTATATTTGTCATCGCAAGCAGGGAAATCTGATCGAGATCGAGTCCGCTATCACCAGCAAGCGTCAGACCGTTCTTACCTTCTGCACGAATGATGTCTTGGGTCTAGTTCAGGAACAGGCAGTCAAGCAAGCGGCAATTGATGCCATCCTCCAGTATGGCACTTCTAATAGTTCCTGTTCCGTCTTGAGTGGTCGCATTGATTTGCATCGGCAGCTGGAAGATGAGATTTCCGAGTTTAAGCACTTACCTCACACCCAGCTGTTCTTGAATGCCTGGATGGCTATGCAGGCATTGATGGATGGTTTCTGTCACCTGGCAATTCCTGTGCCGGGATTCCAGCACACTCGCGAGACGCTGGTATTGACAGATGTACTTAATCATGGCTGCATTGTCTCAGCTGTGGTTAACGCTGGGACTCGTTCAGGTAAAGTCTTTGGTCATAGTCCCCGTGTTCGTGTTAAAGCCTATCGCCACTGCGATGTCAGCGATATGGCTCGCAAACTGCAGCGCTATGCTCGACCTGATGACCGGATTTTAGTCGTCTCTGATGCCGTTTTTTCTATGGACGGTGATATCGCTCCTCTACCGGAGATGATCGAGGTTCTACAGAAATACGACGGCAGTGTACTGGTGATGGATGAGGCTCATGCCAGCGGAGCCATTGGTGCAACTGGCAGGGGTATCTACGAACATTTTGGCATTTTGCCCCAGCATGCAATTGAAAAGGGTGTAGTGCCGCTGATTATGACGACTTTCTCTAAGTTCGCAGCTTCGGCAGGAGCTGCAATTAGCAGTCACGTTGCAGAACTCAAGCCACTCCTCAATGTTTCTCCAACTTCCATTGGCACAATTTCTTTGCCAGCACCGACAACGGCTGCCGCTTTAGAAAGCATTCGTCAGGTTCGTAAATATCCAGAACTCGTGCAAAGGCTACAGACAAACACTCGCTACTTGCGATCGCGTCTAGCTGAGGAGGATTTTATCGCTATTGGTCAGACCAACGTTATTCCAGTAATTTTACCGCCAGAGATTAATCCTAAGATCTTTGGTAGGCAACTGTTGGAAAAACACGGAATTTGGGCATCCCCAATCTGGTTTATTGCCAAACCCCGCATGCGGATTACCGTCAATGCCCTTCATACTACTGAAGAGATGGAACGTCTGGTGGCTGGAATGGTAGCAATTCGCGACTTGTTATATAAGCCAACGATTAGTGCTTAATTAGTTATTGGTGAGCTGTTGTGCATTTTCAATGCACAACAGGAGGTAACAGAAACCCTGTTATCTACTCCGGCAAGAAGACCGGAGCTTTTAGCGATGGGATGAATTGCCAGTCAGTATTTAGAAACCGTCCTTGCGCTCCCTAAGAATAGGTGTATAATAGAGCATAAGGAGGTGATACAAGTGTTTAATCTGACCTACGAATTTAAGCTTAAGCCAACCAAAGCGCAGGTAGATCAGTTCAACGACTGGCTTGAACTTAACCGTCGT
>JAAHGS010000151.1 GCA_010692645.1 Symploca sp. SIO2E9
TGAATGTAGCTGGCATGATAGCTAACCATAAATTAGCGTCTGCAATTAGCGATTTAGGCTTCTACGAGTTCCGTCGGCAGTTGGGTTATAAGCAAAAGCACTATGGCAACAAGGTGATGCTAGTTGAGCGCTGGTATCCATCATCGAAAACCTGTCATAACTGCGGGAATGTACAGCCCATGCCACTTAATGAGCGCACCTACGAGTGTGGTGAGTGTGGTCAAACTGCTGAGAGGGACTTAAATGCCGCGCTGAACTTAGCAACTGTTCCAACTAGCAAGTTAAAACCACTAGAACCCTAGGCTATAGGGGGTTTGCCTGTGGACAAGTAGGAGCCGACTCCCTTGGCTGAAGCAGGAAGAAAACATCAAAACTACTAGCTTTGAACAGGTTTGAGGAGTTTTGGGTAGGTTTTTCGTAGCACAGGAAAATAGGTATGGGCACGAAGTAGAAATCCATGGACCTTGCCGGGTAGTTTATCGGCGTGATAACCCTAAGCGATGCGGTGCAAGGGTTTGGATTGAAACTCTCTTCGGTGTCGAAGTACTCACCAAAAATTCAGAGTAGGGCATGCGGGAAGTAACGCTGTGCGTGACATCGGAGCCTCTGTCTGGGTGGGGAAACTCATGAAGGTAAGTTGTATAGCTGATCTAAGAATCCCCTTCATACAAGGGAGGGGAGTGTCAACTGTGACTCAGAGGTCTAGAACTTCAAAAGACCTCAAAAACCTTTGAAAATGCTCTTCTTCTGTAGCCACAACTAGATTGAAGTAAAATCTTTGGTCTACAATATACATTATTGTCGCAACAGACTGACCATAACCATCGCCGGAGAAGATTTTTAACGGAATTCCGTCAGTTGTCGCATCAGCTTCCTCTTCTTTGAGTTCCGATAAGCCCATTTGCTCAAAAATATATTTGCTCACGCTCTTAAAAATAGCGTCTTGAGAATTATTTGCAATGTAGTCTGCCGGTAAATCAGCATAGGCCAACATATAGAATTCTCCCTTCTCTAGTCGTGGATTGCTCTCAGCTTTTACTGCCGACTCATATGTGGTCCAGTTAAATTCTGTGCCTTCAATGTTATCAACGGTCTCGTCTATTTCTGGAATACCTGGCAGTTCGATAGTAAAGTCGCCTTCTACGGAAGTCACCATCTCCCAGGAAGGCGATTCTACAACTGTGCTTTCAAGGTTAGCACACACTTGTTGATTCAACTCTATTCCTAAAGCTCTTCCTTGCTCTTTGGCTCGCTGTTGTACTAAAAATGCTTCTCCAGAAGTTATGTCCTCGCTGGCGATGAAATCATCTAACAACCCTGAGGCTTTATCTCGAAGGGATTGATAAGCTGGATTCTGAGGAGTATTATCCGTACACCAATCCATCGCTCCAATAACATGAGCTGCCTCAAGAGCATCCCAAGCATTTTGAGTTGGTGCAGTTTGAGCTTGTTCAGTTTGAGTTTGTTCAGTTTGAGTTTGTTCAGTTTGAGTTTCTGCACAGGAGGTAGAAACTATACCTAGAGAGAAGATAGTTAAGAAGACTAATAGCCTATTTTTTTTCATAAAACCTCACGATTTCTAATAGAAAAGTCCCAGACAGGAAGTCGCAGGAAAAGCCTGCTCAAGATTGAGGCTACGGATATTCTTAATCCAAAATTTCAATCAAAATATCAGCTCGATTAATACTGCGACGAATTTTGTCGTCTCTCCGATGCCGTCTTCTTGAACGCTGACAGCGTTTCCTCTTCCTTCCTGTTGCACCATCGCAGACTCCTTCCCGAATAGCATCTCTAATTCCAGCTCTAACATCACGACGAATTGAGCGGCGAACTGCATCTCCAACATCAGCCGTTGCCGGTGGCAAAACTAGAAAAATGCCCGTAATCAGGATTAGAATTGGTGGGAAAATTTTTAATTTTTGCAAATTCATAATATCTGTCAATGGATATCTCACACCTACTATATATTAATATACAATATAATATGCAATGTCGATTGCATAACAACTATGAGCAACAATAAGTAACAATTTTTATCTGAGTCATCCTTAATTTATGTCTACTCTATAATTTTCTCTAGAGTAAATATTTATAAATGAAACAGCGTAATTGATTTCTTGCTTGGGATCTTAATTTCTTAATTTTTTTTTTAATCTTTGGATGGTTTTTTTATGAAAAAAAAACTTTGAAAAAAACATATTACTTTATCTTCTAGAGTAGGACTATCTAAACCAACAAGCATAGAACGAATTCTTCATGTATCAACAAAAAAAACGAATAATTATTGCCCTTAATTAAAAAACTAAAACAATGACTTGTGTTCCTCTTTCCCTAATTCCTACTCCCGATTAAACCCATGAGCCAGCTACAACTTCCCCCAGAAACACCGGAACTAAGAGAAGGGCATGATGTACCAGATCCCAGTAAAGCCTCACCTTTGGCTAAGTTCTTTTTTCTCAAGACAGTATTTGCTATTTTGCTATCTCTGCTACTAATCGTGGGTGGTTTGCTTGGTGCGTCTTCAATGGTTAAAGAGGGGGATCCGGATATTAATATTGCGATCGCTAATATTGAGACTACTTGGGGTGGTGCCGATCCTGAAACTATTGAAAATCAAGTTACAGACAAAATTGAGAAGGAATTAAAATCTCTCAAGGGATTAAAAGATTTAAGTAGTGCTTCTTTTGGGGGTTCTTCCATAATTAAAGTGGAGTTTGTTGCTGAAGCACCTATAGCCGAATCAATTGCTTTGGTGAGAGCAGAAGTAGATGAAGCCAAACCAGAGATAGCTGATAATGCTGATGAACCCAAGGTAGAACAAATCTCGAGTCAGGATACTCCTGTGTTGACGGTAGGATTGTATGGGGATATCGATTTAGCAGTATTGAGTAAAGCAGCTGAAGATATTGAAGATATTTTAGAAACCGTTCCCAATGTCCGTAAAGTAGATTTAAGTGGTAATCGAGAAGAGGTAATTCACGTCCAGGTGATTCCCTCCCGTCTGATTACGATGGGGGTATCTTCAATTCAGGTAAAAGATGCAATTGAAGCAGGAAATCGAGATTTACCTTGGGATCAGATCGAAAGTGACGAAATTGGTACACAGTTAAGATACTATGGAAGATTTCGCAGTTTAGAAGATTTACGTAACTTGCCTGTAGCCCGTTTGCAAGGAGATGTGGGTGGGCGAGTAGTGCGGTTGCAAGAGGTTGCAGAAGTTAGGCGAGATTTAGAGAGAGAGAAAAATCGGGCTTTTTTGAGTGCGGAACAAGGGGATTTTCAACCAGCTATTACCGTCGATTTAGTTAAAGTTGCAGGCTCGGATACGATTAAAGTTATTGATGATTCCTTGGCAGCTATAGAATCAGCCCAACAAAACCCCAGTATCTGGCCCTACGGTATGGAATATCGGGTAATTAATACCGATGCCGATCAAATAAATAAAGACCTCTTAAATGTATTTAATAATGCTTGGCAAGGAGTTTTAGGAGTTTTTATAGTTCTCTTATTTGCCCTGACTTGGCGCGAAGCGATTATTGCCGGCTTATCTATACCCCTAACTTTTTTAGGGACTTTAGCAGTACTGTTTTTGTTCGGTTTTACTCTTAACAAGATGGTACAAATCGGTATGATTCTGGCATTAGGGCTGTTGGTAGATGTCTTTATCCTAATGATGGAAGGGATGCACGATGGTATCTTTGTCGAGGGTTTAAGTTTTAATCAAGCTGCCTTGAAAACTGTTAGAACCTATGCAGTACCTGCTTTTTCCGGTCAACTAACTACTATTTTGGCATTAGCACCCTTGATGGCAATTAGCGGCACAATGGGTAAATTTGTCCGCCTGATTCCGATTAGTGCGATCGTTTGTCTGTTACTGAGTTATGTCATTGCTTTATTAGTAGATATTCCTCTATCTCGCTATCTACTAGGAAATATTCAAGCTAAAGGTAAAAAAAGTAGGATTGATCGTTTAACCGAAACAGCTTCTGAAAAATTTCGTCAATGGAGTTTAACAGCTACTATCCGCAATAAAACTACTGCTAGGATTTGGGCTTTAGGTGCGATCGCTTTATTTGTCACAGCAACTATCTTAGTAGGTACTGTGCCTGGTACTCTTTTCCCCGATAGTGACGGACGTAAGTTAAGTATCAATATTGAACTACCACCGACAACCACCCTCAATAGTTCCCAAAAAGTAGCCGATGAAGTGGGAGAGTTGTTACGGAGCAAAAATTATTTAGAAAGCGTAATTAAATTAGTTGGACAACGGAGTGGTTTAGTACAGGAAAGCGGTATAAAACCGAGTACTGGTAATTATCTGGTGGGATTTTCGGCAGTTTTTACTCCTGAAGAAGATAGGGAGAAGTTTTCTTTTGAATATGTAGATGAATTAAGAGAAGAATTAAATACTGCCCTGCGTCAGTATCCGGGGGCATCTCTCGTAGTTAATGGTCAATCTACAGGAGAAGGAGGCGACCCCATCGAAATCGAATTAGTGGGTACAGATATGAATGAATTACGCCGTATCTCTGGGGAAGTACAACTAGCCCTCAGACAAATTTCTGGGGCAATTGATGTGCGAGATGACCTTGGTGTATTACGACCCGATATTAAACTACGTCCCCGTCGCGAAGCAATTAACTTCTATGGTTTATCAGATCAAGAGCTATCTTTACAAGGACGCTACCTGATGACCGATAATGATATTGGCGACTTCCCGATTGGTGGTGGTGAAGAAGATTTAGAAATTCGCCTTAGTACGATGTGGGCTTCCCGTAACGGAGGAATTGGGGGACCAACTCGTCGCGATGAATTGTTAAGTATTCCGATTTTTACTAACGATGGAGAAACCATTAGCGGAAGTCAGGTATTAGAAATAGAACAGGGTAATGCACCTTTATCGATCACCCATAAGGATGGACAACGTACCGTTACAGTTTTGGCAAAAAATAAAGGGCGCACTGTAGGAGAGATTGTTGCCGACTTAGAGCCCAAATTAGCCCAAATGAAGCGTCAATGGGGTCAAGGTTACGACTATAACTTTGGTGGGGAACTAGAAACCCAAGGGGAAACTTTTGGTTCAGCAGGACAAATGGCAATTGTCGCCCTCTTTCTCGTCTTTGCGGTCTTAGTAATTCAATTTAGTTCCTTTACCCAACCGTTTATTATCATGTTGGCAATCCCCTTTGCCTTCATCGGTACTTTCCTCGGCTTCTTCCTTTTACAAATCCCAATTTCTTTCCCGGCAGTAATTGGTATTATCGCTCTTACTGGAATTGTAGTTAATGATGCGATCGTTATGATTGAAACTATGAATTCTCACCGAGAAAAAGGGATGAGTGTCCAAGAAGCAGCAGCTAGAGGTGCAGCAGATAGATTACGTCCTATTTTAACCACCAGTATTACCACCATCGTTGGTGTCATTCCTTTGGCATTAAGCGATCCAACTTGGTTTCCCTTAGCTAGTGCGATTGGTTTTGGTTTGGTTGCTTCTACTCTGATTGCTTTGCTAGTAATTCCTTGTTTATATTTGTTGTTGACTCCAGCAAGGCAGGAGGCAGAAGGCAGAAGGAAATAGGATTTGACTTGTTTATTTCCTTCCTAGCGAGGGGGTTTAATAGGGGTGAGCGAAAAAAAGAGTGGGAGAACAAGTAAGCAGACGCTCCAGACGCTCCAGACGCGGAGAATTAAAATTCCAACCAACATTTCGCTCACCCGTTTAATAGTTTTGACTTTTAATTTTTGACTTTTGACTTCCCCTTTGTGGGGTTGCTTTCAAGAAACATTAATGTTTGTTGACATCCATAACGGCAGCGAGAGCCTCCGTAAACAGCTTCTGTCAAGTTAAAATGAGTAATAAGTAGATAAACTAGAAGCTTTCTATGAGTATTAGTCTCACTCCTGAACAGGAACACTTTATTCAGACCAAAATTCAAGCAGGAAAATACCGCTCTGCACAAGAAGTTTTAAAAGTCGCTTTACGCTTATTGGATGAATATGACCGCGCTGAGACTGAATGGAGCGAAGATGTGCGAGAAAAAATTGAGGCGGCACTCGAAGCTTCCAAGCTTACACCACCGCTTGACGGTGAGACTTTTGTCAATCAAATTTTAGAACGTTTTGACAAAAAACGTCAGGCAAAAGCATGAGTCGATATCTTATTAATGTTCTCGCTAGCCGAGACCTCGAAGGAATTGCTGACTACTTTGCTCAAACTAGCCTAGAAACAGGTGAGCGTTTTTTTCGTGATTTCAATCGTAAATGTCAACAACTTACTGCTTTCCCCAACAGTGGCAAAAGCTACGCAGAGATCCGTAATGATTTGCGTGGATTACCCATTGAAGGATATATTATTTTCTACAGGGTATTAGATGATGGTATTGAAATCCTACGAATAGTTAGTGGTCGTCGTAATTTTCCAGATATTTTTAAAGATTCCAATTAAGACTTTTGTTACCAAATATTATGGTAGTCGTCATTTGAGTGTAAGATTTTCTCAAACTCCTGTCACTCGATATTCTTCTCTCCTTATTATTTACTGGGTCAAGTTAAAAGTAATGGGTAACAAGACAAAAGCACAAAGCAATAGATTCTTTGCTCTGCTCTCTAGCTGTGTTGCACTTGGTCTAGGAATACTTCCTGCACTATTACAACCGAAGCCAGCTCTGAGCGCAGAGCGGATTCGTATATTTGCAGGACCCTTGGAATTTTCTATTTCAATTGACTCCTTAGAAACCTTTGCCGAAGAAGGGGAAATTCGCAAGGACCTTGCCTTCTATACAAATCGACTCGAGGAGCCTACTGTACAACAACTGCGTCAGCTCCTACAGAAGCGTTTTAAGATCAGTCACGTTACCCTCTACCGAATAACTCACATGCCGATGGCAGAAGCCTTGCTTAGAGCCCTGGGGAATGTGATTCAAATTAGCAATGACCTCAATGGTTTTTATGCAATTCGCTCTGCCGTAGTGGGGGCAGCTATTAATTCATCCGAAGGCTGGACGATTATTGATGTAATGCGCAGCTTCCCTACTAAAGACATTCGGATTAATACTAACTTGGTATTCGAGATAGTTAAGGAGTTGCCAACCTTATCTGGATACCGCCAGACAGCTGCAGCTGTGATTGCCGAGCAAGCAGACATGAGAGCAGCCTCTGAATCACCAGTGGATTTATCTAAATTGCCAGATTTACGGCAACCGGGTCCTAGAGGCGTGATTGAGAAAACATTAACTTTCAATATTTCTGAGCTGCGCTCAACTGCAAAGGGTTTAGCTGGTTCCTATGACCTAGATGTGGATATTTACCTTCCCGAAGAAAACTCACAGCCAGCACCACTTGTAGTCATGACCCATGGTTTTGGCTCTACTCGCAAAAGTTATGATTACATGGCACAACACCTAGCATCTCACGGTTTGGCTGTAGCAGCTGTTGAACATCTAGGCAGCAATTTAGAGTACCGAAACACTTCCCTGCGGGGTGAACTTAGTCATCTGTTGAGTCCCACTGAATATACTAGTAGGCCTTTAGATGTTACCCATTTGCTAGATGAACTGGAAAACCTAGTGGAGACTCAACCTGATTGGGCAGCTCGAATCAATCTTGAACAGGTGGGAATTTTAGGTAATTCTTTCGGTGGCACCACAGTTTTATCCCTAGCTGGTGCCACTATTAATGAGGCAAGACTCAGACAAGAATGTACAGAAGGAAGATTTAGTTTAAACCCATCGCTTCTGCTTCAGTGTCGTGCCAGTTATTTACCGCCAAAAGAGTATGATCTACGGGAACCTCGCATTAAAGCAGCCTTTGCTGCCTATCCAGTTAGCAGCGTATTGTTCGGACCAGAAGGCATGGGCTCAATTGAGATTCCAACTCTACTCATGGCGGGTAGCAATGATATTGTGATGGCACCAGTAATACCAGAACAAATACACCCTTTTGTCTGGTTGAAAGCCCCAGAAAAATACCTTGCCTTGATGATTCCTGGCACCCACTTCTCCACTAGTTCAGATGAACTAACTCAACGATTTGTCCCCAAGCTGTTACGGGGACCTGACCCTTCGATTGGAAGAAGTTATATCAAAGCTTTGAGCGTTGCTTTCTTTTATACCCATCTGGCAAATCGTTCTGAATATCTGCCTTACTTAAGTGCATCCTATGCTCAAGCAATCTCTCAAGATGAGATGGAACTCAAGGTTATCAAGTCTTTAACCGCCGAGCAACTAGAAGCTGCTTATAATGCTCCCCTACCAATACCTGTCATTCCGGAAACAGTACTTACCTCTTCACCACCGCCACGGGAAGAAAGTATTTTAGAAGAAATAAAAAGGACTGGTGTTCTCAAAGTCGCCACCAGGAGTGATGCTGCTCCTTTTGGTTATATAGATTCTACTGATAACTCATGGGCAGGGTATTGCTCTGATTTGGCAGATTCCTTTGCAGATTACTTAACCGAGAGACTTAACAGCCCCGCAGGGATAGAGGTTTCTAAAGTGCAATCAACTCTCGAAAACCGCTTTGAGTTAGTAGAAAATGACACTGTACATCTTGAATGCGGTCCTAATAGCATTAGGCGGGATTTAGATGGGGTTCTATTCTCAAATCCCTTCTTTGTTACAGGTACTCAGTTTTTGGTGAAGACAGGTAACTCTGAAAGCATCAATCCTAACGAGACTCTTGAAGATTTAAAAACAGGTGTACTGAGAAATTCTCTTACCGAAATATTTCTCCAACAGACATACCCTCGGAGTAAAAAAGTCTTCTTTGAAGGGGAAACTGGTAGAGAAGAAGGAATACAAGCATTAAATACTGGCACAATTGAGGCTTTTGCTAGTGACGGTATTCTCTTACTCGGGGAAGCCATTAGACAAAATTTATCTTTAGAAGATTATACTTTAGTCCCAAAACGACCATTAACTTGCGATTTTTATGGTCTGATCCTTCCCGATAATGATGGTCAATGGCAAAAGACTGTTGATTCTTTTTTAAGAGACGAGCGAGCAAGCCAAGCTTGGGAAGGAACTTTGCTCGATTCATTTCCTAACCTGTTGTTAGATATCGATTATTGTCTAAATAGATGACATACTGTGATTCGCTGAGATAATAAAATATCTCGCAAAATTAAGAATGCAGCCGCACCTAAATAAATAGTATATACAGCTTGGACGAAGAACAAAAAAAATATAGCTTCCGGGCTATACCAGCCCAACCGAGTCACAGTCTCTAGTCCAAAAGCTAATATTGCAACACTAAAATATATTCGGAACAGTTTTTGGCGAAGGGAAAAAGTTCTAATAATAATAATGATGGCATATAGCAAAATTCCAGAAGAGAATAATTGACCAGTCACGCCACGCAGAAACGGATCAAGTACAAAGTTAGTGATTAAGACGACTAACAATTGAGTGTATTTGTTATGAGGCAGTGTCTTAAATTTATTAACAGGCTGCATAACCTTGTAGTTATTGGGTAATAATTTCTACAGGTGCACCATTAACTAGACGATTTTTACCTTCTGTAACTAGCTTTTCCCCTGGCTTAACTCCCTCAATAATTTCCTGTTTAGCTAACCCTTCAATTCCCTGTTTAATCGCCCTTTGCTCAACAATACCGACCGTTTCATTAACCACAAAGACATAAGGCTGAAGGTCACGAAAAACAAAAGCATTAAACGGTGCAACAATTGCACTATCTTTTTCTTCTGTGGCTATCCAAGCAGATACCTGTTCACCATCTTTAACATTAGTAAATCCTTGATTAATGCGGATGGTAACACGAACTGAACGCTCTCCAGGAGAAACTGAGGGACTCACAGAAAACACAGTTCCTTGAGCACTAGCTAATTTCATTAAATCTTGACCTGTAATGGTCCCCGAATTTGCCTTAGAACGATCGCGATCAAGAATAATAAAAGCTCTTTGCCCCGGTTTTACTTGGGCTCCCTGAAAAGCTGGCAAATCCACCTCAACTTCAAAGCGATTGGGATCGATAAGAATAATTGGTAATCTTTCAATAATCCCCTGGTAGTCACCAGCAACATTAACTAATTGGGGAGTCCAATATTCTCCCTTGCGGATATTGAGACGAGCAATAACACCATCAAAAGGGGCAATCAGTTCTGTATCTTCACTATCTAAATTACTTTGAGTTAATCTTGCATTAGCCGACTGTACACCAGATTCAGCAGTTTCTACCTGGGTTTTAGCCGCTTCTACTTGGGCTTGAGCCGAACGTACCCCAGCTTCTGCTGCAATTACCGCCGCTTGAGCATTTTCATAATCTGTCTGTCTAACATCTACTTCTCGCTGTTGTATTCCCCCTTCTGCTGCTAGTTCTTGATACCTTTTGAAGTCTGCTTGGGCAAAAGCTTGGTCTGTCTTGGCTTTCTGCAAATCTGCCTTAGCTTGTTGCCAAGATTCTTCTGCTTGTCTGAGACTAGAAACGGCATTAAGAACTTGGTTTTTAGCTTCGATTTGTCCTGCTGCCGCCACAGTAATATCTGCATCATACTTGCGGCGATCAATTCTAGCTAATAACTCCCCTTTTCTTACCCTGTCTCCTTCTCGCAAGTCTCTACCATTAACTTGTTTGAGATATTCAATAGTGCCTTCTGCCTGAAAAGTAAGATGTTTTTTGACTATGGCATTAACGAAACCATCACCATAACTCCAGGCTTGAATTGGTTCTAAGTTCACAGGAACAGTTCGTACTGTTAGTCGTGCTTGCTCGATATTGTTTGTTGCCTCGACTGAAGATTGTTGCCAAGGAGAAACCGAACGCCAGACTATTATTCCTCCAACAAAAATAGCGATCGCACTTAACCATAACCACCACTTTGGTTTATTGGTAGTAGCTGTTGGAGACTTGGTAACATCTAAATTTTTACTAGAATCATCTGCTTGTGACTGATTCTGCTCTTGCTCGATGGTCATGGCACTTACAGCTAAGTCTGTTTAAATTATTATAAATGCGCTACCTTTTGTATTAGTAGGGGCGTACAGCTGTACGCCCTTACAGAAGTCGCTCAGTTGCTTGAGCAACTTAGTTGAATCAATTTAAAGAAGTAATTTCCAAATCACCATCTGGCTTAAACACCACTCGAAATTGAGCTAAGGGTTTTTGTGGTACTAACCCAGTCTCCTTACTACCAATCCCAGCTGCTTTCGGATTGAGTAACCCTTCAATGGGAGTTTGCTCGACATAATCCCAAGCAGCTTGATTTCGTGGCTGGTAGTCAACAATCTCCACATCCTCAGTCACAGCAACCCGATAAACTAAATCCTGAGTAGAGGTTGAGTTTTTGTCCCATTTTTCATTAACTCGTTCGTATAGTTTAGCTTGCAAATCCTCAATGACAGTCCCTTGAGTAATTTGCTCACCTAAAGTAGCTTTACCTCGAAATCCATGCCAAGGACTAACCTCTAGGCTACCCTCTTTAGTAAACACCGCTAAAAATAGAGCATAGGATTCTTGGGGAGAACTACCCCCCGTCTTCGGAATATAGAGCAACTCACTTAGAGGAGTTTTCTGAGCAGCATCAACCGGCGTGCCTTTAACTGGCTTGTAGCCAATAATTGCTCCATCTTTGCCAACTGTCACCTGATATGCAGAATCGAGTTCCAAAGCTCTGCGATTTCGCCAAGACTGATAAAGCTGTTTGTGGAGGTTCCGTTTCAAGTAACCTAGCTCTGTAGGATCAGTAATTTCCGAGGTTTCTTTAATAACTTCCCTCAATTGGTTAGCTGATAGTGGAGTTTGCTCAATCTCGCTAGCTTCAGGGGTTGTTATCGGGTTTGCTGTTTCCGGCGAAATTAATGTTTCTGGTGGTGTTGGTGTCGGCGTTGCTGCCGAGAGAGTTTCATCTTCAGAGCTCTGTGAGCCTAATTCACGTGAATCCGGCTCTGTTTCTGGAACTTCAGGTTCGCGTACCTCTGGGGTAGGCAACAGGAACAAAGCACTCGCTGCCACAGCCAAACCTGTCATTCCTAGTGCGGCTGGTGCTGCTCGCTCGACTATTGGTTGATCTGCTTGCCGATAGCGTCTGGAAACTGGCTGCAAGCTAATACCTAAATCAGGCAGGGTGCGGCTATCAGCCAAAAACTGGTCGATAGCTTCCACTAAGTCAAATAGCTGCACAGGTGTTAAATCAATCTGCACAGTTTTCCCTGGTGCTATAACCACTGTTCCCGGTAGCGCCTTCCCAGTACCAGACTCTTGCTCAGAGATGTTAAGCAGCCTCAGGCGGTGCAAGTTTGTGCCTTCTACCTTCTGCAACTTTACCAGAGCTGGCTGATCACCGTGGGAGATGGGATGAGGTATCTCAGACAAGAATTCCTGAGCATAAGCACTGACAGCCCTCAATAAGCTTTCGAGAAATTCCCTGCCTCCGCTGAGGGGTTGGGCTTCACCAACAAAATGACATTCTGCATTAACCAGAATAGTCATTAATGGTCGAGCATCCACTGTCGTACCAACTGCTGCCACAGAATCGCTCAACCCCTCTAAGATAAGCGTGCAGTTGGGCAAACTGTACTGACGCCGAATTGTCATGCTACTTCTCCATCAAATAGACTGCTCCAAAATCTTTGCATTCCAGAGGTTCCTGTACAAAATAGCAACTGATTCAACAGCGACAACGCCAGCTCATTTAACTTCTCATCAGAGCTGTAGGCTGTCACCTTGGCTCGTCGCGGATTCATCCGGCTGCGGAAATGAGTCCTAAACCTTTCCAAATACTCAGATAAGCGTAAATGGTGTTCTAGTGGCAGCTGCTTTTCACACAGTTGTTGATAAGCCATCAACAGCTGCCGGATCAAAACTGTCATCCTTCGCGCTAAATGAGAAGTAATCACTACCATTGCCTTAGCTTCCTCTAACTGTAGAGGACGACGAGTATAAGAACGCCGCCAAGGATTGGTGCAACGCAGACGCCACAGCACAACACGGTTTGTGATAATATCCTGGAGTTCGAGTTCTTTTGCCGCATACAGCATAGCTTCTGAACCTCCCAGTTCCAGAGCTTCAATAGCGAGTAGAATTAGGTCAATCTGCTGCCTTGTTCGTGGCGGACACAGCCGATTTGAAACTGGCGGATCGGGTAGACTATCTAAAATCATCGGCTTTGAGGAAACCGTGGGAGTGTTTGTCGGCATTAAGCTTACAGCAAGAATCATTGACACTAGCAATTAACGAGTTTTACCTTAACAGGGAGAAAATTCTAGTCTTTTGGGTGTAACCATCTACTCGCTATTTATATGTATATGTCTAGGTACAGATAGCCTTGCAACTGCCTTGACTTGGATCAGAGGAATCCCCTGTTTGACCAGAATGCTTGGAAGCGTATCATCGTAAGTGTATTGCATATTTCTAAAGAATGACCAGCAAAACAGGATTAACAGCAGAAAATCAAATTATCTACGGGAAATCGGCGATTGTCCCCATCTATGGCAGGCTAAGGAGAAAAGCCGCCAGCTGATTGATTCATAGTTGATTGCCATTAACAATGAGTAATCAACGATCAACAATCAACAATGAACGGCGAATCCCTATCCCTGTAGTAGGGGGGTACCATTCAATATCTATAACCGACCTATAGCACAGTAAATGCTGACTTCCCAAAACAATCCCAACTCAGATTAGTCGATAATGCCCTTGGGTAATTCCACGGAAGTCTTTCTACACCTTAAAAGTGAATTCAACTGCTAATGGATATAAAATCTCTGATTCGCGATATCCCAGACTTTCCCAAACCAGGAATTTTATTTCGGGATATTACTACTCTCCTGCGCAATCGTGAAGGACTGCGCTATACAGTTGATACCCTTGCCCAAAAATTCCAAGATTCCAGCATTGAAGTTGATTACGTCGCAGCAATGGAATCGAGAGGTTTTATTTTTGGTCCAGTCTTAGCTTATCAACTACAAGCTGGCTTTATTCCTATCCGCAAACCTGGCAAATTGCCGGCAGCCGTATATGCAGTTGAATATGAACTCGAATACGGTACTGATCAATTAGAAGTGCATCAAGATGCCTTTGAGCCTGAAAGTCGCGTTTTGATTGTTGATGATGTAATTGCTACAGGTGGAACTGCTGCCGCTAGCGCTAAGCTGGTGGAAGAGGCTGGCAGTTTTCTGGTGGGTTTTGGCTTTATTATTGAGCTGCGAGATTTAGGCGGACGTCAGAAACTGCCTAATGTGCCAGTTGTGAGTTTGGTTGAGTATTAGGAATTCTCAGCTTGCATTTCGCCTATATAGTCTGAGTTATGTAAGAATGTTCAAGGAAAGTGGCTCTCCCCCGCCCCGCTTTCCTCTCACCTTTATACCCCCAAGGGTTAACGGGAGTCTCCAGCGGGAAATTCAATGACAACTTCTACTAGGGATTCTTCAATTCGGAATCGGTTCAGTAATTCTTGGTATCTGCTCACCAGGCTGGTTACAAGTGAAACCTTTCTCTATATACTCAAGCGACTGTTACAGGCAATTTTAACCTTACTGCTAGCATCTGCTCTCAGTTTTGCAATTATTCAATTGGCACCAGGAGATTACCTGGACACCCTCAGGCAAAATCCGCAAATTTCCCCAGAACGAATTGAGGAACTCAAACAACAATTTGGCTTGGATCAGCCTGGATATATTCAGTATTGGCGTTGGCTATGGCAAGTTATTAGTGAGGGTGATTTTGGCACAAGTTTTGTCTATTTTCGCTCTGTGTCCTCTCTGTTAGCAGAGCGAGTCCCTGCCACCTTGCTGCTAGCAATTGCTTCAATCATCCTTACCTGGGCTCTAGCGATTCCTTTGGGAATTATCGCCGCTGTTAATCAAAATCGCTGGATTGACCGATTTCTGCAAGTAATTAGCTATACAGGGCAGGGCTTTCCCAGCTTTATTTTTGCTTTGTTACTACTAATCTTGGCACAGTATACTACTCCTCTATTTCCTGTTGGTGGTATGACCAGTATCAATTACGCAGATCTATCGCCACTTGGCAAAGTTTTGGATATTGGCTGGCATATGATTTTGCCGACAATTGCCCTCTCGATTACTAGTTTTGCCGGTTTACAAAGAATTACCAGAGGAGAGTTGCTAGACGTTCTGCGTCAAGATTATATCCAGACAGCCCGCGCCAAGGGACTCCCAGAAAACCGAGTACTCTATGTTCATGCCCTCCGCAATGCCATTAATCCCCTGGTTACCATCCTCGGTTTTGAGTTTGCTAGTTTACTCAGCGGAGCTTTTATTGCAGAGTATTTCTTCAATTGGCCTGGTCTAGGGCGTTTAACTTTGCAAGCAGTAATTGCCCAAGACCTCTATCTAGTGATGGCAAGTTTGATTATGAGTGCTCTGATGCTAATTGTAGGGAATTTATTGGCAGACTTACTACTCAAAGTTGTTGATCCTCGAATTCGTCTCGAAAATCTTAAGTGACCTTGTCTCCCCATCCCCCCATCTCCCCCTCTCCCCATCTCCCCCTCTCCCCATCTCCCCATCTCCCCCTCTCCCCATCCCCCCCTCTTTAAAATATGGCGGTTCTTAATGATCTCCCAACTATATTATCTGATTCGCTCCCAAGCTGACGGTCGCTATCTGGTTGCCCAGGTGGATCATGGTGATGACTCAACTGCCAAGAGCTATCTGTTGATGTTTAAGGAACATTTTGATGCTCTTAGCTATCTTAATACCCACGGTAGTGATGTATCTGACCGTTTTGCTGTAGAGGCAGTTTCGGGAACTCAGATTAAAGGCTTGCTCCAAAGGTGGGGTTTTACTGGTATTGGCATTGTTCAAGACCCATTAATACCCCAAATTGAGTTTCTTTCTAAGGATTCAAGTCTCTGAAAATTATGATACATAGCTGCTGATATAGTGCTTCTCAAGCTGATGAGGTACACCTTTTTGAAGGAAGAGGGGGGGAGGGGGAGACACGGAGATGGGGAGAGGGGGAGAGGGGGAGACACGGAGATGGGGAGAGGGGGGGAGGGGGGGGGAAAAGCTCTCAAGTC
>JAAHGS010000152.1 GCA_010692645.1 Symploca sp. SIO2E9
GGGGTGCTAATCTTAGCAAGACTAATCTCAGGGGAGCTAACCTTAGAGGTACTGATCTCCGAGGCACTGACTTGGACTGTGCCAACCTCAGCGATACTAACCTCAGAGGTGCTAATCTTAGAAGTGCTAATCTCAGTAATGCTGACCTTCGAGGTGCCGACCTCCGAGGTACTAAACTCTACCATGCCGACTTGAGTAACGCCAAACTGAGGGGAGCAAACTTGGGTCGTGCTGATCTCAGAAATGCTAACCTCAGAGGAGCCAACATCATTCGTACCTACCTCGGCGGAGCCTATCTCAGTGGCGCTGATCTCAGTGGTGCTAACTTAAACGAAGCCAACCTCACTCATGCCAAACTCAATAAAGCCAGACTCAGGGGCAGCAACCTTATTGGCGCTAATTTAAATATAGCTAACTTAGAAGGTGCTAACCTACTCCGTGCAAACCTCAGTAATGCTGAACTGAAACACACAAAGCTTAACTATGCTGATTTGCTCCGCGCTAACCTCAATCACGCAAATCTAACTAATGCTGATCTCAGTGGTGCTGACCTTATCCTTGCTGACCTTAGTTACGCCAATTTGGCTAGAGTTAGGCTAATCTGCGCAAATCTCAATCTTACTAATCTCAGTGGTGCCAACCTCCGTAGTGCCAACCTCCGCGATGCTGACTTGAGGGGAGCAAATGTTCAAAATGCTGAATTTGCAAAAAATCCAGGTATTTCTGAACAAATGAAACTGGTACTGTTTAAACGAGGGGCGATTATTGCCACTTTAAGTTGCTATGGAGACAAGATTTTGGAGCCTAATCCTTGCTGTCGTCAACTTAAAAATCTCCTCAAGGAAAAGAAGCCCAGGTCATAGCCGCAGACTTGAGGTTGGGTTCGTCACAATTGATATTTCTAGAAATCGTGAAATCTCAACTATCAATTGGGAGCAAATTAGCTACCCTAGCATTAGTGCTATTTACTAGCAAATTCACACTCACTGCTTGTGGAAAGTCAGAGCCAGGAAGTCCATCTAAACCTATGGCACCAAAAACTCAGCAGAAGCTAGAAAATTCCCCTTCCGAAGCTGAACTCAAGTATGAACTCGAAGGAATAGATACAACTGACGACGATGACACCGAATAATTGCTGCTGTTGTTGAAGATGTTGTGTTAATCTCCTACAACAGGATTCTTTTACTACAACAATTTCAAAAAAATTGACTTTTTTAAGAGGTCTAAGATGGAAGCTTACAGCAATCATACTTCCCTGGCAACTACTCTGCGCCAACGACGTCAGCGCTTGACCAAGCTGATTGATTTTCCCGTAATTCTTTGGTCGGGGCGCTCGATAGCACGCAACTTTGCCGCCAATCCTTACCCTTTTCGTGCCAGTAGTCATTTCCTTTATTTTGCAGGTCTACCGCTAGAAAATGCGGCAATTCGTCTCCAGGGAACATCTTTAGAACTATTTATGGATGAAGCTGCAGCTAACAGTAAACTCTGGCATGGAGAGACACCAACAAGAGAGGAAATGGCCCAAAAAATTGGGGCTGATGCTGTCTTTAATCTCTCAGAACTACAATCACACTCAGATGGTGCAGCTACTGTTGCCGTTCAGGATGTAACTACTTATTGGCAACAGACCCAAATTCTCAATCGACCAGTGTCACCAGCGGATGGTCCCACAGGTATTGACCTGGATTTAGCCAAAGCGATTGCTGCTGTGCGCTTGTGCCACGATGCTGGTGCCTTATTAGAGTTGCGAAAAGCTGCAGCAGTTACGATTGAAGCTCATCAAGCTGGAATGAGGGCAAGCCAAACTAGAGGCTTGGGAACACAACATCCTTCGGAAGCCTTGGTGCGCAGTGTCATGGAGGGCGTGATTATTGCCCACAACCTGAGCTGTGCCTATGGCAGTATTGTCACTGTTCATGGTCAGGTACTCCACAACCATCACTATCAACACCCACTGCAAGCAGGGGACTTGCTACTAGCTGATGTAGGTGCTGAAACCGAGATGGGGTGGGCAGCCGATATCACCCGCACCTGGCCGGTTAGTGGCAAATTTTCCCCTACCCAGCGCGATCTCTATGAGATTGTCTTAGCAGCTCATGATGCCTGTATTGCTAAAGTCCGCCCCGGCATTGAATATCTAGACATTCACCTGCTGGCGGCAACTGTAATTGCTCAGGGATTGGTGGATTTGGGCATTTTGCGAGGCAAAGCTTCGGATTTGGTAGAAATGGATGCCCATGCCATATTCTTTCCCCATGGTGTCGGTCACCTGCTGGGGTTGGATGTCCACGATATGGAAGATTTGGGAGATTTGGCGAGTTATCAGAAAGGAAGAGTTAGGAGCCTACGCTTTGGCTTAGGTTTTCTACGATTGCATCGACCCTTACAAACTGGAATGCTGGTAACAATAGAACCTGGTTTTTATCAAGTGCCTGCAATTTTACATGAACCTAAGTTGCGCTCAAAATATCAGGATGTTGTTAATTGGGAGCGTCTTAACCAGTTTGCCGATGTCCGGGGTATTCGTATTGAGGATGATGTTTTGGTTACACAGACAGGTAATGAAGTGCTGACGGCAGCTTTACCCACCAAAGCTACTGTGATCGAGCAATTTGTCAATAACCATTAGATGGATTCCACTTGCATATTTTTCATAAACTTCTGTGAGACTTATATAGGTAAGTCTTTATTAAATTGGCTAAACTTAACTGTGGTTAGAGGTGATTAAATTTTTCTAAATATTGTGATCTAAAGCACTCCAAAAGCTGATCCCGATCTTTATCAATCATTGATTGAAGTCAAAGCACCAGTGTGATTGCTGTAGCAAATGCAGTATAAGAGCGATCACCGTCATCTATCACAAGAAATGCTCAAATAAAGAGCGGCCGCTACCAACAGAAGTTAGTACTAGCGAGAGAGGGTTGTCATGCAAATTTTAAAGCAGGGGTTCGAGGAGTTCAATCTCATGAGCAAGTTGGCGGAGGAACTCGAGCAAGAATGGCATTTGCGCCTAGCCAGTGATTGCCCAAACTTGAGTCAAGCCATGAAAAAAGCTATTACGTGGTGGTTACTGGGAAACAACACAGATCACTTTGACACCCTGAAACCAAATCAACTAGCGATTGCTAAGCAAGCGATGGATTATCGCTACCGCATCTTGCGACAGCGCTACTTAGGAGTAGGACCAGAGCGAGCCTATCGCAATTTAACCAATCGTCTAGCTAGTTTAGTGACCTTACGCAACAAAATCCGCACTTGGGTTTGTCTAAGTCGCGACAGGCAGAGGGCAGTTGTAGATGTCTTGCAAGAAATAATTCAGGAATTATTAAATAGCGATCGCTACATCCAAAAGCAAATCGCCTGGATTGCGCAGTGTACTGAAGATATTCGTCTGCGGGAAGCCTTATTACTCACTAGTATTGAGGAATATTGTCTGCGCCCGATTCGCAATCAGCCTTTGCTAGTTTATCGTTTTGTGAATTTTCTGCGTCGTTCTGGACGTGCCGGTATGACTCATGTACCGGAGGGAGACAGGGTGCGGCTAGTGTCAGAATCAGTAACCTTAGAGGATATGGATACCTCTGTGAGTCTGCTAGATACCCAGGCGATTGTAGATTATCAAGACAACCAAGCTTGGGAAGAGCAACAGGTGCTGCGAATGTCTGTAAAGCAGGAATTTGAGTCTTATTTGAGAGACAACTTGGGTCCAGAGGCAGCCAAATGGCTGCGACTCTACCTCAAAGGAAAGTCTCAGGAGGAAATTGCCCGCGCCTTGAATAAACCAGTCAAGGAAGTTTATCGACTTCGGGAAAAAATCAGTTACCATGCAATTCGAGTGTTCTCGATTAAAGGGAAGCCGGAATTAGTCGCCAGTTGGCTACAAACGTCCCTGAGCGAACATAACCTGGGGTTAACATCTAAACAGTGGCAAGAATATCTACAGAGCCTGACCCCCCTTCAGCGGGATTTACTGGAGAAATTGAAAGCAGGTAGTACCCCGGAAGCAATTGCCAAAGAGTTGAAACTGAAAAACAATCAGGTAATAGGGGAGTGGAGTAAGCTTTATTTGGCAGCCCAAGCTTTGCGAGGGGCTTCCTAAATTATTACTCTACCAAGGGTGCAACTGCTGGTAAGGAGTCAACAATTAATAACTTCAAACTTCAAGGGTGATTGCTCTCTCTCACCAACTTGCTGCTGCCAAATAAAATATGAGAGCTCGGTTATATAAGCCCGAGGCCTGACAATTTACTGCTAACAAAAAATAACAGCCCACTGATTTTAACACTTAGACGATAAGTTTAACACAAGTCATTATGAACTGAAATTTCGATTATAATAATAAATATTAAGTAATATAGATGATATTTATTGTCAGTTAGAGCTACTTTTAGTATATGTAGATCTAAAATATATTCAGATATGGTTAAGTTAAAAGAAGAATCGAAAACCTCACCATTTAGCCTGGAGGGGCGGTTCATAGGTTTTGCCGATGCCGCTAAAGAACAGCCAAAGCTCCTATGGATAGAGACCTCAGAGGGGGAACGCTATATAAAAGTATCAAAGGAGTTGCGTGCTTACCTACGTGAAGTACTTAAACCTGGACAATGGCTAGAGATTTCTGGTAAACAGAAGCTTAAAAAGAAAACTGGAGAATTAAAGCTTAAGGCTGATCACGTAAAACTGAAGTCTCCCAATCAACAACAGTTTCAATGTAGCTCAGTAATTGATGTTCCTCAGGTTACTCCCACAAAGTCTTCTCGAAGCAAGGCATGTGTAATGCTTTGTCAAAAATCTTCTTGCCGCAAGCGTGGTGCTGGTGATGTTCACAAGGCAGTAACGGATTTTTTGCGTACTCGGGGATTACATGAACAGGTGACTATTAAAACTACTGGCTGTCAAAAACAGTGCAAGAAAGGACCTGTTATGGTTTTAATGCCTGACAAATCTCGCTATACCAAGGTTGACTCTCAACAGATAAGCACCATCGTTGATAAACATTTTGCTTGTCAGCTCAAATCGCCAGAGAACTAAACGTGAAGTACCCCAACTTGCTTCGCTAAAGTTGGGGCTTCCCAATTCCGGGGTAATAGGTAAGTTGACATCCTCCCAGCGCGTGTTTCGCGGGATTCCTAAACCTCGCGATTTAGGTTTCTGCTTCTTCCACATCTGCGTACACTACCAACTGACGTTAGTTATGTCCCCGTCTTACGTTATGTCCACAGACTTTGGACCCATTGCAGAGTCCCGATTCCGCAAGCCCTGCGGTACGGAGTCTCACAAGACTTGGTACTTGTTGCTTAGGTTTTTTCCCAAGCTTTGCATTTCTAGCCGGAACCCCCTAAACCTAGTTTTTCAAGGTGCTAATACCTGCTGCGCCGTGTTTTCGCGCTTCGGTATTTCTCAATTGTACAACTATGTGGAGGCGCGGCATTCGGCGAGTGCGCGTCGCCTGGGGAAACCCCAGGCGTTTATGTCGCACGTCTCGTCGCTGAAAGCGAGAGTCTCCTACCGCGAAGAAAGATGAATTGCCGGAGCAAGCTAATTGAAAAATCCCCCGTGAAACCAGATAACTGCTAACAGGGGATTATCTTGATAGGCAAGTCTTAACTATCCTTGTTTGGAATCTTTGCCCACAACTTGTCCTTTGAGGACGTTAAACTCCTCTGATAACTCTTGGCGTGTCTCTACTTTTAGTAGGTAACGCCAAACAAACCAGCCAGTGTAACCAATTCCCACTAGTTCAAAGATGGGTGCTAGTAGCGGAATGCCATTGATTGCATCGAGTACCGCCAGCGTTATCTTGAGGGTGACTACACCTGATAGCAGCAGCGCTAGAACAATTAGCGGCTGTTGATATCTTTGAACAAATCCTGATGTATACTCTGGCAGCTGTGACAAAAAATCAACAACGGGTTGCACCCATTCCTGCCACTGTTGTTCTGTTGATGCGTTAGTAGGAGGAGTTTTATTTGTCGCTAGTGCACCAGGTTGGTCAACTTTCACGTCTACTTTTGGCTTTTCGACCTTGGGAGCTTCCTCTTTTGGGGTATATTCAGATTTTTGCTCTGATTCCATATTTCCTCCACCGTTTAAAAATAGGACATTTGCTAATTTGAGCGAAGCAGATGGGTACAATTACAGGCTGAGTAGCTTCTGCCCATATTACCAAAAGTTTTATAACGACTTGCTAAAATCCAGAATGCCTTTATTACAAGTCGGTTATAACCCAATAATTGAAGCTAGGGTCTTAGATCTCTACATAAGTAATTGCTAATCATCCGGAGGCTATTGTACCCAGCAAGACTTCCCTTACTAAGCTTGTCGCTCTAACGTATTGTTGTCAATAAGCTTCTATTTCAAAGGAGCTCATTTTAGACCTACAATCATGTAAATCTTTATTAAAGAAATTGCTAACTTTATAGATCAGCCAAAACTAGTTCACGCCTCTGTGTAGCTGCCGATAAAGAAGAAGGTTCACCACAGTAGACTTCGCAGGAGTTATTGGGACTTTCATTCAATTTCACTTTGTAGAGTAAAACACCTAATTCTTGGATAGGCTGGTGCAACAAATTGCGGATATAGATAGCAATATTTTCTGCCGTAGGAACAATTTCGGCAAAGTAAGGAATATCTTTGTTAAGAAAAGTATGATCAAGTGGTTCAACTATATAGTTGTCTATTACTCTTTGTAATGCTTCTGAATCGACAATCATACCAGTGCGCTGTTCAATTTCCCCTCTGACTGTTACCTCAAGGTGATAGTTATGTCCGTGACCATGGGGACGAGAACATTTTCCGTAAATTTTGCAGTTTTCTTGGTAACTGAGGTGAGGAGAAGCTAGCCGATGGGCAGCGCTAAAGTGGGTACCAATGGTGATATATGCTTCCATGCCGTTTCCTTGATACTGGGCCCAAAGTTTTGGATGTTCAAATAGTTGAATACTAGCTAGTGGCAAGTAACCAACCAATCGCTGCCAAATTACTCGTGCAACGTTTTCAGTAGTGGGTAGAGTTTGTTGAAATTCTGGCCAAACCTCATTGAGATAAGCGTAGTCGAGTTGGTTGATTACTTCCCGTGTGATTACTTGCTTCACATATGAGAAGTTTTGCACCATGCCATACTCATCGAGTTTACCTAATAGAGAGATGAACAGAACATAGTTATGTCCATGTCCAGGAAAATTGGCACTTCTACCAAATCGCTGCATGTTCTCGGCTTCGCTAAGTTCTGGTAACCAATATCGGTGACTAGCTGAGAACTGAGAGCGGCGCTTAACAATGCATTCCATCAAGAAACCTCCGAGGTACTGCGACCATAATCTTTGATTTGGTCTTAGAGCTTCAATTGTTCTGCCTGATGAATCAGAAACTCTGAAGTTGCATAAACTGGATTTGTCTCCAGGACAAATGAAGTATTATAACAATTTACAGACAACTCAGAGAATTTATGAAAATATCTGTAATCTTTTGAAATCTTTAAGCAATATCTTGGACAGCTTCTTGAGCTTCGCAACGCAAATTATTGGCAATTCTGAAGAGTTCTTGACCAGTATGCAGGTAATAGTCGTCGTAGTTGAGGGTAAAAAACTCTAACTCTTCGATTCCATCCCCCAACTGATTGAGACAGTAGTAGAGATTGGCAGCAGCACCAGCAAGATTGGAGGGATTAGGTTGGGAAGCAAATACTAACTGAGCTTGATCAAGGTAGTAACGACAATCTTCCAGATAGAGCTGGAATTGGCTCATGAGTTCGTCATCAAAAGGGTCAGCTGAGAGTTCATTGAGCTGTGCTTCTAAAGGGTTGACGATATGGCTAATCAATTGATTGACTGGTCTGTATACCTGCTTAAACCAATCGCTCAGATGTGCATCGGCATGCTTTGAAGTGTAACGATAACGCTGGTAGTTGTTTTGAGCATCGGCTGTTCGCTGCTGTCGGTTGCGGTGTTCTGATTGAAACTGGCAGTAGCGCAGCTGTTGGTCGTAACAGCGGCGGCGTTGAGGGTCTCCGAGGACTTCGTAAGCAGCATTAACTAGAATAATCTTCTCAGGATCAGCACTCTTGCTTTTGCTATCTGGGTGAAAGAGCTTAGCCAGGCGTCGGTAAGCTTGTTTAATTTCATCTGTTGTGGCTTGAAAGCTGACATCTAGAATTTCGTAGTGGGTTATCTGTGACATTTGCATGCTCGCAGGTTGTTTAATGGTAGAAACTGAGCTGGTGGCAGAACTTTATTGATTAGACATCTCTAGAAACCTTGATTTGGGAGCGCTAGCATGAGGGTTCTAGCATAATTATTGGAGATATCTATTCGTCACTGTAGGCGTAGTTTCAGCACAGAAGAATCAACACAAACGACTCATTAGTTGAAACTACAATTGTGCCAGTTCTTCTTAAAAGTACAACCTTTAAGCTGTAAGGGCGCAAAAACTTTTGCGCCCTTATTCAATCCAAACTAACCTTAAAACTAACTCAAAACAGCTGTCACTCGCAGTTCTGGATCTTGGAAGAGGGAAGTACTCAAGTAACGTTCCCCGAAACTAGGTTGAATCATTACAATCAGACGCCCCTCATTTTCGGGGCGCTTAGCTACCTCAATGGCAGCACAAAGTGCTGCTCCACTAGAAATACCAGAAAGTAATCCTTCTTCACGGGCTAAGCGACGACCATAGGCAATTGCCTCCTCATCAGTAACAGTAATCACTTCATCAAGTAGCTCAACTTTCAGAACTTCGGGAATAAAACCAGCACCGATACCTTGGATTTTGTGCGGTCCTGGAGAACCTCCAGACAAAATTGGGCTGCTAGCTGGTTCAACAGCGATCGCTTTAAAACTTGGTTTCCTAGCTTTGAGGACTTCACTAACACCTGTAATTGTACCGCCAGTACCAATACCAGCTACCAGGAAATCTACTTGCCCTTCAGTGTCTTCCCAGATTTCTACAGCTGTCGTATCCCGGTGAATTTGCGGGTTAGCTGGGTTGCTAAATTGTTGCAGCATTTTGGCATTGGGCGTCGTATCCACAATCTCCTGCGCTCGACGAATACAACCACTCATGCCCTCAGTACCTGGCGTCAACTCCAGCTGAGCACCATAAGCTCCCAACATTGCCCGTCGTTCCATGCTCATAGTTTCTGGCATGGTCAAAATCAGCTGGTAACCCTTCGCTGCAGCAACCATCGCTAGAGCAATGCCAGTGTTGCCAGAGGTAGGTTCCACTAACAATGTTTTACCTGGAGCAATTAGTCCTTCCTGTTCAGCTTTATTAATCATATTGACCCCAATGCGGTCTTTAACAGAAGCTGCAGGGTTCATGCCCTCTAGTTTGGCGACAATGCGAGCTACACAGCCTTCTGCTTGGGGAATGCGGTTGAGCTGTACTAAAGGTGTTCGACCAATTAGTTGTGTAATATCTTGAGCAATTCGCATGACTTTCAAAAGTTGTTAGTTGTTAGCGATGTGGTTTCACGATCCTGGCGCTATTTTTAAAGTTTGTAGTTACGTTAGTGATCAAACCACATCTTCTGAGAGTATTTTTGTCTTGAGCGAGGGACTTATTTGTTAGCAGTGAGCAGAGTTTCCTCCCAATTTTCTCACTCTTGCGAGTAGCTATATAGAAATCATTGACCTCTCCTCGCGTTAAAACGACGAGGATTCAAGCGGTTGCTGCGGAGCGCATTAAAATGACGCTCCTTGGCGAGAGTTTCCCAGATTTTATATCTGGTAGGCACTCCTCAAAAATGCCCTACAGACCTTGGCTAAGTTCACACTTAACTGTGTCTCTACTTTACATAAAATATTGGCAGCGCCGTTAATATCTGCGTTAACTTCAGTGCCATTTTTTGTCCGATACATACCTCTAGATACTCGTCTTCCGGATGGCTTCCACCGTTCGGGTTTTTCACCAAATTTTGGCAGGAAATCTCCGTCTAAAAAACTGCTCTTTGAGGTGTAGGACTCTTCGCTTTCGATAAATTTTAATCCATACTGTTGGCATAACTGAGCTATAGGTTCTTTGAGTTTAGCGGTAGGCACTCCTACAAACTCTTGGTTGTTCTTTTTGCCCATTTCCATACGGTTTTTATTGCCTTGGTTCCAGCCAAAGACAATCGTGCCAATCTCATGACTTAAGCAGTAGTTAATTACTAATCTTGCTGCTTTGTTGACCCCATCTCTCATCTGGCGATTACGACGCTCTGATAGTTGAGCTAGTTTCTCATCCCAGTAATCTTGAGCTTTGTTCTTTTTTCGTTTAGCCACTTGCTTGTTGTACCACTGGTTAAGACTTTTAACTTTCCTGCCATCGACAATAAAGCTGTCTCCGTCAGTAGAAACACAGGTTAACCAGTTGTTCAAACCTGGATCTATACCTAAAGCCTTGTCTGATAAATCCACAATTTGTGGCTGCATTTTGTAAGTGTATTCAGCGTAAAAACAGCCATTTCTAGGTAGAATCCGAATCTCGGCAATGTCTTTGACACGAAGTCCATAGGGAGGTGGCACTTGAATGTGTTCAATTTCAAACCACTCCTTAAATGTCTTGCCCAGACTAAGTGAGACCTGACCTGTTTCCTGGTCAAATGATACCCATCTGGCAGGGTATGAAATAGTAGCCAAGCCCCCTTTTTTAGGATATTTGGGCAGCTTGGGTTTATCTGATATTTCTCCTTTAAAGAACTTATTTGTCAACTCTTTATAGGACTTGAAGGATTCAGCTACTCCTGTGAGTACCTGCTGAGCAACTGCTGACCTCAAAATCTTAAAATGAGGATTGTCTTTAAGTTCCGCGTGGAGAGAATAGGCATCATGTTCTACTTGACCAAAGGTGAAAAATGCTTGCCTCAACAAATATGTACTGCAATTGACTAGCTTGTTGGCTTGTTGACAAATGAAGCTCAAAATCTCTTTTTCTAATTGATCGGGATGAAGCATTATTTGTTGGCATCCGTACAGAAATATCACCTCCTTTAATTGCTTAACCCCTTTGATACCTAGAATTATTTTACAACAAAAACATTTGCCAAAGTATCGTCGGAATAAATTCGATTCGTGACCCTACCATTGCTTAAAACCAACGCGCTCTCCCTCGAGGTTATTTTTGGTTTTTGACACTCCCCCTTTTAGAAAAAGGGGGATTCTTAGCTCATCCATAGAACTTACCGTTGATGAGTTTCCCCACCCAGATAGAGGTTCCGATGTCCCTAAGCGTGCGAGCGCTTGACCATGGCGAGGGAACCTCGCCTTGGGTTGCACTCAACTTCCCGTATGCCCTGCGGTACTTTAAAATGCTCTATCATCATCCCACTCCTTGTTGAGAATCTTGATTGCTGCGTTGTGGTCTCCATCTAATACCGTCTGGCAATATGGACATTGATGGGTTCGAGTACTGAGACTTTTCTTTACCAATTCCCCACACACTGACTATCTTCTGACAGGTTCCATCCCGTGATTTTGTACTCAACAGAGCGAGAGTTTTTCTTAAATTTGGGATAGCCTTTCAATCCTTGCACCTTTTTCTTGCAGTTGTCAAAGAACCTGGAGATTGCACTCCACGCCCTTTCTGCATTAGATTGACAAGCTTGCGAGTTTAGCTTGCTAGCCCACTCATACTCTTTTCTCAGCTAAACATGCTAGGTTGTTTAACCTGTTCCCTGTTCCCTGTTCCCTTTGAATCAAAATACGATGTCCTAAGCGAGATGTCGGTTGCTATAATTCCTGTACATATCTATTTATTTGGATTTGTCTGTAAGAGCAAGCAAACAAAATAGAAAGCTAATCCCATCTGCTACTTTGCCTGAATAAAATTATTAGCAAACCTTGTTATAAATAAAACTGGAGCACCACAGCTCTAGATGTAATACATAATATCTAGCTGTTGTCTAGAATTCCGTTTCTCCCACAAGTCTTGAAGCGTATATTCTCGCAGTACATCATTAGCACGATCTTGGACTTCCTGCCAGATTTCTTCAACTATCGAACCTTCTAAGGTTGTAGATTTTTTTTCACTCTTAGAAGCTTTCGAGTCTGAGCCTTCTAAGCACCAGATCACATCTAGAAGGCTAATTGTCGAGGGTTCCCGTGCTAGAAGATAGCCTCCCTTGGCTCCACGCTGGCTACGTACTAATCCGCAACGCCTCAAAGTCGCTAGCAGCTGTTCTAAATATCGGTCAGGGATATTTTGCATCTCTGCAATTTGTCTAATTTGCAGCAATCGCCCTTCCTTGTAATGAGCAGCTAGCTCTAAAAGTGCCAAGAGTGCGTATTCAGTCTTGCAGGAGAGTTCCACAGATTCAAATCGGTTCTTGATGATGAGTCCAGTATAGTCCGGTTGTCCGGTAGGGTTTAGTCAACATAACCACAAAACTATGGGGCAACGGAAAGACTCCGTTGACCTGCTCTTCACGGGTGAGCGAAAAAAGCTGTGGGGAAATAATTAAGCAGACGCGGAGACGCGGAGACGCGGAGACGCGGAGAACTCAAATCCCACGCAAAATTTCGTTCACCCGCTCTTCACCCCCACCTTGCTCCACTGAAGGTGGGGACTACCGCAACCCGTCGGACATTGACAAACTACTAGAACTTGAAGGTAGTCCTGAGGGTACCGATGATTGCATCCTCTTGCCCCTCATCCTGCCCAGGAGAAGTTAGCCAAATCACACCAGGAGTGACTGAGATGTTGTCTGTCAGCTGGTACTTGTAGAAACCTTCAATGTGATAAGCGTTGTCACGGTTAAAGCCCCCAGCAGGGCGAATATTACCATCTAGACCTCTGAGAGTGGGTTGTACACCACCGAATATGCCTAAAACGTTACCTTCCTTGCCTAAATCGGACAAGGCAACGCCACCGCCGTAGGTCCAAATCTCGCCACCTCCTGCGCCAATCATGATCACATCAGTAAAAGTACCAAAACCGCTGATGGAAATAGTCTCACTTAGGCGGAAAGCCGCTTCTACTCCATAGCTGTTGGTTACCATAGGATTGTTAGGAAGTACATTAGCGATTTCCCTAGGATCGTTGGCAAACCTAGTACCAACAACCCCCTCAAGCCCTCCACCAGCATCGAAAATGCTATTTAATCCACGATGGAAAGCATTAACGTAAGTTGCACCAAGAGCGATCCTGTCACCAATATTGATGTTCAACTGTCCTAGCAAGGCATATTCACCATTAAACAAGCCATTCCCGTCACTAGGATCGCTAGCACCAGACACAATATCATCAGGATCAGCACTAGCATTAGGTCCTGCCAAGTAACCGACTGTGATTGTGCTTGGTCCCAAAACACTCTCTAGCACACCAACGCCAAGGCTAATTGCTCCACCAGCGCCGCCGCCAATGCGATAAATCGGATTTTCCGAAGCAAATGTAGAAAGGGCTCCATTACCACCATCAAAGTCCTCAAAGAAAGGATTGAGGGTGGGAACGTAATCGCTGTGAATCCCGCCAGTGGCAGCAAAGTAAACTTGGGAAGCTCCAAAAGTAGTGTAGTAAGCTAACCAGTCTATAATGACATTGTTGTTACCAGTATTGCCCAAGTTGAAAGTCTGGGTACCCAAAGCGGAATCGTTAGGAGCTTGAGGATCACCTTGGATATCGAACAAATTAGCATTACCTGCTGCTAGACGAGTAACCAAGCGGTCTGTACCCGAGAAGCTACTGTTGAACTCCATACGGACCCTGTTTTGGAAAACCGTATTATTGTTGTCTAAAAAACTAGCGTCGTCAGGCTCAGTGTTAAATTCGTCGGTGAAGGCAAAAATCACTTCACCAGCTAACTTGGTAGTAGTGGAGAACTGGTTATCTTCTAAGAAAGCTACGCGACCTTCAAGATTATCTACTCGCGTACCCAGGGTTGCTAATTCTGCCTCAAACTCCTGAACTAGACGCTGTAGAGTTTCCAAGTCAGAACGGTCGAAACTGTCCCCTGATTCAATGATCAGACGCTCAATTTGATTTAAACAAGCGTTTAAACCAGCAGCGAATTCGTAGCGAGTCGTTGGTCGATTACCCCGATAGGTGCCATCAGGATATCCAGCAATACAGCCGTAGCGTTCAACTAGAGAGCGCAGTGCTTCAAATGCCCAGTCTCCAGGAGAAACATCTCGCAGCTGTGAGACATTGGTAACCTGGTTTTGGGAATTCTTTCCACCTTCGCGGCTATAGCGATTAACTTGCTCTAAAACACCAGTTTCTGCTGGCGCATTTGGTACTTGAGCAAGGATTTTCTCTGGCTCACTGATCAAAGGAGAGAGATTTAAAGCTTCAGACTTAGGTGTTGCTAATGTCGGTTGCTCAGTATTGCTAGCAACCAACTCTGGTAATTCAACTGCTTTTGTAGTGTTTGGGGAAAATGTTGGTACTGTTTGGGAAACTGGGGAAGCTGGTGTATGTAAACTCAGGCTTGGTTGGAGTTCTTGAGTTAGAATTCCGGCAGTTTGAAGTTGACTGCCTTGTTGAAAAGGAATATTTTCGGTTGTAATCAAGTTTGCCCTTTCTGCAGCACTGACTTCACCCGCAGAAACTAACCAGGTTGCACCCAGTAAGGCTGGGCTAGATAGCAAAGATTTCCACAGCAATTTAGACATCATTAGTTTTTTCCTCACACCTTATCTATATATATAGACTATATAGAGTCGCCTCTTGGCATCAAAACTATGGTACACTCTCATATTTTGTAGCAGCGGCTACATAATATCTCTGTAGCCGCTGCTACAGATGCCCTTAGTTCTACAGACCTCTTGCATAAATCCCGAGCAACCCCTCCCCTGCCCTCCCCTGCCAGGAGAGGGAGCAAGAGTCCTTCCCACCGCATCGGGGGGATTGAGGGGGGTCAATTCTACTTTTGCAATAGGTCTTACCTACACTCTATTATTCCCTAATTGCTGCCTGAGAGAATCAATTGATCAGGTTTCCGCTAAATCTTACAGAAAAAGGTTTTCTAGAACTTCCTTCGAGATACTACCTAGAGGCCTACAGTGATGAGCCCCTAGATGTGTCGAGGCTATTGTGATTATCTAGTTCTTGGAGGTTAGACCAACTTAGATATGGTTTGGGCTAGGTCGAAGTCTTTGGCCGTCAAACCACCAGCATCATGAGTTGTCAAAGACACAGTTACCTTATTGTAGGAAATTGCTAAATCAGGATGGTGTTGAATCGCTTCAGCAGGTTCAACCATTTGATTGACAAAGGCTATAGCTTCAACGAAACCTGGAAATTTAAAAGTTAGCTCTAGTTTTTTCCCCTCAACACTCCAGCCTTCTAGTTTTTTGGCGCGCTCTTGAATCTCTGTACTACTAAGTAGATTAGCCATGCTCTATTTCCTTTTGTGCTAGTGAACAAATTCAGAAATTTATAGCCAACTTCCCAAAAAACTATCCGCTCCCACGGGTAGCGTTTTGGAAGAATCCTCGACACTAAATGTGAGAGCGGTCTAGCGGGTCTTTTGATTGAAACCTGACTGCCGGGAGAAACTCTAGGTCAGCCCAGCAGAGCAACGAGGTTCTCCGAAGAGAACAAAGCTGACTACTAGAGAACAGCCCCGGCACGCAGCCGGCTAACTCCAACCAAATGACCCATGCTTTTACTACTATCTGACATAGGCACCACCTCCGATAATAACTAAACTACCTAGGTTACCTTACCAAAGATAACACAAAAGAAAAGTTCATAGAAATAAGAGTGAATGCTCACCTATTCTGGGCGAGGAAGTTCAAACCGTAATGTTTAATTCTGTGGGCGAAGAAAAAACCCCTACCGTTTGGTAGGGGTAGAAGGGTAAAATTCTAACTAACCTATTTTCAAAGCCAGCTGATTTCTACAGAGCGTTACCACGAGGTAGAACTTCCTCGGGGAAGACAAACTGTTCATGAGGTTGGTCTTGCGGTGCCATCCAGGCGCGCAAACCTTCGTTGAGCAGAATGTTCTTGGTGTAGAAGGTT
>JAAHGS010000153.1 GCA_010692645.1 Symploca sp. SIO2E9
ACCCATAGCTCCTGGCATGAAAGGTTGCTTCGTGAGCTGGCTCAAGAGCGAAATAGACTAGGCATTGCCACGCCCTATCCGCAATAGTTGGCACTTTAAGAATTCTTATTTTTCCATTCTTTTTAGGGATTGGTACTTCTCTTAATCCTTGGTGCTTCCAGTTGGCAGCTTTCTCCTTCAGCTCCAGACTCAGAGAGAGTCTTTTGTTGTCCGATAAGGCTACTTTTCCGTCAACACCTGCCGATTTCTTGCCAGCGTTTAGCTGCGTTACTCTACGGACAGCCAGCATTCTTGCTGCATAGGACTTCAGAATCAGCTTTTGCAGTGACTTAGCTTTGCGCTTGTCTCCAGCTTGAACTGCTTTGAACACGCGGCGTTGAAGGCGGAACAAGTCCCGTCGGAATTGCTTCCACGGTAACGTTTTCCAGGATTCACTAGCATTGTTGCTGTGTCTAATCATGCTCTTCTCAACAAGCGTGTTTTCTGAATGCCTCGAACAAATTACTGTTCGTCCTACCCGCGACATGGGAGTTCCGCATCTCGTCTTGCCTACTTGGGGTTCGACCTCCCCTAGACCCACGCCTCGTTTTTATTCGTTCCCTCAATCAGATTGTTCGTTCTTTTAGGAGGAGCCAATTTGACTACCGAATTCCCTGGACTCTTGCCACTATCAATGGGAAAATGTGGCGGGAATTAGTTCCGGTAAGGTCAGGGTTTGTGTGTTATGCCCTGCCTTTAGATAAGTCACTTTTCTAGGCTCTATTTTCTCCGTGAGAACCCCCCATTAGCGCCAGTGTCATCCCATAACAGATGTCTGGTTGCGCCCTGTTCCCAGCTTCAGCCTCCAAGATTCCGAGCTTGGTCACTGTGGGCAGATAAGGAGTCATATCTGAGTCTGATAGGAAGGGCTTTCACCTCCATCCGATTGAGAGTTCAACTGCTGTGTCCTTTATGGGACAAGAGTTGTAGCGGTTATTTATTCGTCGCTAAACGAATCGCACCCCATTCTCTAATTGTTTGGATGTTGACCTTGAAGTATTCCGCCGCCTCTCTAGGGGTGACATACTTTTTCATTATTCTAGAAATGTCTGTATATAGATACTACCACATTTCTAGAGATTCCTAGAGATTATGTACTACCTATTAGTTCGTCTCCCCATCCCAGCCTCTCCCTTCAACTAGAGAGGCCCATTATTTCAAGGCATTGAAAGTTCACCCACAACCTCTAAACGCTTAAATTTACCTAGTTCCATAAACTTTTCTGCCAAAGTTTCCGCAGCAGAGGGACTAATCCAGCCCATTTGCTTAAGTAGATGGATGGCAACGGCATACTTAGCTCGTTTAGCTCCATCCATCACTTTAATTGCCAAACCCATACCCTCGCCAATACGGCTAAGACATTGAACTCCTTCGGCACCAGCTTTACTAATTACCTCTCCTGGAGCTAATCGCATCAATTCAGTGTCAAATGCCCCTTCCCCTGCAATCATCTCTGGGTAATGGGTCATCGCACGGACAATACGTTCCATTGCCAAACTGTTGCCACAGGAAAGCTGAGCATATAAAAATGCCATCTGACGAAGTTGCATAAAGTAAGTAGGTGCACCGCAGTCATCGTATGCCCTAATCAACTCCTGTGGTGGCATCCCCATCAAATCGGCAATCTGGCTGAGGATCAGTTGTTGTACGGGGTGATTATATTGTAAATAGGTATTTAGTGACCACTGCCGTTGCTGACACACTGCTAGCATACCAGCGTGTTTACCAGAGCAGTTATACTGTAGAGGGCTCTTTGCCCCTGTTGGGGTTGGACATTGTAGGGCAGAAGGGTCAATATCACAGCGCCAAAGGACATTAAAAACCTGTCTTGCCTGTTCAATCTTGCCTTGATGGGAACTGCAAATAATTGCCAAGTCACGGTCATTGAGTTCATAGCGTTCTAGCGTACCAGTAGTGGCGGTAGCCAGTGCCTGAAAGGGTTTGAGAGCAGAACGAACGAAGGCTGCTGTTTCTGGACTCCCAGCGAAAGATAGAACACGTCCTCGATGATCACAAACAACCGCTTGGACTTGATGGGTCGATTCAATAATACCTTCCCTGAGCAAACGTACTATTATGACTGGCGATTGAGGGCTTTTTCCCCTTTTCATGCGGTTAAGACTCTGATCAATTTACATTCTAAAGTATTTAGAATAGCCTTATGACAGTGTGCAGCCTCCCTGGTTAGTTTAGCAGCTTCACTCTAGTGACTATTTCTCGATTTACTTAAGATGCCTTTACTACGCCGGAGGTCTTAGCCAGTAAATCTCCACCTGGCAGCTTCATCTCCGCACGCTTAGTGGCGGGGTGTTGGTAAATGTCCCCTATAAGAAATTCCAAATCACACCACCACCAAAGACAACTATCAAAACAATACCGAAGGTGCGTCTTAAACGTCGCATAATTGGTGTTATTTGGTAAGAAACGACCAGGCGATCGCGTGCTAGCGTTTCCGGAGGTTTAGTCCAATTTTGACCATCATACCAGCCAGACTCTTCGTAAAATATTATCTCCTGGAAAAGGCGATCGCGCACATAAGACCAGCCCAAATAAAGTCGCAGCAAGCAGAGAAGGACAAATATCCCAGCGCCAGCACTGCCACAAAGCAGAAATTGACCTGTATTCTTGTTAGGTGCAAAGCTAGCAGCTGCCATTGGTCCTACAATCAGCCAACTCCATCCCCACACCCAAGCCAGTTTAATGATATAACCTTGTAATTCTAGCTTTACCCAGCTAAAGAACCAAGATTGATTCAACTGCTGGTATTCATTAATTGGTTGCTGCTCATCAGGAACTGGACAGATAGAAACAGAAGATTTAACCATGTTTTTAGTCATCTAGGGGTTGAGAGGCTTGGAACTCAATCCGTTCAGCGTGTCCCCAGAATGCTTCAAGATTATAGAACTCGCGCTCTTCGGGCAAAAAAATGTGTGCAATCACCTCACCGTAGTCCTGAAGAATCCAACTGCTGTTAGCTTGACCTTCAGTTCTAATCGGTAAACGCTGCCATACACTCTCCATCTTTTCTGCAATTGACTGGGAAATTGCTCTTACTTGAGCCTTAGAAAAACCAGTAACAATCACGAAGTAATCTGTAAGGTATGACACTTGAGCCACCCTCAGAATTAGGATATCGGCACCCTTGCGGTCATCAGCCGCCTGAGCAATAGTCCAAGCTAGGTCTTGGCTCTCGTCATCTGTTTTGGCATCTGTAGTAGTTAAGGTGGATGGCATATTAATTGGTTCTCTCATCAAATTCTAAATTCCTTATGGGGGATCAAGACACAAGATGCATTAATAATTAACTTACCTCGTGGCAATAAGTATTGAGGAGGTTGAATTTGCTTTCCCAAAAAAGTTGTCCTAACCGACATGTCCGTTGCTATATTAATGTTATTGGCATTCCTCTGAGCGCCATAATCTTTGATATGGTGCTCAGAGGAATGCCAACTTTAGGTGATTTTATACGAAATCTTGGCAGGTTAAAGCTTGCTGACCATTTCACGAAAATCCTGATACAAATTCTTTCCCTGCTCCCCCTGCTTGCCTGAATGTATCAAGCTTACTAGGACTTAGGCAGTGGAAGGAGAAATCAAGGGTTTCAGCTATGGGGAACAGGGGATTACAGGTATTTTATTTGTCTGAATGGGTAAGTCCTGCTTACAGTAAAACAGTATCACTCGCTGCCTGGGCTTCCTTGTAGAGTGCATGTAGACGCCCCTAGGGCAAACAGATTCTCAAAGATTAACCATCAAGCCACTCAAGCCTGTGAAGAATCTTGAGTGGTTAGTTCTCCTCCAAGGGACAGAACATTCTCAAAGAGTTCTTGATATCGATCAAGAGCTTGCTCACGGGAGTAATTTTCCAGAGCATATTGTCTACTTTTCTCACCCAGCATTTTCACTTTCTCTCGATTGTGATATAAATCCAAAATTGCTGCGACTAATTCCCCTGCATCTTCTGGAGGGACAACAATACCACCACCACTTTTTTGTATGGCTCTAGCAGCAGTGCCAGTAGCAGGAACCGATCCCAGGATCGGACGACCACTAGAGAGCAACACCGGAATCTTGGAAGGCATGTTGAAGGAAATAACGGCGCTTTTTTGTACTACCAAGCCTACATCCGCTGCGGCTAGCATTTCTGGGAGTTTTTCCCGAGGCTGAAACGGTAATAATGTGACGTTAGTTGCTTTACAAGTATCTTTGTAGAGACGTAATTTCTCCAATGCCTTTCCTTCTTCTAGCTGTAAATCCTCAAGAGCTTTTTCTTCGTAACGTAGCAATTCTTCGAGGGTTTTCTCTTCATAACGTTGCAATTGTTCAAGAGCTTTTTCTTCTCCGACAATTACAATGGCAATATCCTCAACTCCCCGCAAGCGAACTGCCGCATTGATTACAGTTTCTATGCCTTGAGTACGGGCAATATTACCGGAATACATTACAACGAACTTGTCTTGGAGGTGATGAGTTTTGCGGAATTCGTTGTTTTCTTTCGGTAAGGGGCGAATAAAATTGACATCGACCCAGTTGGGGATCAGTTTCATTTTTTCTTCAGGTATCCCCTTTTGGCACAAATTATCGACAAAGCCCTCAGCAATAACGCTAATCTTCGTGGCATGCTTGTAGGCAAACTTTTCCAACTGTTCAAAGACGCTAATCATGAGTTGGTTTTTGAGGATGCCAGTTTTCACAGCAGCATCTGGCAAAATGTCCTGGAGATTTAGGACTATCGGAGAGCGATAGAACCATCCTAGTAAGACTGCTGGGACACTAACTGGTAGTCCTGGTACAGTTAGGAGTACTAAATCCGGACGCTTGCCAATCAGTGCCTGCAAAAAGCTGGTAGCAACAAAGCTAACTTCCATTAAAATACGGTCAATTAAACTAGGCTTAGGGCAAATCCGGAGATAACTGCGCTGAACGGTAACACCCTTAATTTTTTCTGTGAGGTATATTTTTCCCCGGTATCCCTCATAAATCTCACGTTGAGGATACCAAGGCATCCCAGTAGCAACACGAACTTCATGTCCTTTTTTTACCAAGCCTTCTGCTAGTTCAGTGATTAGAGGGGCAATGCCGATGGGTTCAGGATAATAGTTGTAGGAATAAATCAGAATGCGCATAATTTGATTGTGCCATCTGGGTGTAAAGTTACCGAATTATCGGGTTAGTACCTCCAAACTAGCTTGGTTAACAACAAACTAACTTGAAGCTTTCTGAAATGCTTGAAGCTGATATGGTTGATTAAGTTCCTGGGAGAGAGAAAATAGTGATTACATTTGCAAATTGCAGTTGGGCATAAGTACCAACCAACTGTAGACTTTCATTAATTTAACCAGGTAAAGTTAAAACACCAGTGAGGTTCTCACCTACTCTGCCTTAAACTTGCTCATCCACTTCGGTTACGATTTCAGAGCTTCTAGAGCAATGCACATTAAGCTCAAGCATTTAGCAGAGCACTCCTAATTCAACTTGCCAGAAGCCTTAGCGCCTAAGCGTCGGAGTTGCTAGATGGCGGGTACTTGCGCTGGTGTCTATCTTGTTGAAGACTAATTATATCCGGCATAATGGCTTCAACCCTGCATGCCTATATAACTACAGGATGGCTTTTAAATCAGGAAATGGCAAGCATCTTGGAGTAATGCTCTAAGTCAAGTAACCGATTGCTGAGTCAGAGAGCTCAGTAGGTTTCCATGTTGGACTATTTAGACTTCCCCTGCATTTAATTGTTACACAATAGTAAGCAAAGCTCACGTCTTTCAATAGAGACAAGAGTTCAAACCCACCAATAACAGAAAATGCCTTATGCGACGTATAAGTAAAATTCTGGCTCCCTTACTCCTAAGTACTTTACTGCTGGTAGCTTCCTGTGCCCAGCAACCTCCTTCACGCTTTGAACCGGCACAGCAGGAAAGCACTCAGGTCAAAAGTGGTCAGGCAGTTACCAAAGATGCCACCCAAGGTGCTAAATTTAATCGGTTTTTTCCAGCATCCAGCGATGGCTACCAACGTGTCTTTGCTCAAGAAAAAAAAGGTTTTGCCCAAGCCAAATTGAAAAAAGAAGGCAAGGAAGTGGCAGTCCTTTCCATCAATGACATCAGCAGCAATCCCACGGCAGCAGATAAGTACAAGCAAAGTAGTAAAAAAATTGGCGGTTATCCTTCGGTAGAACAAGGTACTAAAGCCACTGCTGTCCTCGTGAGCAATCGCTACCAGGTGAAAGTACAATCTCGTGTACCCTCTTTCACTGCTAGTGATCGAGAAGCTTGGCTGCAAAAATTTGATTTTAATGGTATTTCCCAACTCAAGTAAGTCTGGGATGGTTCATGGTTCATGGCTCATAGTTCATGGCTGATAATTCATGGTTGATGGGGTTGGTACTCGGTAGTTGTGAAATACTTTCTCTTCGGAACAATCAACAATGAACTATGAACAGTCGTGGCTTACCCGTTGCAAAATTAAAAATTAGATAAGGAGCCGTAGTTGTGAGCAAAGCAATTTATGAAATTGTTGACGATTTGCCAACCAATAACATGACTATATCGGCGCTAAAGTCCCTCGACTTTGTTGTGCCTGGTCAGTGGGAAAATTTGGTAGGTTTTGAAAATACGATTCGCGACGTCACTGGTGAAGAAGATGAAGATCTGATTCAGGAAATTGGGGATCGTGCCGTTTATCTGTTCAATGACCGTTCCCAAGGTTACCAAAGGGCGCTCTGGCTATACCAAACCATTGACAGCACTGGTACTGCCCTTGGTACTGCTGCCTTAGCCAATAAAGTTGGCGAAGCAATTCCTCTGCTCGGTTTCTTAAGCAAAATCACACCGAAAGCCGACAAAGCCCAGACGATCGATTTGTCGTTAAAAGTGGTAGTCGAGTTGGTTGCATTTTGTCAAATTAACGGCATTCCCGGAGATAGCATTGGTGACTTTGTCGGTGCTTTAGCTGACTACGGTGGTGAGTCTTTAATGCGAATGGCGGCACTAATTTGTTTTGATGGTCTCATACCCCTTGGACCTGACTTTATCATGAAGGTACAATCAACCCTCTCCGGGTTGACTCCTTCAGGTTTACAGCAAAATCAAGGTTTCCAGAAAATCAACGATGCTATCCCTGGTGGGGATGCCGAAGGTAAACTCAACTTCATTGGTCAAAGCTTTGAATCAGTCCAGGGCTGGATGGGTAATTTTATCGCTGATCGTGGTTTGACTCCCCAAGCAGTAACCAACAATTTAAGAGGGTTTCTAGAGTTTTCTGATGACAAGTTGGACTACTTGGGGGCCTTTTTGGACATGTCAACTAATTATTACGAACACACTGGCGTTCAAACCCTAGCCAGACGACTGATCGAACGAGCTGCTGCTGAAATTTAGCGCAGTTTGCGCATCAGCAAGCAATTTCGTTGGTCAGATAAGCGCTGATAAAACATTTCATCTGTCAGCTCCTTGATAAACATCAGCCCTCTGCCTCCCTCTTTCTCTAGAGGATCGCAATCCTCCTGAAAGAGGGACTCAAGCTTGGCTTGCAGATCAAAAGGTTTTCCCTGATCCCAAATTCGGATCTCTAGACAGTGGGCAAACAGTTTCAACTCTAGCTCGATGGTAGTTGTCTGGGGTAAGTGTTGATGAGCATGGCGAACTGCATTCGTGAAGCCTTCTATTAAAGCGATTTGGCACTGCCAGCAGAACTGCTGAGGCAATACAGATATACTGAATTGCTCAAACCACGGCAAAACTTCTGAGATGGTATTCAAGTCTGACTCGACCTGAATGCGAGATTGTTTGAGTGGCTTTTCCTGCTGCATAGACCAAAAATATTGCCGGATTTCTCTAAGATGCCCCACTATTTTTACTAAACACGATAAAAATCGTCTTGATAATGAGCTTAAGGTCATAGAGCAAGCTCCAGTTTCGCTGGTAGCGTAAGTCCAGTTGTATTATGTCTTCAAAATTACGAACTGAAGATCGACCATTAACTTGCCACTCACCAGTCATACCGGGTTTAACATCCAAGCGCTGCCATTCTGGTACTTCATAGATTTCTACCTCATTGGGTGTGGGGGGTCTGGTACCTACTAAACTCATTTCACCTCTAACTACGTTCAAGAACTGAGGCAGTTCATCCAAGCTGGTGCGCCGCAAAAAGCGACCCACCTGCGTGATTCTAGGGTCGTTCTCATTCTTAAAAACTTTACCATCAGCTTGATTTTCAATTTCGTGTTTTCTGGCTTCAGCATCGATATACATGGAGCGGAATTTCCAGATTTTAAAAGGTTTGCCCATCCAGCCCAAGCGGGTTTGACTAAAAAAAACAGGACCAGGATCATCGAGTTGAACGGCGACGAGGATGGGAATAAAAACAATAGCTGTAATGCCTAAACCCACACACCCTCCAACAATGTCGATCACTCGCTTCACCCAAGAGCGTACGGAGGGGTGAGTCGTCGGCAGTTGATTTTCTGAACTTTTGGTAAGGGGCTGGGCAGAAACAGCGAGGGGCTCAATGTTCAAAATCTTATCGAGTGAGGTCATCGCCAAAACTGCCATTACTTGAGGAGTCACACGACTGAGTAATATTTCAACTCCTTTTTCTCGTGCTAGTTTGTGATTGCTAACTAATGCGCCCACCCCACTGCTATCGATAAAGGTAGTCTCCCCGAAATCGAAAATGATTTTTGCACTCAGAGAAGTCTTTTGCAGAAGCTGCTGGCATTTGGTTTTGAGAGCCACAGCCTCAAGTACACTAAGGCGCACAGGAATATGCACCACCGGAATATCTTCTAAGAACATAACCTTAAAATCTGCCTCGGAAACTGGGTCAACCATAAAGACTTGCTATTGAGCTCTCACCTAGGTTTCTGACCAATATTTTGTCCTACAATCTCTGACTTCGCCTAGAGCTGTTAGTCTACAAGTGGTGACAAGTTTTACTATGATTTTTGCTCAAGTCTTGTCCCAGTTACGATATCGTATGAGTTGAACTCAACACTCAGATGTCATCTGCAATTCAACCCACTGCACGCCTGATTGAAGTTTTTTCTGCTATTCAAGGCGAAGGGCTCCAAGTTGGTACTCGTCAATTGTTTATTCGCTTTGCGCTTTGCGATCTGCGGTGCTATTTTTGTGATAGTGCCCATACTTGGAGTGTCCCTGAAGTTTGTCACGTTGAGCAGACACCAGGAGACCGCAATTTTGAAACTTATCCTAATCCAGTATCTGAGAGGGATATGCTCAAATGGATTGAAAGGCTAAATCAACCTGGTTTACACGATAGCATTAGTCTTACTGGCGGAGAACCCCTACTGCATGCTCCATTTTTGGTGCAATTTCTCCCTCAGGTAAGGCAATTGACTCAATTGCCAGTCTATCTTGAAACTGGTGGTCATCGCCCCCAAGAGCTAGCGATGGTTTTACCCTACTTAGACTCAGTTGGTATGGATATCAAGCTCCCTAGTGTGAGTGGGGAGGAGAGATGGCTCTCTCATGCGGAATTTCTTCTCCTTTGCCGCAGCTCATCTCTGGAGGTATTTGTCAAGCTAATCATTGACTGCAATACTAATTCCACTGAGTTAGAACAATCAGCTCAATTGGTGGCAGATATCGATCCCCAAATACCAGTATTTTTGCAACCAGTTACGCCTGTGGTAACCTCAGAGTACTGTGCAGGTTCTCCTTTACCTGAACAGGTTCTGGTTTGGCAGGGCTTAATGAAGCGCACTCTTAAGCAGGTGCGCGTTGTGCCGCAGACTCATAAGATGATTGGTCAGCTTTAGGGACTTCCAAATAAAAAAATATCCCATCGCTTAGGAGGAGAGGGAGAGGGGGAGAGGGGGAGAGGGGGAGAGGGGGAGAAGAATCTTAACATCGTGTTTCTGGCGTCAATTGGATAATTTATTTCTTGGAGTTCCTTTAGAAATTCCCTTGTCTTTCTCTTTGGGATTTGGCTTTGGCTTTGGCTTTGGCTTGGGCAGCACTACGTTTGAGAGCAGAAAGTCTAGCTTCATATTTACGCCGCAGACGCCGACTGGGGGTGATTTCAATCAAGGTTTTTAAAGCGCTGCCGAGACTTTTGTAGGCGTTAGGTAGGGTGTAACCAAAGCGAGTAGCTAGGGAAAGGGATTTTTCGTCGGCTTCAATTGCTTCTTTTAAAGTTTTGTCTCCATTGTTTTTTTGATACAGCCTCCAGCCAGAGATGCCGCACAGGGCTAAAGCTAAAATCAGCAGTAAGCCATCTTGTACCCAAAGTTCACCCACGGCACCGCCCAAACCAATTGCTAGGGCTGCCATTTCCCAGCCTTCTTTGGGGATAGTATCATTTTGTATCCGGGCAACTTCGTGCCAGAATAATAAATTACGCTGGTCAAGAGCTAGTTGCTCCCATTTTACTAAGTCAATTTGAATTTCTACCTCGTCTCTGCCAATTTCTTCAGATCGAAGCAAGGGTGGGTTAACTTCGGTAGTCCCTTCGACCATAACCCAGCTTTGTAATTCTGGTGGCAGTAAGCCCTTCAGACGCCGGAGTTCACTCATCTCGGCTCTGGCAGAAGAAGTCGCATATGATGTCATATATCTGCCTCTAGGAAATTATCCACAATAGAAAAAGGTATCATTTGGAAGTATAGCGATTTTGATGTTGATCCATGGGTCATCACCTTGAGGGCGGGAAAAACCATCAGACATAAAGGCAGAAGTTCCTTTTCTACTACTGCCATACTATCTTCTAAAACACAAAGCCACAGGTAAGCTTGGAACATCTCTAGATCTCGGATACTAGAGGCTCTTACCCCTGGATCTTTGAGCCTTCCTCGACGGCTGCAATGACTAGGGTTCAATTGACTTGCTCGGCGGTGGATATGAGAGGCAATCTCATAACTAGCGGGTAATATTTGTTGGACAATAGCTAAAGCAGATGAGTCGCAGTTGTGCTTGCTAGCAGCAGCACAAACTTGCTGCCAGGGGATAGATACTTGCTCTTCAGCGAACTTGAAGTAGGGACTGAGTAACACTTGTTCGGGGAGTGTAAATCGATTTAAAAGTAACTTTGTGCTGAATTGAAAATGTGTGGAGATAAAACCAATGGCACGTTGATCTTTAACTAACAAGTGTTGATTCTGAAGTTCGATTAAACTGGGTTCCAGCGATATTGCTAACTGTTCTACAACTGGAGGTCCGAGTAGTTTTTGTGCCCATTCCTGGAAGGCATTACTAAATAAGTCAATAGTCCCCATAGAGGAACTTGTTGCCGCTGCAAGTGGTATTTTTGCTAGTGTAGCAACAGGCTTCGACTGCTGAGTGTAAATTTCTATTACCTGCTGATAAACCTGCTGAGTAAATTGGGATAGTCGCTCTACCTCGGACAAATTGATAACATTAGGAATATAGGAAAATAGGATATTTGTTTCTATTCCCGCATACTCACATCTAAGTCGTAGTAAATTCTGCGCCTTGGCAGCAGTTTTTTGTCGTCCTTCGGCTGAAGCAATTTCAACTAACTCTGAGATATTTAAGTGACTTTCATTTAAGCACAGAGTTGAAATGTCTGGTATGTAGCGCTCAGCCCAAAGCTGCATTAGGCTATTAACTGAAAGAGTATTAATCAGTTTTGTTAGTTTCAGCATTAGTCTTAAGTTAGATATTTTTGTAAATTGGATAAATTGTGTCGATTTATTATTGAATTAGCAGCAACAAATAGCAGTAATTAGCAACCATAATTAACAATTATCTCCAACTGTTACTCTTAACTTTACAGCAGCTATCTATTTTTTTTATAGAGATTTGAAAAACCCTGACTAGGAACCAGCTAGTAATAGTTAGTGTGAGATATAGCACTTCTCAAATTGGTGAGATACAAACTTCCTGGTTTTAGGGAGCAGGGAGCAGGAAGTAGGGAGCAGGAAGCAGGGAACAGAACTAGGTGTATCTCAGTTATTCGAGAAACGCTATACCAGTTTTACTGGTCTGAAATTTCGTCAGTCATTTGTCTGACCTTAATAATATAAGTTAAGTCAAATACATTTGACAAGTAGTTAGCAACAACACCACCCAATCTTTTAACAATGCCGGATCTGATTTACCACTACCCAAACCTGGAAAGCGGGATTTTACTCAAACGCTATAAGCGTTTTTTTGCCGATATTGAGCTGACATCTGGTGAAGTAATTACTGCCCACTGTCCAAATACTGGTCCTATGACTGGCGTTTGTACTCCAGGCTCTCCGGTAAAAGTTTCCCGCAGCGATAATCCGAAACGCAAGTTGCACTATACCTGGGAAATGATTCAAGTTGAGGATAACAAACCAACTTGGGTAGGTATTAATACTATGCTGCCCAATCGAGTGATTCAGTTAGCTTTACAACAGCATTTAATTCCTGAGTTAGCCAACAGCTACACTAACATCCGCAAAGAAGTTCCCTATGGCAAAGAGCAAAAAAGCAGGGTGGATTTTTTACTAACTGGCGATGACTCTCAGCATCCAATATATTTGGAGGTTAAGAATACGACTTTGGCACATTCCCAGGTAGCATTATTCCCCGACACAGTAACTACTCGTGGACAAAAGCACTTGCAAGAATTGATGGCGCTACTCCCCCACGCAAGAGCAGTGATGCTTTATTTTATCAATCGTGATGACTGCACTCACTTTGCTCCTGGCGATAGTTATGATCCAGTATACGGCCAGCTCTGGCGAGAGGCTCTTGCTCAGGGGGTTGAAGTACTGCCCTGCCGCTTTGAAACTACGCCAGTGGGAATTCGCTACTTGGGCTTAGCTAGTTTGGTACATAGTTCTTAGTTGATGGTTAATGGGATACTACATTACCAAGCAATATCTCTAAAATGGTGATAATGAGCGCAAAGGACTTAGAATGAGGTTAAGGTGCAACTGAAGCAGGTCATTATTGTCCACAAAGCTGGAGACTCCCAAGGACGGAGTTGGGCTGAAAAATGCGCTAGGCAATTGGAAAGGCACCAGTGCCAAGTCTTGATGGGGCCAAGTGGGATAAATGATAACCCCTATCCCGTGTTTTTGGCTTCCGCGACGCAGCCGATTGATTTGGCGTTAGTTCTGGGTGGCGATGGTACGGTGCTGGCAGCAACGCGGCATCTTGCTCCTGAAGGCATACCGATCTTAGCAGTAAATGTGGGGGGAAATCTGGGGTTTCTGACAGAGCCGTTTGAGGAATTTAAGGATACTGAGCAAATTTGGAAGCGATTATTAGAGGATCGTTATGCTGTCCAACGGCGGATGATGGTACAGGCGTCGGTGTTTGAAGGTAATCATACTAACACGAAACCAGTTAGCGGACGCTTTTTAGCACTCAATGAGATTTGCGTTAAACCTGCCTCAGCAGATCGTATGATTACTTCGATTATAGAAATGGAAATTGATGGGGAAGTTGTTGATCAGTACCAGGGTGATGGGTTAATTGTGGCGACGCCTACTGGTTCGACTTGCTACACTCTTTCTGCTAATGGACCTATTTTACACGATGGGATGGAAGCCATAGCAGTGACGCCAATTTGTCCTTTAAGTCTTTCGAGTCGTCCCCTTGTTCTCCCTGTTGGTTCGATTGTCAGCATCTGGCCTTTGGGGGACTATGAACTTAATAATAAGCTTTGGACTGATGGTGTTCAAGCAACTTCAATCTGGCCTGGACAGCGGGTTGATGTGCGCAAGGCTGATTTTTATGGTAAGTTTATTATTTTACGAGGTAATTATTCATATTATCAGACGCTGCGGGATAAGCTTCAGTGGGCTGGTGCGAGAATCCGTTACAACAATAAACATCGTAACTAATTGCTATTGGTGTGGGAGTTGAAGCTTGGGTGGGAGGCTATTTTAAACTTCGGACAACAAAAAAGCTTAATCTCCCATTTGCGTTTTCTTTTAAATCAGACCAACAAGTGAGAGTCTTATTTCCGAAGTTCTCTCTCTTGTTATTGTCTGAACTTTTGTTGACTTATTTTATTCAAATAAACTAGTAACGTTCTTAGCGTGTTTACAGATTATTATCCAAGAATTCTGGACTTTCTCCCAACCAATGTTGTAATAACCTTGCTGACGAGCTTCTTTTTGCTGAGTCTTGGTTAAGGAGTTGAGTCGAACAACTACTCAAGCACTACCTTGCTATTCCAAACCAGAATCGCAATTTTATCTCTAAAATTCTAATTGCCGAAGTACTTGCCAAGCCTTCACAAAGTTACCTTGCCAAAGGGCAGCAATACCAGAGAGGGCTTGAATTTCCGGGATATTGGGATTGAGGGCAATAGCTTGTTTGAGAGCTTCTTGGGCTTTTCCTGCTTGCCAATTATATAGATAGACGAAGGCAAGATAAGCATAAGCATAGGGGTTTTGGGAGTCTAGCTGCACTACCCGTTTCCAAGCTGCGATCGCACCTTCTACATCTTCCTGCAATACTTTAGCAAAAGCACGAGTATAGGCAAAGTTCAAGTTTTCCGGTTGCAGCTGCAATCGGTATTGTAAAGCTAAATCCGCCTGCACTAAATAGTCCTGAATTGGGTCATACTGGTTGATACGCCCCGTTTCCTCGAAAACCGATTCTAGCGCCTTTGTCCCTTGGGGTAAGTTCGTTGATAAAATTCGTAGTTGGGTAAGTAAATCTAATTCTGGTGCTGGTGTAGCCCCAACAGCTTGGTTAAGTTTGAGAGTTATATTTAGCACTGGGATAGGATAGGTTTCCCCTGTCTGCCGATTGAGATAGGTTGCTTTGAGACTGTAAGTACCAGCTGGTAAATTTGCTGGCGGCAGCATCGCACTCCTTTCTATAATTCTGAATTGGGAATTAGGAATGGGGGATTGCTTACCAGGGTGCAATTCTCCCATACCGATGCCGTGGTCATGCAACCATCCCTGTTGAAGTGTTCCGTTTATAGATTGCCAGTTCAGTAGCACTATACCTGATTGTAGTTGTTCCCAGGAACCAGTCCACTCGTAACTCACTGGCACTGGGACACCAGGGGGTGCTGTTGCTGGTAGTGTAACTTGTTTTAACTTAATTTTCCTACTTTGAGCCTCCTGTTTTGAGCCTTCTTGAATTGGTATTACTTCTACAGGAGGTTTAAGGCGATGGTAAAGTTGGAGAGTACTAGCATCAGGTAAATTCCAACTGTGGTGTAACTGAAAATCTGGGCTTTGTTCGATTATATTTACGATCGCAGTTTGTGCTGCTGGTACTGAACCTTGGTAACCGTTTTTAGTTAGAAACCAGGAAAGTGAACCTGCATCCTGTTGTATCTGCTTCTCTTGAGTACCCACCTGACGCCCGTAGACTTGGAAATTTTGCAAGGCACCATAATAATTCAAATTGTGCTGATTAATCTGGGGTGTTGAGGGTAATACTCCTAAGGTAGTGCGCAAGTAGGGAGAAGTTTTAATAACTTCCTCAATCACTTGTTGATGAGGCCATCGCTCTCCCAGATATGGTAAATGTTGAACGCGGGGACTAAGAATTTTTGTTAAACGAGCACCTCCCAAGGGAAACAAATTCAGCAACATCAACACAATTGCCAAACCAATAGTTCCCCTGGGCACAGCTGTTGCCCAGCGGCTACTCCAGCAATTCAAGCCATAAGCTAGAAATATTGATAATACTGGCAATAGAGGCAAGATATAGCGAGCATCTTTATTTACATTTAAAGAACAAAGCAGATATCCTCCCACCAAAAATACGATAGGAAAAATAGGAGGCATAAAGCAGAGGGCATAATACTCATCTCCCCCTCTCCGCGTCTCCCCCCCTCCGCGTCTCCCCCCCTCCGCGTCTCCCCCCCTCCCCCCCCCCCCCCCCCCCCGCCCCCCCCCCCCCCCCCCCCCCCCCCCCCCCCTCCCCCCCCCCCCCCCC
>JAAHGS010000154.1 GCA_010692645.1 Symploca sp. SIO2E9
CATTGGGTTCATCTTTAGAGCCAACCAACATAAATTGAGAGGAACGCGCTGCTCTCCAGTCTGCCAGCCACTCCTCATGGTTAACATAGCCATTTTCCTCAAGGTTATGCTGGGCTTTCCACAACTTTCTGGAACCAAAAATCAGAGGCGCTTGTACCAGATCAAAGATGCACTCTAATTTAGCTTCTAGTCGAGCCAGCTTCTGTTTCTTTTGGTGTATTTCAAACCTTAACTGTGCCCTGAATCCGCGCTGCTTGTTTCTAGCGCATGAAGGGACAGCTTTCTTGAATTTCTTTACTTTCTTCTCTATAGATTTTTTAAGGTCAGATATCCGACTTTTTAGTTCACTAATCTGAGGTTTTAAACATTGATTGCGACTGGCAATTTTGCCCTTAATACTTGAGTGAATTGAATTAAACTGTCGTGCGTTGATGCCGTAAGCAACCTGATACTCTTTCTTAAGGGCATTAAGTTTTTTGCCAGAACGCAAATCTACATAAAGGTGACGCTCAGCATTACCAAACAGCAGTCCCATCTCTTCGCAAAAAGTTATTAAATGGTCTGGAACCCTTGTCTGGTAAGTTGCCTGTGTCATTTATTTTCTCTACGATTTTCTACGATTTTCTACTGTTTATCGCGAACAGCGCGAACCCTTGTTTAGGAAGTGGTGGTTGCCTACTATCGAGACAGTTGTCGTTTGAGAGCTTCCAGGGCATCCCAGCGCCCGTCTCTGGGGGATTCACTTGTACAGTCGGCGAGGGGAATTCCTCGACACTGATTGCCACAGAGCTGGCGCGGGGGAATTTCTAGACACAGCTGTTCGTATAGCCAAGTGTCTGGCTCGAAATAACCCTGTGGTGGTAGCATTTCTACCAAATCTTCCCAAGTCATCTCTTGCTCTAAAGGAGCAGGATCAAGTTGCTCAGCTGACTGGTCTAACCAAATCAGTTCGGAAGTATCAACTTCTAAGCGATGATTGTATTGTTGCAAACAGCGGTCGCAAACCAAGGTAATAATGGTTGAGGCTTGTGCAGAGACTGCCAAATAGTTTCCTTGATGATTCACTTGCAAGCGTCCTCGCACTGGATTGAGTGTCTCTAAGTCCGAGAGGTACTCGTTAATCTCAATGACCTCTTTCTGCTCTGGTAGTTTGAGCAGCTCAGGAATATAAATTGCCTTCATGATGCTGATCCCATCGGCTCAATTACGATTATAGAAGCCGCGCCTCTGATCTCCCTCTATTTAAGTAAGCCAATCAGAGGCACGAAGATATTAGTTTTGATAAGGCATTCTACCCAGGCTCTAGCGTGAAAGCCTGCCCTTTAAAGGGGTGGAATGAAAGGCAATGTATAGCCACAAAAAGCCCCCGTAAAAGGGGGAGGTTTTAAACCCATGTTTTGGATAAACTATTTAGACTGCCTGATTTAAATATAAGCAGCTCCATCAGCGCCGACGAATCACTAAACGCCGATCCGGTTCTTGCCCTTGGGAATGAGTCTCTAAGTCTTCACAATCCTTTAAAAAGGTATGAATTTGACGCCTTTCTGCTGAAGACAAAGATTTTAGTTCAAAAGCTTCACCTGTCTGGCGTACTTGTTCAGCAGCATGAGCTGCCAAGGCTTGGAGTTCAGCATGACGTTGGACTCGGTAACCATCTAGTTCAATCGCGTATGCAGCTTGCTGCTGTTGATCCTGATCTAAGTTAATAATTGAGTTAGCTAGGTATTGAATAGCATCAATTACTTTACCGTTCGGACCAATCAAAATTTCAATCTGTTCTGAGGTCAGTTTTGTATCCTCAATAGTCAGCCAGTAGCTTGGTCTATCTTCGTGGATGTCACTTTTGTCTGTTACCTCAACCTCAGCAGGCAGATTCGATAAGCTTAGGAGTTGTTTAAGCCACTGCTGACCACGTTGCGGCATGGATTGATTGCTCATAATCAACTTGAAGCTTTCTTCTTTTTCTTAGAACGCTTGGGTTCAAAAGCCAGTGCCTCTCTAGTCTCCCCAGATTTTGCCTTAGTTTGTTTTTCTTGCTGCTCCACCATCTTCTGAATATTTTCTGGCAGAGGTTCTCGCATCAGAATAAAGCTTTGGATGGTCTGAAATAAATTAGCAATAACCATGTACATCAGCACACCAGCAGGCAGGGGAAAGAAGAAGAACATCCCGCTAAACAAGACTGGGGTAATCTTATTAACTGCTGATTGTTGGGGTGTCGAGTCACCGGCATTTTGACCTGAGAGAATCTGGTTAGCAAATAAGCTAAGACCAAAGAACAGAATCATACCCACAATATCCCAGTGGATAGTGCCATCTTCTTCAAAAGCACCAACGCGCCCTAAGGCATCAATGAACAGGAATCCTTTATCTGCAGCTAATCCAGGAATCGAGCCTTGGATCGTAACTTCTCCAGGCTTCAAAGCCTCAATAGTACCATCATCCTTAAGCAGTACTAGCTCTTGACCCTTGGTAACGTGCCAGTTAGGAGTAATTTTAGTATCTGGATACTGAGTAAGTAAATCCTGAAGGGATTGACCCTCAACCGTCTGAAACTCTAGTTTGGCTTTTTCACTAACAACTAAGCGGTTCCCGGCAGGAAGTAATGCTGCCACTGGGGCATGTACGCCATCAGCCAGATAAATATTCTGCGGTTTGGTGGCAAAAGCTTGGGGTTGAATGAACTCTAGTTTTTCCTGGGGAAAGATTTGGATGTTGATGTCGTAGTTGATGTTGGAAAATGGGGAACCCCGCAAGGTCGCAAACAGGGCAAACAGCACTGGCATTTGCAACAACACAGGTAAGCAACCAGCCAGTGGGTTGCCAAACTCTTTGAAAAGTTTGCCCATTTCTTCCTGCTGTTTGGCAGGGTCATCTTTGTGGCGTTGCTTAATTTCCTCTTGCCGCTGTTTCATCAGCGGCTGAGTGATTCGCATGCGCCTCATATTGCGAATGGAACCAGCATTGAGGGGAAAGAGGGCAAAGCGAATCACTAGGGTCAGCGCTACAATGGCTAGACCATAACTTGGCACAATCCCGTAAAAGAAATCCAGGATTGGCAACATGACGTTGTTGGAGAGAAACCCGATACCAAAATCCATTCGTAAAAAGTTAACCTAGGCGCTGTTAAGTTTTCTCAATCTAATCTATCTAATATTTGTCTAGATGCGGGGTTGGTGATCCGGAATACTTGCAGCTATGTATCCCACACGATCAGAATCGTCTTGCCTGCCGCTGATGACCCTAACCCTTAATCGCGTCTAAGGTTTTACCAGTTTTGTCTGCTGTTTTTTGGGCAATGTGGTCGTATACTTCACGAAAGCGGGGCATGGAACGCAGCTCCAAGCGGCTACCATCTCTGAGTGTAACCACTATATCTCCCCAATACCCTAAACCTCGGGGGACTTTAACGATCCTGATAACCTCTGAATAAATAATATCGGTGCGGTCTCGTCCCTGCCAACCGCCAGTGACGGATATGCGGCGATCCGTAATTCTATAGCGCAGCCAGAGTGCTCGCACAATTGCCGCCACTGTCAGCGGCAAGCAAATGACGGTGAAGCCTAACAAAATATTAATCAACAGGTCACCGATGTGGGGACCACCTTCATAGAAGACTTCTTCTTTAATGCCCATTGAGTACCTCTGCCTCGACCAACAACTGCTTTAATTCTCGCAGAAATTGTGCATAATCGCACTCTTTGGCACTTGGTCTTACCACGATAACTATGTCCCAGCCTAAGGACATTTGCGGCAAGAACTGGCGCAAAACTGCCCGAAGTTGCCGTTTGATGCGATTACGAATCACTGCTTTTTTGCTAACTTTTTGGCTGATGGAGATACCAATACGAGTACTAAATTCACTTTGGTTGTTGAGCCCCCAAGCCGCTGGCAATGAAGAGCCTACAGCATTTTGCTTAGCTCGCAGACACCGTAAACTTAAATAACGACTTGAAAGACGATTTCCTTTCTGGTAAACCGTCTGAAAGTCTCGCCAGTGCCTGAGTCGATTTGCTTGAGGCAATGCCACTACCAACTCCAAAGGGTGAAACCGACAGATTTGACACTCCACCGCCCTAGAAGGACGGGGTTTTCAACCCATGTTTTGGGTCACCAGCAAATAATCACTACACAGAGAGACGATGACGCCCCTTGCTTCTGCGGGCTTGAATTACAGCCCTGCCATTTTTGGTGCGCATCCTGGCGCGAAAGCCAGACTTTCTTTTTTGCTTGCGGCTGGTACCGCCTAGAGTACGTTGAGTCATGAGAGGTTAGTGCAGAAAATAGCTAGATCTATGCATTGGTCAAACACTTGCGGTCTAACAGCATAGCATTTTTGATCATAATACCTCAAAAAATCACGCGGACTTTAAATTCCTGCAGCACTAGTCCCACGCTTAAAAGATGTTGGATGCAGCTCGCTTTTGTGTAAGGGAAATCCAAGAAATAAATTATCCAATTTACTTGGAAATATGACCATTAGAATCTTCCCCCCATCTCCCCCTCTCCCCATCCCCCCCTCTCCTCGATGGGATATTTTTTTATTTGGAAGTCCCTTGCCGGGGGAGGATATCACCTACCGATACTTACAATCCAAGTGCCGAGATAACGGGGTAGCGGGATGTCACCTGGTGTCGTGACTCGGCATTCAAAATAGTAGGTGCCTCCAAAACGAGGGTTCTTGACATTTGACAATACTAACTCGACCTTCTTGCGAGCAGGAATTGGCTCTTGCAAATAAATCTGTATTAGCTGATTCTCTTCGTCCCAGCTAACCTCAGATAAAGGCACGGACTTATACTTCTTTTTCCCCTCTTTGACGCGCACTTCAATGCGGTCAGTGTCAAACTTACCATCGTAATAATCTGGGTAGGAAATACTAAACTGGGCTACCCCTAGTTCCATTTTACTGGCGGGGATCCTTAGTCGATAGCGGTCCCAATAGCCCGGTTGCCCCCCAAAATCCAAATAGTAGCGCAGTAAATTTTCCCTGCGGACACCGCTAAAGATGGTGAGTCCAGGGTTGCTGTCTGCCCAGCTAATAGCTGCAGAGCCAGTGAGCAAACAGCTAGTGAGAGCGATCGCAGACAGCAGTCGTCTTAGAGGAGATTTTTTAACTAACATAGGTTTGCCACTCTTAGCGCAGAATATTGCAGTTTTTTCACTAAATTTTACTCTTCTTGACTTTATCAGAACTTAAGTATCCGAAGAATAATCACTGCTGGTGACGTTAACTTTTCCAAGAAAGTGCCACCGCAGCGATGAGCTGTTAAATCTGAGTAATAATCTTGAGGATCGGCTAAGGTTAAAACTTGAGCTACAATCATTAAGCCTTGATTAAAGTTAGTTGATTAGTTGGTTCAATGCCTCAACAAGAGCATGCATTAGAGATTTCCGGTTTCAAAGCTTTACCCGTAAGCAATGGCTGGAAGTGGCACATTACCTTCTCCTATGGAGGGGTAATTACTTCTGACGAAAGTTATCCTACCCCAGAGGTAGCATTAGCTATTGGCAGAGCTTGGATGGATAAAGAAGCAGTTTTCAAAGCTCTCAAACAATGTCTTTGCCAGTTCCGTGACGCTGGGAGCATAACCATGGAAGAATACCGTAATTTGATGGCTTCCTTCATCAAAACTACCAATCACTGCTAATTGTCAGAAGGGACTTTGAGCTGAACTGGTTATTGGTACTAGTTGTCACTCCCTGCTCTATAAGGATGGGGATTTTTGCTGGATAGGAATTCCGATGAATTTATCCTCAGCAATCATCTTCACCCTGTGTCCTACTGCTGCAAGCCCATAGACCGCGACTAATTGAGCGGCTGCCATGTCTTTATCTCTGGTATAGCCGCAATCGCTGCAATCATGGACGAGTTCTTTAAAGAAAATTTTTTTAAAATTGCAGAATACTCTCCTCCTGATCTAGGTTGGGGTTATTCAAACCACAGTACTTAACTTTATATTAAAAACTATAGCAAGAGAATATAAATTTCAGATTAATTATCCTTGAGCTAGCCTTGCCCAACTTCAAAGGTAAAATAGTGCTTGCTAAAAAATCTGTCAAATTTAACACCTGGTAATTTGCAATAAAAAATACCAATAGTGCTGCGGAGGACATTGTTTAGTTTTTTCCTTTAAAAATAACTAGGTAAAAATTATTTACCTAATGGCAGCTCTACTTGCTTACTTAACTAAAACTTCATCAATAGCGAATTCATGGGGAAAACTGCTGTCATTTTAGATGGTCTGAGAGAAATTGGTAAAATATCCTACGAAATCTGGGTTTTGTTAGTCTTCAAAAACCGGAATCCCTAAGACAAGTTAAAAATAGCCTTGCTCAATTAGGAATTGACACTAAGATGCGTTCGAAGGGTTATCTATCAATTTATGGGAAGACGCCTGTTGCAATAGTTATCAACTTTATCTCTGAGAGTATAAATTTTCTCAAGGAATGCATGTTGTTTCAGTAAACAGCAATCGCAAATCTGAAAAAAATATAATCAAGTGACTACCTTGATTTTTTTAATGGTAGTTAGAGTAGGGTCTGAGATCAGCGGTATGACTCTAAGTAAAAGGACTTATTAGTCTACCAAATACAACTCCTCCTGAGTCAGTCGTCGAGCAGTGGTTTTTTTAGCCAAATTTTAGTAACCGCTGTCAATGGCTGTGCTGCTAACTTAAACAAAAGAGTTGAAAAAATTCAGAATCCTTACCTTGTAAGTGTTCCTAGTTGTTACCACACTTGGAGTGTTCATGAAAATAGCAGTTGCTAGAGAAATTGAAGTAGGCGAACATCGCGTTGCTTTAATTCCCGATGTTGTCGCCCGTTTAGTAAAGCAGGGCTTAGAAATCTGGGTAGAAACTGGTGCTGGAGAAGCATCGTTTTTCAGTGATGAAGCTTATGAAGCCGCTGGTGCCAAGATGATCTCTGAGACAGAGACATTGTGGGCTCAAGCAGATATTGTACTCAAAGTTGGTGTACCTAAAGAGGAAGAAATTGATCAGCTCTCGGAAGGGAGCATCTTAATTAGCTTTCTCAACCCCCTAGGGAAGCCAGAACTTGCACAGAAGCTAGCTGCTCAGAAAGTAACAGCTTTGAGCATGGAACTGATTCCCCGCACTAGCCGAGCTCAGAGCATGGATGCCTTATCCTCTCAAGCCTGTGTCGCTGGCTATAAAGCGGTACTAATTGGGGCAGCAGCTTCCCCTAAGTTCTTTCCAATGTTAACCACCGCTGCTGGTACACTCAAACCAGCGAAAGTGTTTATCATGGGTGCAGGTGTTGCCGGTTTACAAGCAATCGCCACAGCTCGACGCCTAGGTGCGGTGGTAGAAGCATTTGACATTAGACCAGCTGTCAAGGAAGAGGTACAAAGTCTAGGTGCCAAATTCGTTGAAGTAAAATTAGAAGAAGAGACTGTTGCTGCTGGCGGTTACGCGAAGGAAATATCTGAAGATTCCAAAAAGCGTACCCAGGAATTAGTCAACGAACATGTCAAGCAGGCAGATGTAGTAATTACAACAGCTCAGGTTCCTGGTAAAAAAGCCCCCCTACTAGTTACCGAAGAAATGGCAAGCCAGATGCGTCCTGGAGCTGTGATTGTTGACTTGGCAGCTGAACAAGGCGGTAACTGTGCTCTGACAGAAGCGGGCAGAGACATTAAGTACAATGGCATCACAATTATCGGTCCGATTAATTTGCCTTCCTCCATGCCAGTACACGCTTCTGGGATGTATGCCAAGAACCTCTCTACCCTATTGCAATACATGATCAAAGATGGTCAGCTAGAGCTGAACTTTGAAGACGATATCATCAACAGTACCTGCGTGACTCACGCTGGTGAAATTCGCAATCAACGGGTAAAGGATGCTTTAGGACAGGTAAGTACGGCTGTATAAATTTGAGTCACCAGTTCTCAGTTGTTAGTTGTTAATGCTACTACTTGTTGCGGGTACTGCTGACTGATGATTAGTTTTTGTAACTGACAAGGAGTCTATAAAATCTATGGCAACAGCATTAATTGCCAGTTTATTTGTCTTTGTGCTGGCATCCTTTGTTGGCTTTGAAGTAATCAACAAAGTGCCACCCACTCTTCACACACCCTTGATGTCCGGGGCGAATGCGATTTCTGGTATTGCCGTACTTGGGGCATTAATCATCGCTGGTCCCAAGCAATCAAATATCACCGTAATTCTAGGGTTAATTGCCGTGGTTTTGGCAACCGTCAACGTAGTCGGCGGTTTCCTGGTCACAGACAGAATGTTGCAAATGTTCAAGAAAAAAGAGGTGAAGGCATGACTGAATTTCTGCCCACTGGCATTCAGCTGACTTATTTAGTCGCGTCATCATTATTTATCATCGGTTTAAAAAAGCTGGGCTCACCAGCAACAGCTCGTCAAGGCAACTTATGGGCAGCCGTGGGGATGCTGCTGGCGGTAGTTGTAACACTGCTCGATCAGCAAGTGTTAAATTACCAAATGCTTCTGATTGCGATCGCTATTGGCTCAGTAATTGGCGCCATCGCTGCTCAAAAAGTAGCAATGACTGCCATGCCTCAGATGGTAGGTTTACTCAATGGTCTAGGTGGTGCTGCCTCCGCACTGGTTGCCATTGGTGAATTTTTACGGGTACTCAACTCCTCTGGGACTGTTGGGCTTGGTGCCACGATTACTGTAATTCTCGGTGTCTTGATTGGGGGCGTGACCCTCACTGGTAGTTTTGTGGCATTTGCCAAGTTGCAAGGTCTCATTAGTGGTAAACCACTGACCTTTCCCTTGCAGCAGCCCTTTAATGCCTTACTGCTAATTGGCTTTTTGGTTTGCAGTGGTTATCTATTGGTAACCCCAGAGAATCAACCCATATTCCTCGCCATGGTGGCAATCTCCTCCGTACTGGGGGTTTTATTTGTGATCCCCATTGGTGGCGGCGATATGCCAGTAGTAATCTCACTGCTGAACTCATTTTCTGGTTTAGCTGCTAGTGCTGCTGGTTTTGTGGTCATGAACAACATGCTGATCATCGCTGGTGCTTTGGTTGGTGCTTCTGGATTAATTTTGACCGAAATTATGTGCAAGGGGATGAACCGCTCACTCCCCAACGTACTGTTTAGTGCTTTTGGTGGTGGCACCAGTGCTGGTGCTGCTGGTGCTGGCGGAGCAGCTGTCGAAAAAGTAGTCCACCGTATTGGTGCTGAAGAAGGGGCAATGATGCTCGGTTATGCTCGCAATGTGGTGATTGTTCCAGGCTACGGCATGGCAGTAGCTCAGGCACAACACTCAGTGCGGGAGCTAGCGGACCAATTGGAAGGGCTCGGAGTTGAAGTCAAATACGCCATTCACCCAGTTGCAGGTAGGATGCCTGGGCACATGAATGTACTTTTGGCAGAGGCAAATGTGCCTTATCCCCAGCTCTATGACATGGAGGACATCAATCCCCAGATGGACGAAACAGATGTAGCGCTAGTGATTGGTGCTAACGATGTTGTTAACCCAGCTGCTCGCACTGATGCAGGCAGTCCAATTTACGGAATGCCAATCCTGGAAGTGGACAAAGCCAAGCATACAATCGTCATTAAGCGTGGTCTGAGTACAGGCTTTGCTGGTGTCGATAATGAACTGTTCTACAAAGATAAGACGATGATGCTGTTTGGTAGCGCTAAGGATATCGTCGGCCAGCTAGTTAGTGAGGTAAAGCAACTCTAAAGAAAGGAATTAGTTTGACTCGGAGCCAGGGTGGGAAGAGATTAGTGAGTGTGGGAGGTTTGGGGGGATTTTGTATACAAAAAACTCTCCCCTCTCTCACCTCTTTTCCCCCTATTCCTACACTCTCTTCTTTTCACTTTTTCCTACATTCTCTTGTCTCCCTAATCAGAAATATCAGTAGGATAATCTGAATGAAGTGCTTCTAACTTAATGAGAATCTTAGACTTTAACTTCTCATACTCCTGTTTGAGAATTCTTTTGCTTCTATGGGGCTGGTCAGTTGATACTGTGGTTTGACTGATATTAGCCCACTCTTTTAAGCGTTGGCATTGGAGAGGGGCAATGGTTGAGGTCATCACTTTCTGGCAGCCTGCCGGCTCTGATAGGGCAAAAAATAAGATACGGTAGCAACCACCCTCTCCTAAAAGCCTTACCATTCTTTGACCTAAATTAGTTTTGAGGTCTAAGTAGCAAGGAAGCCAACGAACACCAAATTCACGGTTATGCAGGGCAGTAATCCACAGCACCATCGGATGGGGTGAGATTACGCACAGAAATTGATTGTAGCGGGTACTCGTCTGACGGTTTTGAATATCCTGTTTAGTCAGCATCACCCAGAGAGTGGCTAAAGCCTCGCTAGTGCTGGTAATTATATGGGGAAAAACGATTGATTTGTGGGGTTTGTCCTTCGGCCAAGAACTGTGCCGACAAATCTCATCTGCAGAGGGTTTATGTTTGGTTGGTATTTGGGCGACAACAGGAGATTTTTCCAAGATATCAGCAATTTTTTTTGCTACATGCTGAGAATGGATGTAGCGTCGCTCAAAGGACTCTAGCACCTGTAGCACTTCCACAGCATTTTGAGGGCGTTGGCTAGGTTCTTTCGCCAAACACCTCATTACCAGATTCCTCAGCGGCTTGGGCAAGATCAGATTAGGGTTAACGGACTCGAATGGTCTAGGTGAGAAGTGGCGATGAGCTTTATACCAACCGCCAAAAGAACGAGTTTCTGCCACAATTGGCATCTCACCAGTGAGCATTTCAAACATCATCACCCCCAGAGAGTAAAGATCTGAGCGCTCATCAAGTTCCTTTCCTTCCATTTGTTCTGGTGAACAATAAGCAAGGGTACCCATAAATGAGTTAGTTTGATCGCTTTCGGATTCGAGGAGCTTAGCAATTCCAAAGTCCAGGATTTTGATCAGTTCGCCGACAGAGGAGTCTTGAGCAATGAGAATGTTGCTAGGTTTAATATCGCGATGAATTATGGGAGAGACTTTTCCTTCAAAAACTATGCCTTGGTGAGCCCGTTGAAGTCCTAAACAGATTTGGCGGGAAATTTTTAAAAATCTAGGTACATTAAGAGGTCGCTTGCGAATCACCTGGCTTAAGCTTTCTCCATCAATATATTCCATGACGTAGAAAGGAACCTCATTTTCATCGACGCCATAGTCCCTAACTCGAACAATGTGAATGCTTTCTTCTCCAAGTAGAGCGCAAATAGTTGCTTCCCGCTCGAATCTTTGGCGCATATTCTTAGTCAACAAGGTTTGGGAGAGAAACTTGACAGCAACGATTACCCCTCCGAGCAACATATCTCTGGCTTGATAAACTCGCCCCATAGCGCCTTTTCCTATCAACTCAAGGAGTTGATAGCGATTGGCTAGTAAACGACCATTATCAAGGTCTCTCCTCATAATTTGCTGGTGAGAACTTGGGGTATTTGCGGCATAGAGCTAGATTGTAATTAGGGAACTCCAAGAAATATAGCGCTGCGCGCAGGGAACAGGGAACTCTTAACAGGGAACAGGGAATGGAAAAGCTTATCAAACAAAGGTTTTAGCAATTGTTCTTTACCTGAATTTGTAAACATACCAGCGCGCACTGCTATAAATTATCCAATTTACTTGGAAATATGACGTAAAGAATCTTCTCCCCATCTCCCCATCCCCCCCTCTCCCCCTCTCCTCGATAGGATATTTTTTATTTGGAAGTTCCTTATTGCTGACGCTCCAGAGTTGCCTCCATAGTGCTGGTGAGGTAGTGACCAGCCATGATACTACTGCATAGGTAGTAGGTGTTGTCATTGAGTCGGTGCCTAGTTTCAAAGCCACTACGCCTTTGGCGATCGCCTAAAACCCAGTAGCGTTGTACAATCGAGCCTGGGGTCACCCAGCCCTCGCCCTCAACGCGACCTAAGAGACTGTGTTGAAGAACAAAGGTGTACTGTCGCTCTCCAACATCAAGATGCCCCCGATACTGAAAACGAATATCCTCACGCTCAGTGTCGGGAAAAACCAGCTTTGTGACTATCGTAAACCAGCTCTCCTGACCCCAGTCAACAATAGTCTTACCTTTAACGAGCACTGGCATCCCATTGCGCTCTATCCAATTTCCCTGGAGTGCCCAACGCCCTGACTCCATCAAGAAAGTGTGAGCCACCATGTTATCCTTTGCCTACGATAGAGTAGCCCTTCTCTCATTCTTCTTACTAAAATTAGTAATTAGTTTCAAACACCAATATACATAAGATAGATGCTTGGGGTGAAAGGCACTAAGTCATGTATAAGTATAACCTCAGAAGCAATTTATCATTAATTGTCGACCTCAAGAAACTCAGCCCAGTCAGCTGAGTTATAGGTATCAGATTGTTTCTAAATTAGAGTGGTTGGGAGATCAATGTTCCCTAACTTCACAGCCTTGCTGGCTCCGGTAACTCGGGGCAAATTTCCAGGAAAGCCCAAAACACGCCAGTAGGCTAAAATAGCAACTGCGATCGCTTCTTTAAAATCTCCGCTCACTCCTAGCTGATCAGTTGTCAATACCGGTAATGGTTCCAACCCAGCTTGCAAGCGTTGTTTCAAATAGAGATTGTGGCTCCCGCCACCGCATAATATTACTTCATCCGGCATTTGGGGTAAGAAATTACGGTAGCTGTGAATAATTGAAGCAGCTGTAAGTTCACTTAGCGTTGCCAAGATATCGGCAGGTGTCAGTTTATAGGCGTAGCTTTGTGCTAAACACTGCTTGAGGAAATCAACACCAAATAACTCCCTTCCTGTAGACTTTGGTGGTGATGTTTGGAAAAAATCAAGATTCAGCCACTTTTCAACTAAAGCCTCACACTTGCTACCACTAGCAGCCCAGCTACCATTCTGGTCGTAGGTCTTTTTGCCTTCTGTCAAATGCACTACAGCTAAGTCCAAAAGAGCATTACCAGGACCTGTATCCCAGCCGCAGACTCTTTCTAACCAGTTGCCCTGGCGGGCTGGTAGATAAGTTACATTACCAATACCGCCAAGGTTTTGGATACATCGGTGTTTTGTGGGATGACTAAGTAAAGAGGCATCTACTTTCGGCACAATTGGTGCCCCGTGCCCCCCAACAGCAATATCGGCAGCGCGGAAGTTACTAACAGTTTTGATGCCACTGAGCTGAGCAATTACCTCTCCCCGCCCCAATTGGAGGGTATATCCGAGAACAGGCAAATAATTTCTCCCCTGCTCCCCTAATCCAGAGTTACCCTGCCTGTTGGGAGGTTGATGGTAGACAGTTTGACCATGAGAGCCAATCAACTCAGCTGGGGGGTTACTGGGCGCACCGCTGTCTGCCCCTACAACTTGAATTTGGTGGGCAGCTAGGGCAAATTCAGAGGCAATTGCATCATCTAATGCTGCCAATTGAGCCATGGACAAAGCTGCACCAGCACAACAGTCCAAAATTTGCTCTCTTAGGTACTCTGGGTAGGTAAAAGTACGAGCAGCTAGAAGTTCAACTTTCAAATCGAGATCTAAACCAGTAATTTCCACTAAGGCAGCATCAATGCCATCTACGGAAGTACCGCTTATTAAGCCAATTACACGCACCATGGTTAATATCAAGGTTGTGGATGGTTCATTGTTCATTGTTGATTGAACTTAACCATATAATGATTAACTACTTGCGCTCTGGATGAATTGTAGCTGCCGAGGAAGCCTTCATCTGGCTAATCGCGGCAATCAACTGATAGAGACGTCCTAGGTCTTTGCGGTTGAAGTGAAAAATAAGGCGAGGTAGTTCAGAGGTCTCATCAGGCATTTCTTCCGGTAAAATTTGGCTTTTCTCAATTTTTCCCTTGACCAAGATATCGCTAAAATTTTCGTTGAGCTGTTCAACTTGGGCATCAGACAACTCAGACTTGAGACGCATGATTAATAAATCCCCAACATAGCGGCTGGAATGATAAACCCTGTAAAAGCTATTAATCGCATCACAAGCGATATCCAGATTGTCGGTAATTGTGTAAAGACTCGAATCTGAATCACTGATCAAGCCACCTTTAACTAAATGCTTGCGAATATATGCATCCCATTCTTGCCAGTAGGTTCCCCCAACTTTATCAATTAAAACTAAAGGTAATGGTCCTGATCTACCAGTCTGGCAAAGTGTCAAGCATTCAAACGCCTCATCCTGGGTACCAAAGCCACCAGGAAATAGGGCTATTGCATCGCTTTCTTTCAAAAAAAATAACTTTCTGGTAAAAAAGTACTTAAAGTTTACCAGTTTGGGGTCGCCTTCAATGACAGAGTTAGCTCCTTGCTCAAAGGGTAACTCAATATTGAGACCAAAGGATTTTTCTTGTCCTGCTCCTTCGTGTCCTGCTTCCATGATGCCACCACCAGCACCAGTCATCACCATGAATCCCTGCTGGGTTAAATTGTGCGCAAACTCAGCCGCCAGTTTATATTCAGGTGTATTAGTCGCTACCCGTGCTGAACCAAAAATTGTGACTTTCCGAATGTGACGATAGGGATAAAAGACTTGAAACGCCCGCTCCATATCCTCCACTGAGGCAGTTAAAATTTTCCAGTCTAGGCGCTCAATCTCCTCCTGTGTCAATCGCACTAACACTGCTAGTGCTCTTTGAATCCATTTGCCGTGTTCTAGGTTGGGCAGCTCCTCAATGAGTGTTCCTAGATTTTCTTGAAGTGACTTTAGGGCATTCTCGGAAGGAGATAGAGTCATAGCTTCACTAACCAATGGCACTCTATTGTATCTGGATTTGCCTAAGTTTGGATATTATTACCAAATCCGGTTTAAAAACCCCTTTTATGTAAAGGACTCACTAGACAGCTGGAAAGCTTCTCACTCCTGGCTCCTGACTTGGAGTCTCCTGTCTCCTCACCAAAAAACTTATTCAGCAAACCCTAACGACAAAAAGCGCCTTGCTACTGAATAGTTCAAGGCGCTGGTGAATTTCATGGTTAAGGCAGGCAAACACAAAAGAATTACCGACCTAGGTTGAGTTGCCTGTCGGTAGTTTTTTCTGAGGGAAGTCAATCTTGGTCAGAACTAACTGCTCTTGAGATTTTTTTCGATCGTGTCTGCCAATGTGCTTTTGGGAACTGCACCCACTACCATGTCAACCCGTTGACCCCCCTTGAAAAGCATCAATGTTGGGATGCTACGGATACCGTATTGGCTAGCAATATTAGGGTTTTCGTCAGTGTTGAGCTTAACGACTTTAACTTTACCTGCGTACTGCTGTGCAATTTCTTCGACAACAGGTGCAACCATCCTACAAGGTCCACACCAGGGAGCCCAAAAATCGACTAGAACGGGAATTTCACTCTCAAGTACGTCTTGCTTAAAACTGCTGTCTGTGACTTGTACGTCTGACATGCCTGGAAATCCTTGGGTGTACTTTTTAGCTATATTTTAGGAGATTCTACCACAGTGACAATGCCTATTTTGTGACATACTCCCACACCAAATCGAAGATTAATAGCCCTTCGAGCATGGCTTCCCTTAGAGCGTGGGTCTTATCGCTCCCCCTTTCGACCCACGCTAAAGGTAAAAAGGAACCGCCCGAACACAGTCCGGACGGAGTGTGGTGTGAGGAGTGAACGGAAACTTGCGTCTCCGCTGACTCTATTGTAAACTAAGACTTTGGTTTTGCGAGTCTTCCCCTAGGCAGTGGGGATATTGTTGGCGTCGAGCGTTCTTTTTAAACTCCTAAGCAAAACACCCCGAATTGACATCCTCCCATCGCGCTCAAGCGAGGGATTCCTAGCCTCACGATTAGGTTTTTCTGCTTCAACCGTACATATCTCGACACTTTCTTCAAACTATGCCCCCGACATCGATACGTCCACAGACAT
>JAAHGS010000155.1 GCA_010692645.1 Symploca sp. SIO2E9
AGAACGGATAGGTAGCGAAGTACTCAAATTAAAAACCTTGAACTTATACGCGGCGAGTTACGTCGTGTACGCCCTACGGACTGGAGTAGCGCCTTCGCCTTCAGGATGAAGTGGGATTTTGCTCTGATGTTACCTTTGGATTAGTTGTTCCGTAGAGGAAATTCAAGATGTGGGTAGCTTTGGGTAAGTCTTATGTAACGGTTATGGACTCCCGAGCAGTTGCTGCGCAGCTGGTATATATTTTTCTTCCAGCTGCCACTGTTACCGGAACTTTGGTTACAAGCCTTCGACTATCAAGCAATTGCCAATATATTTACGAATATGGCAATCGACAAAAATGCTTTCAATCCAGAAGATATAGAAGCATATAAAGATGCTGTTGCCAAGCTAGGTGCATTGACGGCGATGATTAACTATTACCGTAATATTCTGGGCAATCGGCAGCAGCTGTCAAATTTTCCGGATGCAGTCATCACCGCCCTGTAATAAAGGAGTGGTAGATGCACCCTGATTCTCTTCCTCAGCTATGTTCAGAGCCTATGCTTTGTCAACGTACTGGGGATTTTTTTTGTTTGCTGTCATTTCCTGCCTATAAATTTTGAGATATCACCGTCACAGGGATAAGGCAAAGAAACTTAAGATTTTCAACAGATTTAGTATAAACCATAGTTTCTCAGGGGAAGGTTTTGCTATGCTAATCCTGTGCTTCCGGAAAAGCTAGGGTAATGGCCAAGCAAGAAACTTATAGCCTATACAAAGAACTCTCAGGTTTAATTAATGAAACTGAGCTGAGTGAAAACCAGAAAAAACTTATCAACACCCGCATAGCTGGACAGCTTAATTTCTTTGATAAAAAGGCTGTTAGAGCTCGCAATCGCAATTTTACTCTCCGGATTATTGCAATTGTCGCCTCGATAATTGTACCCACACTTATCAATATTAATCCTAGTATAGATAATAATAATCAGAGAATAAGAAATATTTTCTTATTAACAGCATCAGGCTTATCTATAGCAGGAGCAATTGCAATTTCAATTCATGATTTTCTGAAGATTGACACTGAATATACTCACTATCGTAAGTTTTGTGAAGAAGGTAAAACTATTTGTTATAGATATCTATTTCTTACGGATAGATATAAAAAATATGAAACTCATGAAGCCGCATTTCAGGATTTTACCACTCAGATGGAAAACCTGTTCAGACAAGAGACTACTGAATACGTGCAAACAGTTTTAACCCCTCAACAGAACGACGACGAAAAAGATGCAGAAAAAGAAGAACTGATAGGACAACTGCATCAGGCAACTTTTCAACTAAGTCAAGCTGCTGCCCAACGTAGCTTATACCAAGAACCAGAACCTGCATCAAGTTACAATGAGCCAAGGGATAGCAGTTACCCCGAATACAGTAATAGTAACCCCTGGGGGAATGACTCTCAAGAGACATTTACAGCAACAGAATCACCCTCCTTTTTCTCAATGGATCGTGAGTTGGCTGAAAATGGTAAGGCAGTTAAGTATTTAACGGCTTCTGATATTAAAGCGCTGGTGGCATCAAAGGGTACAAATTGGGCAATGGCTCCAGCAATTGTTCCCTCCTCTGTGCCAAGTAATACTGTGCCAATTGCTTACACGAGCAATCATCTCGATGCCCCAGATAACTCCAGCGATTCTCAGGCATTTAAGCAGATGTGCGAGGCTGTATTAACGGTAGTGCCAGCAACAATGCGAAAGTATGCCACCGAATCAGTTCCACTAGTCTTGAATGAGTGTAATAATTGTGGGATAAGCGATCGCGCTCAAATTGCTTACATTTTAGCAACAGCAGAGCATGAGTCACATTTAGGTCAATGGATGACAGAGTTTGCATCAGGTTCTGCCTATGAAGGAAGACGTGACTTGGGCAATACTCAACCTGGAGATGGCAAGCGTTATAAGGGCAGAGGTTACACCCAATTGACAGGGCGTACAAATTATCAGCGTTGGAGTGATAAACTTAGCATTGATTTAGTTTCTAATCCAGAGCAAGCTGGACAACCACAATTTGCTGCCAGAATCATGGTACAAGCAATGAAGGAAGGCTCATTTACTGGCGTCGGTTTAGACAAGTATATTAATGCTTCTAAGCATGATTTTCGTAATGCCCGACGCATTATTAATGGCCTAGACAGAGCTGATCAAATTGCCAATATTGCCCAGAGATATTATTCTGCTATTTCTTGAGATTATTATATGATTAACCATTCCCGTCGCTACAGCATCAATGTCCATCGCGCTTCTGAAGGAGCTGTAGTTCTTAGCATTTCCCTCGATTTAGAAATGTCTCCCGAATGTGCTCAAGCTATCTCTGAGGATTTGCGTACTGCAGCTTTACAGACTAATGAAGGTAGATTGCTGGAAGCAATTGCTAGAACAGATGCTGAGGTGATTAATCTAATTGCTGATGAATTAGAGACTGCAACTAAGCAGCCTTGGGGGGAGTAATAAGTAATAAGTAATAAGTAATAAGTAATAAGTAATGAGTAATGAGTAATAAGTAATGAGTAATGAGTAATAAGTAATAAGTAATAAGAGCTACTGCTGCAGTATACTGTCTCTCGAATAACTGAGATACACCTACTTCTGTTCCCTACTCCCTACTCCCTACTCCCTGCTCCCTAAAACCAAGAAGTTTTTATCTCACTAAGAAAGAGAAGTGCTATAAATAAAAACTGATTAACTATAATTACTTATGCCTAAACACTATATTGTTTTTACTAGACAGTTTATACATCAAGTAAATAAGTCTAGCTTGGTTTGGGCTGCTCATACAGCTAATGCGGCGGCTAATTTAGGTTATTCAGCAGTTTTAACTTATGCTTGTAAAGCTCAGGAAACTCTCAAACTATTTGATCTAATTCACCCTTTTCAACCCAAAATTCCAGATCAAAATTTTTTAAATTTTTACAATGTTCAGCCAAAGCTAAAGGTTGCTTCCTTACCATTATCCTGGCCAATTGGGCATTTCGGTGGGATGTTAATGTGTGCCAGTACGGTTGTGTGTGAGTATTATTTACCTATTCATATTAAACCGGTGACGGCAATTGTTCACACTAGAGATTGGAATTTTGCTAAGGCAGCAGTTGAGCATGGGGTTCCGGCAATCTATGAACAACACTACTGTGATAATACTAAACAGTTCGAGCCAAAGGTTGTAAGAAATCCTCTCCTACAAGTGGTAGTTACACTCTCAGATTTGGTCAGAGAAAATATGATTCAACGAGGAATGCCAAAGGAGAAAATTATTAAGCTCCATAGTGGTGTTAATCAGATGTTTTTAATCAGAAAACCTGAAGAAGCTAAGGAATGGCGTCAACAACTTCTTGTCGAGGAACGTCAGCATCTAGTGATTTATTCCGGAGGACTTTGCCACCTTAAAGGTGTTAATATGCTTATTGATGTTGCTAAGGAATTACCACAAATTCAGTTTGCGATCGCTGGTGGTACTCAACCGATAGTGCAAAACTACCAGAAACTGGCTCAAGAAAAGCAAGTTAAAAACGTTACATTTCTTGGTCACTTACCTCAAAATCAGCTTACTAGTTTACTACAAGCTGCTGATATTTTAGCTCATCCTCACGCTTCAGGGAAATGGAAAACTGTGCGTTCTACATCTCCATTGAAATTTTTCGATTACCTAGCCTCTGGCAACCCAATTGTGGCAACTAAGATTCCGGCTTTAATGGAGTTTAAGTCTTCAAAGGCAATTATTGGTTGGTGTGAACCGGATTCGCCTACTCAGTTTGCTCAGTGTATTCAACAGGTTTTGGCAACATATCCTAGGAAGCTAGAAGGGTATAAGGATAATTTGGATTTAGCGCTTCAGTTTTCTTGGGAGAATCGAATTGAAAAAATTCTTAGTCATAAGGTTTAAGCTTCCTGCCAACCTTCGACAGCAGCTAAAAAGTGGAGATGGTAATGATGACCTCATCGGCGTAAATATTCTACTAACAGATCCTGGTTTATATGAAAGCGATTCGCCTCTGGTGCTACCCCTTAGGTAATCGCTACGACAGCTAATCGCATCTTTAGTGGCTTTGTCTTAGACTTGCAATTAGTCTTGAATTGATAGTCCAACGATAACAGTAATGATTGCTACTCCTCAACTCCCACCCATGACTCCCCAAGAATATCTAGAGTGGGAAGAAAAGCAACCAATTAAATACGAATACATTAACGGGGAAGTCTTTGCCATGACTGGGGGAACACTCCCCCATAATTCCATTGCTCTTAACTTAGCCTCAGCTTTGAAAACTCACCTGCGGGGCAAAAGCTGTAAAGTTTTTATGGCAGATGCCAAACTCGGCGTATCGGAGGCAGGGCCATATCACTATCCTGATGTTATGGTAACTTGTGACAAACGCGACCAAACCGCCCGTCAAGCAATTTACTACCCCTGTTTAATTGTTGAAGTTCTTTCCCCAAGTACTGAAGGATACGACCGAGGCAAGAAATTTCGACACTATCGCCGCATCAAAACCCTCAAAGAATACGTCCTCATTGATTCGGAAACTATGAGCCTTGAGTGCTACCGACTCAACGAGCAAAGCCAATGGGAATTTGCAGCCTACTTATTAGACGAATCCACTACACCAGAAACAGAAATAGAAATTCATCTTACCAGCGTTGACTTTCGTTTTCTCCTCCACCAGCTTTATGAAGATGTGGAATTTTCCTGAAACAATCAACAAACTCCAATCAAATTAAAGACGCGGGGACAGGTTGACAGGTCGACAGGTCGACAAATTGGATGGGGATTTGACCCCAACCAATTTTAGGCACCGTATAGACGGTGGGGTATTTAACCCAAATTAATTTCCATAAACTTATTACTTATTACTTATTACTTATTACTTATTATCAAGTCTCAAAAGCCAAATAAATTAGTAATCGCAGGTAATAAATCTTTACAAGTTTCCACCAGTTTAGCAGCAGTAGGTAATTCAGAAATTATCGCTTTCAACATCCTAGTAGCATTCTTAGCCAGCTTTTTCATTCCTCCATCGCTAGGATTTTTCCCGGCTTCAGCTAAGGATTGTACCTGCTTTAAGGCCTCAGCTTTATCCTCATCATCCAAACTAGTTTCAGCTTCAATTGCTGCTTGCAGTTGAGCTAGTAATTCTTTGATTCCTGGAGTGTCGGCTTCCGGTGAGGCAGGTAACTCATTGATAGTATTAGTGACAGTACCGCTAATGAGACCAATTGCAGAGCCAGTTATGGTTTGGTCTCCTGCTGCTGCTGCGCCAGAAGCATCCCGTCCGCCGATAATACCACCAGTAACATTACCCGTTTTGATTTTGCTGCTTTGGTCAGTACTTTCATTCATAACTTTTCCCTCTGATTTAGCCTCATTAGTAACATTAACTATCGGATTAGAAGACTGATTATTAGTAACAGTAGCTAGAAAAAGTTCTTTCAGATCTTGGCTGTGACTAATTTCTGCTTCTAGCAGAGCAGTTTTTGTTTGCGCCTCCAACCTCGCTTGATAAACTTCATCGAACTTCTGTTCAACTTGACCTTTATCCGTCCCTTCTGGTACTTTGATTGTGACTAAAACATCCTCCTGTTTTTTTTCAATACTTTGAATTGAATCCCAAGTAATTTCTGGGTTGTCCTCGATAATTTGACGAAAAGCCCTACGAAAAGCTTCACCATTAACACCATTGCGCAGTAAAATCTGCACAGTATCCATCACCTTGTTATAGAGCTTGGCAAAATCCCCAGACTCAAATACCTTATTAGGGTCATGAGGACGGCGCTCTCTGTCCCCCGTTTTCGGGTTAGGATGTTCTAATAAATAGACAAATCGGCAATCAACCTGCTCCAGCTTGGTGTCACTATCAATATTCCAAGCTTCCAAACAAGCACCCGTAAGATAAGCTCTGGTAAAATCTGCCTCAACAGCGTTAGTTTCAGTAAGGTTTGCCCATTCCAAATTAGCCTGCTGCAAATTGGCTTCACTAAGGTCTGCATATTTGAGATTGGCATAGCTTAGAGAAGCACCTTGCAGAGAAGCTCCTCTCAAATTGGCGTTCTCGTAAGATTTATTGTAGCCATTACCACTGGTAAGTAACTCTCTGACAGCAGTATTAGAAATAATAGTATCACCAACCCTGGCGCGGTCAAGTTTTGTAGCGTCACGCCAACAGGTACGAGTAAGGTTAGCCTTTCTCAAATCTGTGCTTTTGAGTCTAGCTCCGGTAAAATCAGCCTCAGTTAGATTAGCGTTGTAAAAACTGGTGCCTCCTGTAGCAGCAAATGCGCACGCAATTGGGCGAACCCAGCTGTGTTTTTTATCTCCTGCCAAACCGCGCCAGCCAATGTAGGCACCCAAAAGCGCGACAGCGAAAGCGACAGCTCCAGCTCCAGCTCCAGCTCCAGCTCCAGCTCCAGCGACAGTGAAAGCGAAAGCGACAGCGACAGCGAAAGCGACAGCGACAGCGAAAGCGACAGCGAAAGCGAAAGCGACAGCGAAAGCGACAGCGAAAGCGACAGCGAAAGCTCCGAAACCTGCGACTAGACCCTTGCGGATAGTGACTATCAAGAAAACCGCAAGCACAATTAGGGAAGTCCAGCCAGCAATGACGTTTTCGGTGCTGGTGCTATCAAATATTAGCGCTACTATAAAACCAATCCATATTGAAAACAATCCTGAGAGTCCTGATAGTATCCAGGAAGTGAGAACCAAAGCAATCGCCCATCGGCGCTGCAAACCAGCTTTGGCATCACAGAATTTGGCAGCTTTAAGATAGGCATTAGTAAAATTAGCTCCTCGAATATCAGCACCAGAGAAGTCTGCATCAGCTAGGTTTTTACCTTTGAAAGACTCTCCTCTGAGACTTACACGGCGAAAATCTCTTTCTCCCTTGTCGTATCTCCTTATAACCTCACTGGCTTTCATCCCTGCTGAATTACAAGATCATCTGCCACAGCATAGCTCAGCAATTCCTATAATAAAAATCTCATTGGAGGAAAGTTAGGCGTTGCAGATTCTGGGTATGATTTTGCCCACCTACTTCCCCAATTTTGGGGCGAACAAAACTCTCAAAGTCCCCCAAAGTTGGGGGATTGAGGGGGCTTTCAGGCGTTTTGCTATGTTACGAAATATTTCGCCAACAAAGTCACAAGTAAATGGATAATCAAGCTTAGAACTATCGGCTTTTCCCTACTCCCTGCTCCCTGCTCCCCGCTTCCTCTCCTTACCACCAGACTTATTCAGCAAACCCTACGTACTGCTATATTAAGAAAATTTAGATGCCTTCGCCATGGTATCAGATTCTAGCTAATCTACAACTAGAAGCCAATGCACAAATCTAAAGCATTACCGATTAACAAATGTCAAAATTTCACAACTTTATTCAACCCTTTAAACCCTATTTACCTGGCTTATTTCCTGAGCCACCCACCAAGCCAAATTATCCTAACGAAACATTCCAATACGATACGCAAGCGTGGGGTTCCCATAAAGACGGAAACTACGTTATGGCATATATCCCCAAACGGGAGATTCCGGATATCCCCCAGGTAATTATTTATTTACATGGTTTTGCTTTTGGCAATCCTTATTACTATGATGCCCACATGCAGCACCTTGCCAAGCAGGGATATTATGTTTTTTTTGCTGACTATCAAAAAGATAAATATACTGACAGTCAAACTCCCCAACCACCACGCTTTGGTAATTCCTTGAAATTGCTCGATGCAGCTATAGAGAGTTTGCACACTGCTGGAAAGGACATGATTACCACTGCCCATGAAAGTGTTAGCAAAGCTCTTCAGGAAGTTTTACCAGATAAACCCACCTTAGATATTTTCCTGTTTGGTCATTCTCTTGGAGGTCTATTTGCTCTGAGTTGGCCGTTTTTCAACGGTACTAACCAAATTAAAGCGATTATTTCTGCTGACCCATTGCCCAATACTGCTGAGTTACCGAGTTGGATACAAGACAATATTAATTCAGATTTACCTTTTCTGAAATATCCAGTCAAAATCGAGGAAACTGGAGCTGCCCTAACCAATATTCCTGTCGCTATTCTCCTCGGAAATAAAGATTTATTTGTGAAACTAAAAACCTGGGAACAATACTGGAATGACATTGCAGCATTCCAAAAGAAAATCTATATTTCCCAAACTGATTACTATTACAATATATATCGTTTTGATCCCCAAAGTGCTTTAATTGCCTATCATAACCAATCAGTGACTAACGAACTCTTAGCAGATGTTGATGAAAATATCCAACTGTTGATTGGGGGAGCAGGTAAACAGGATAATATGCGATGGCGTTTTGTCTGGGATGCCTTGGATAAAGTATTAGCGGGTAGTTCAGTAGAACAATTAACCTTCAAAATGAGTTCATGGTCTAATGGCAAAGCTGTCCAAGGGGTTCAATCTTGGCCTAATTAAGTCCTTGTTGATAAGCTTGAATTAAGTTGTAAACTATCAACTTAATTCAAGCTATTGTCATTCAGAGAAACTGTAACTAATTTCCTGCAATGTTGCCATTTATCTAACATCGAATCCAGATTATTAAGTAATATTATAAGTCCCAATTTTTTTTAGTAAAAGGGTTGTTTTAATCAAAGCAACGTGGTAATTTAATACTGTTACAACTGTAACCCAGGAAAAAAGCCAGCCTGTGAACTGTAAACTTTACCAGGCTGGCTCTGGCTCCCATTTCGCCAAAGGAGACAACTTAATTATGTCCTATCGAGACCGACTCAGGCCGTGGGCTATAGCCCGTCTGTTGCACAACAAGCTGCAATGGTCAATAATCGATCGCTATCGCACGAAATCAGACGCCGAGGGACATCTCAAATGGTGGCGAGAACATGTACCCGACGCCAAATTTGAAGTCATCTGGGATTTACCGACGAAGGATAAGTAATAAGTAATAAGTAATAAGTAATAAGTGAAAACAAGAACATTTATTGCTTATTACTTATTCATTCTTTCATTTCATTATTTCTCCGCGTCTCCGCGTCTCCGCGTCTCCGCGTCTCCCCCTCCCCCCCTCTCCTCTGACTATGACTATTCTATTTAATTGCCTCCAACCTGCTCAAAAGTTCCGCATCAGTATTGGTGATATCGCGAAATTGCTGAAGATTCCCCAGCACCTGATTGTGCGTGTTGAATGCTGGGCCTATGTCGTTTTTGTACATCGCCGTGATGTGGGTGGACAATTTATCAGTTATCGGAAATTAGAACAGTGGAAAAATGCTGTTGCTTGTCAAATTCAGAAATGTTCAGCTATACCACAATTGCAGAAGTTGTGGTTAGAGATCATTAAAGATTACCGTAAGCACAAAAAACAATATGATAAAGGAACTCGCCAATTTTTACGCAAAATCAGGCTCCAACGCTGGAATACTCTTCGGCAAAAACTGAGAGGCATGGGGCCAAACGGGTGAGCGAAAAAACCTGTGGGGAAATAATTAAGCAGACGCGGAGACGCGGAGACGCGGAGACGCGGAGAATTAAAATTCCAACCAAAATTTCGCTCACCCGCCCTCACCCTAAATCCCTCTCCCAAGCCTGAGAGAGGGACTTTGAAGGCTTGTTCCCTTTCTGGCATCGCTGACACTATCAGATTGATATATTTTAGCTAAGGTTGTTCTTTTAGAGTAAAGTTAGAAACTTGATGAGAACTTAAACTCTTTTTCCCCCCAGATTTGGGGGGCATGGGGGGAGTAGGGGGGCGAAATCGAATCAATTGCGTAAGTCCCGTTAATATTTCAACAATGGTGATGTTGACAAGTGACAAATGGTAAGAGCAAAAACTATATTTAAATTTTGGCGTCGGCTTAGTGTACTCATACTATTACTCCTTTATCTAAGTGGATGTTCTAATCAAAGTAATGGAGACGGAACAATCCGAGTTTGGGTTCACGCCGGTACACAGGAAGAGCGTCAAATTATTACTGAGCAGGTACAAGGTTTCAACGCTTCTCAAGACAAAATTACAGTTAACTTTACCTTCATTCCCGAAGGTTCCTACAATGCTCAAATTCAAGCAGCATCACTCTCGGGGGATTTACCTGATGTACTGGAATTTGATGGTCCTTTTGTCTACAATTATGTTTGGCAAAGAAAGCTCATCCCCATAGATAATCTACTCTCAGAGGAAGTTCAGCAAGAACTGCTACCTTCTTTGATTCAACAGGGAATATATAAACAGGAGCGTCTCTATTCAGTAGGCACCTTCGATTCTGGACTAGGTATGTTCGGATACCGCAGCCAATTGCAAGCAGCTGGAGTGCGTATTCCCACAAGTTACGAGGATGCTTGGACAGCCCAAGAATTCAACCAAATCCTCGCTACTCTTGCTGAAAAAGACTCCAAGGATCGTCAAGTTCTTGACCTCAAGTTAAACTATCGAGGTGAGTGGTTTACCTATGCCTTTTCGCCTATAATTCAATCAGCAGGCGGAGATTTAATTAATCGCAGTAACTACACCTCAGCTGAGGGCGTACTCAACAATGAGCAAGCAGTCGCGGTAATGGAACAGTTGCAGTCTTGGCTAGAAAAGGGCTATGTAGATCCCAATACCGATGACTCTGCCTTCACTGAAAAAAGAGTTGCTCTCTCTTGGGGAGGTCATTGGAACTATCGAAACTATCTTAAAGCCGCAGGTGATGACTTAGTAGTATTGCCCCTACCTAACTTTGGCAACAGTTCAAAAACTGGTCAAGGTTCTTGGAATTGGGGTATCACCACCAATTGTAAAAATCCGCAAGCAGCAATGCGTTTTTTAGAATTCTTGTTGCAAACTGAGCAAGTGCTGGCGATGAGTAATGCCAATGGGGCTGTGCCAGCTACTCAAAGTGCGATCGCTAGCTCTAAACTTTATGGTGAAGGTGCTCCACTGCATCTATTCTCATCCCAACTCTCAGCAGGGCAGAGCGTACCACGCCCTCAAACTCCAGCCTACCCAGTAATTACCTCAGCCTTCCAGCAAGCCTTTGCTGACATTCGCCACGGGCTCAATGTCAAAACTGCCTTAGACAAAGCTGTGATAACTATTGACCAGGATATTGAGGATAATGAAGGCTATCGAGATCCAGATCCAGAGGAAATCAGTTGTCAAAAATCTCTATTCCAATTCATCAATTGCCTGCTGATGACCAACAAAACATGACTACTAATCAACATCGTAAATTAAAAGATGATACCTGGAATGCAGTGGCAATGGCAGCACCAGCGTTAGCAGGACTGTTTCTATTTGTCGCCTTACCCTTTGCCCTGGCAGTAGGACTTTCCTTCACCAACCTGCGATTAGGTTCGCCTCTGCCCACTAAGTTAATCGGTTTTGAGCAGTATAGCAGAATTTTCAGTGACCCTGCCTTTTTACATGGTGTACTTAACAATGGTTTGTTTGCCTTAGTAATAGTACCAGTACAAACAGGATTAGCTTTAGGACTAGCCTTGCTGCTGAACCTTCCCCTTCAAGGCATGGCATTGTTTCGCACTCTATTATTCATGCCAGTAGTCTTTCCCATGTCTCTAGTGGCAGTGGTTTGGATTTTGATCTATGACCCCAGTGACAATGGTATGATGAACGCCTTCCTGGAGTTCATAACCTTTGGATTGTGGGAATCAAAAGACTTTCTCCATGATCCAGTTCTAGCCCTACCGTCAATTATGCTAGCATCCATCTGGCAGGGGGTAGGATTCCAAATGGTGATTATTCTGGCGGGGTTACAATCAATTCCCAAAACTTTATATGAAGCGGCAGCTATTGACGGCAGCAATAGGTGGAATCAATTCCTCTACATTACCTTACCCCAGCTGCGTAACACACTCATCTTTGTGATTTTGGTAACTTCAATCCTAGCTTTCCGCCTCTTCGATCAAGTGCAAATTATGACTCAAGGTGGTCCACTTGATGCCACAACCACAGTTATCTATGAAGCCGTGAAAGCATCCTTTGACCAGCAAAAAATAGCCAAAGGCTCAGCGATGACAGTGGTGTTTTTCTTAATTGTGCTAGCGATTACGATTGTACAACGGATTTTGGTTAAGGAAGACAGAGCGATCGATTAAGGGACTTCTAATTAAAGACGCGGAGATGGGGGGATGGAGAGATGGGGAGATGGGGAGATGGGGGGATGGGGGGATGGGGAGATGGGGAGATGAATTTTCTGCCTCCTGCCCTCTGCCTGCTGCCTGCTGCCTGCTGCCTGCTGCCTCCTGCTATAAAATATTAATGTGAGCCATGAACCATGAACAATGAACTCTAAATTAAAAAAAAATGCCGAGAATGGCTAAGTATATTTGCTAGCTATTTGTTACTTACCATCTTGGCTTTGCTGTTGGTAGCACCAATCATGTTTATGATTATCGGTAGTCTTAAACCTGATAACTTGGTGCTGTCGGAAGCCGGTTCCATCAAGGCTTTTATTCCCGATAATATTTCCTTCCAAAACTACCTTGATGTCTTTGAACTGGTCAACTTTGGACGCTTTTTCTTCAACTCAGCTTTAATCGCTGCCACAGTTGTCATAACTGGGTTGTTGGTTAATTCAATGGCTGGTTATGCTTTATCCCGTCTGCGCTGGCCAGGCAGAAACATACTTTTGAGTATCGTCATCGCACTAATAATTATACCCTTTGAAGCGATCGCAGTTCCCCTATTTTTCCAAGTAACGATGCTGGGTTGGCACAATAGTTACATCGCTCAAATCCTGCCCTTCATTGCCAATGCTTTCTCAATTTACCTGTTTTATACTTTCTTCATTGGCTTACCTAAAGAATTAGAAGAGGCTGCTTACGTTGATGGTGCCAGCACTTTCGTCACCTTCTTTCAAATTATCGTCCCTCAGTCGAAACCAGTGTTTGCCACCGTTGCCATTCTCAGCTTCTTGACTCAGTGGGGTTCTTTCCTCTGGCCTCTAATGGTTACCATTGATGATGAAATTCGTCCCCTACCACTAGCGATCGCTTTCTTTCAAACCCTACCACCGCTACAATGGGGAAATATTATGGCTTTCGGTGTAATGATGGTTGCCCCGATCTTAATTGTTTTTCTATTATTCCAGAAGTGGTTTGTTAAAGGTGTCGCCGCTACAGGTACTAAAGGTTAGAATTTAGGGAGCTACATTCCGTACTTCAATAGGAAGTATTTTGTGGATAGCTACGGTCATAAGGATTAGGATCAAGGACGCTACTCTCAAGCCGAAGCACTTTATCTGCAAGCTTTAGAAATGAGAAAGCATCTGTTGGGAGAACAACATCCGGATGTAGCTCGCAATCTCAATGATTTAGCACTGCTTTATTGGTTTGAGCGAAACTATAGTAAGGCAGAACCTCTTTATCGCCAAGCACTGGAAATGAGAAAAAGTTTGTTGGGAGAACAACATCCAGATGTTGCCAGCAGTTTAAATAATTTAGCACTGCTATACTCTTCTCAAGGATTAGATGCCAAGGCCCAAAAGCTTTACCAGGAAGCGATCGCAATTACCACAAGATCACTAGGAGATAATCACCCAGATGTTGGTAGGAGTCTGGATAACCTGGGAATGCTCTATGCTAAGCAGGGAAGGAGTGAGGAAGCTAAGTCTTTGCACCAGAAAGCTTTGGAGATTTTTGAGGAAAAGTTAGGCTCTAATCATCCCTGGACAATCAGAGCTCGTGAAAATCTCGAAGCCCTTGCTTGATGGAATTTTCGTCAAGATAAGCTAAGCTATATTTTTATTGTTGAATTGTAGGGAAGGAGAAATGAGTACTAGCAGTATTGATGTAGCTCGTTATTTCATTTCCAGAGCCTATAGAGACCATACAGAAGTTGAGATTACCAATATGAAGATCCAAAAGCTTTTGTATTACTCCCAAAGTATTCACTTAGTCCTGCATGGCAATCCGCTTTTTGAGGACGAAATCCAAGCCTGGCGATATGGCCCTGTATGTCCACCTGCCTATTACTTCTACAGTGAGTTTGAAGCTAAACAACTACCTGTACCTAGCAGTAACGATTTAATAAACATTTCAGAGGAAGTTATTGAAATATTAGAGGAAGTGTGGCAACACTTCGGTCATTATCATACTTACGAACTAAGCAAGAAAATTCATCAAGAGTTTCCTTGGCTCAAAGCTCGAAAAGGATTACCTCCAGAGGCAGCTTCCACAAACCCAATTCTTCTAGATGATCTGAAGTTTTTAGGACAAGAAAAGTTAGATGAAATTGAGCGTAGCCATCCCTGCTATGAGCCGCTGATGGCTAAACTTATACAAGATGCCCTTAGCTCTGATCCAGAGTCACAAACAACATTAAATAAGGGAGAGGTGCGTGGTTGGCTCGAATCAGTTCTCAATTAATCCTCAAGAAAGCTTTCGTCGTTCTTTAAAAAAGCTTGGGAAGAAGAATTACTCTAAAACCTTTCTAGATGAAGTTGAAAGGATTTTAGAAGAGTTAATTGATAATCCATATCCGTCAAATTCTAGATTTGAGCCATTACCGAAAAATACAAAGTTACCCAATGGGGTTACTTTTCACAAAATTAGGATGACCATTTCACGAGGTGCTTCTGGTCAAATCCGGATCATGTACTTAGTTGATGAAATTAACTTCAAGATTATACTACTCTATATCTATAATAAAAATCAATTTCCAAAACGTCCTCTCGATAAAGATATAGCGACTTGGATTCGAGAGGCAACTTAATAAGTTATATAGCAATTCTATTTTTTAGTGAGATACACTTTATCTTTTTCCCTATTCCCTGTTAAGATTTCCCTAAAACCCAGATGACTGTACCTGATCAGTTTGAGAAACGCTAAGTAGTCGGACATAAATAAAAGCAACTGTGTAAACAATTATGAAATCGCCCGGAATTCCCTTACACCCTACACCCCACACCCCACACCCTGCCTTAACCAGCAAACTTTATTTTTGTCCAGGTACTTATAACTGTTTTTTATAATATGCATAGTGGTCACTTCCAACTACGGCATATCATCCAAAACCAAAGTATTTCCTTGACTCTTTCCCTTTGGTCTTAAATAAGAAATTCTTGAAATTTATGAATTCATCCCATGAAAGATTTCTTCATTAGTTACAATGGTGCTGATAAAGCTTGGGCAGAATGGATTGCTTGGATACTTGAAGAAGCAGGTTACTCAGTAGTCATTCAAGCTTGGGATTTCCTGCCTGGTGGGAATTTTGTCCTGGAAATGCATAAGGCTGCGGCAGGAACAGAAAAAACAATAGCTGTTTTATCAGAAAATTATCTCAATGCTGAATATACTCACTCAGAATGGGCAACTGCCTTTACTCAAGATTCCCAGGGACAAAAGCGGATTTTGATTCCTATTCGAGTAGGGGAATGCAAACCTACTGGGTTACTTAAACCACTTATATATGCTGATTTAGTCAATCTTTCAGAGCAGGAAGCTCAAAATGCTGTTTTGGGAGCATTGAAAGATCGAGCTAAACCAGATAGTAAGCCACAATTTCCTGGTAGTGGGGAAAAATCTGAACAGGATAGTAAACCTTTATTCCCTGGCAATAGTGAACCAGTTCCACAAGCTCCTATGGAAAAACCTGTTACTGTACCAAAGCCTAAGCGATCTTTGTCAGCAGCTGAGCGAATGAACTTAAAGAGAAAGCTCGACGGCTTACCACCTCAGCAACTCGACATGCTGATATTTACCCTTGAGCCGCTCCAAAAATGCTAACAATTGCTAACATTTTCTTCCTGCTTCACCCTGGTAGTGTCGGCACTATCCAGTCGGCAGGCTGACACGGGCAAGCTGCCCGCCATCGCCACGCCACTTGCTACATTTG
>JAAHGS010000156.1 GCA_010692645.1 Symploca sp. SIO2E9
AAAACAGGATGGGTAAAGTTCAGGCAATCACGTCCAATCCCTAGCGATGCCAAAATCAAACAGGCTCAAGTTGTTAAGCGTGCTAGTGGCTGGTATGTGATGCTAACGGTTCAGTGGGATGTTGACATACCTCAAGTTACACCCCACGGGGAACCGCTAGGGATAGATGTAGGAATCTTAAGTTTTGTAGCCACTTCAACTGGTAGATTGTTCCCCAATCCGCGACCTTTCAAAAGCCTCGAACGCAAGCTTAAATTGCTGCAAAAGAGAGTTAGTAGGAAGCGTCGAGGGAGCAAGAACCAAAAGAAGGCACAATACAAAGTAAGCAAACTGCATGAGCGAATTGGGAATATCCGCAAAAACTACCATTGGGAATTAGCCCACAACCTTTGTAATTGGGCAGGAATGATATTTGCAGAAGACTTAAACCTCCAAGGACTAGCTAAAGGCATGTTAGCTAAACATTGCCTAGATGCAGGTTGGGGTCAGTTTCTACAAATACTCTCTCAATGTTGTCTCAAGCGTGGCGTATTCTTTCATAATGTTGACGCCAAAAAGACTTCTCAGATCTGCCCCAATTGTTTAACAGAAACGGGGAAAAAAACTTTAGCTGAGCGTGTCCATTCATGCAGTAATTGCGGCTATACCACAGACAGAGACGTGGCAGCCGCTCAAGTAGTCGCAATACGCGGACTTGCAGCCGTAGGGCATACGGTAAAGATGCTTAGTGAGGGTAAATTCGTTGGAATCCCCACGACCTAAGAATCCCTCGCTTTTAGCGATGGGAGTGTCAAATAGCTATGACCTTACCTTAAACATATTAGGTAAACTACATGTCAAATCGGCGTACGTTTTTCAGAGAACAGATGGCTGCTTTCGAGGGAACAGCAGATCCTCGGCGAGCAATTGAGAGTGGTTACTACGTATCCGAACCTAAAAACTCAGTTGCCAGGACAATATCGGGGCGTTTTGATTTACGTCCATCTTCTACACATCTGCTCATCGGTGGTATTGGCTCTGGTAAGACAACTCAGCTTTTAGTAATGTGCGATCGCATTAATGAAATTGAAGATACTTACGCTTGTTATATAGATGTAAGTTTATATACAGATATTTCTCAAATATCAACTGGAGTTCTCATTGCGATCGCTGGCTTAGAATTAGCTAAATTGATAGAAGAGAGTGATGATGAAGATATAAAAAAATACATTAAATTTATTGATGAGTTAGCATATGGCTATGATGAAGAGCAAACAATACAGGTAGATACTACAACAAAAACAATATATAAGACTCAAATTCCCTCTACAATTATAGATATACCAGAAACTATAAATTCTCTTCGCACAAGTATCAAGCATTATGAAGGTGCCCTTACTAAAAAGTCAGAATCAGACTTTGTAAAAGCTGTTGGTCAAATAAGTAAGGCTGCTTCTGAAAAATATGGAGAAATCATTCTTTTATTTGATGGTTTAGATCGCCTGAATGATGCTCAAATCTTTTCACAGCTCATTACTTATGATGTGCAAACCATTTCTCGCGCTGGTGTAGGAGTTATTATAGTTGGTTCTTTACTTGCTTCATATAGTAACCATCGAGATACAATTGAACAAACAACAAATTACTTATACCATCAATCATGCTTCGATATAAGTAATGACACAGAAGCTTACATCTTCTTTGAAAATATTCTTAAAGCTCGTGCGTCTGAAGATTTTATTGAACAACCCGCAGTGGATACTCTTATTCATTACTCTGGTGGAGTTGTGCGAGATCTGATTAATTTAACACAAGCCTCAATTGAGGAAGCATACCTATCAGATAGTGATAAGTTACGACAAGTGCATGTTGAAGCTGCTGTTGAATCATTTGGCAGGGCGCAAGTGCTTGGTGTTTCCGATACCGAACTCGAAATTCTTAAACAAGTTTCAACAAAACACGCTTTTATACCTAGAACAGATGAAGATATCAGACTTTTGGGAACTAGACGTATTCTTGATTACACATATCCAAACAGGCGCTATGCAGTTCATCCAACAATTGAACCTTTAATTGAAAAAATGTAGATATTAAAAGACTTCTCATGATTAAATCAGTTTCCATTGATGAGTTTCTACAGCGAGTTAGTTCACAATCTGAGAGCAATATTTGGTCAGCTCTAGTTGTTACTCCTTCAGATTTTGATGAAGTTATTGAACATTTAAGAGAAATCATCAGTATCTTTGTAGAGTGTGAAGTAATAGATATTTCTGGTAAGGATGGAGTATCTAACCTAATTGAAAAAGTTCAAGAGGCTTCAGAGGATTATTTAATACTCTGGGATTTTGAGTCTTGGAATCGTGAAAACTGGCCTGAGTTTGACTATGCGAGAAGCTGGTTAGACAAGCATAAACGCGGAGGAGTTCTGGTTTTATCACCAAAATCTGCGGGAGCAATGTTTAACTATGCACCAAATATTGCTAGCTGGCTTGGTTCTAGAGTATACGATGTTAATAAAAATTCTGAACTACTAACTGAAGAAGAACAAGAAACAAGATTGTCAGCACTTAGAGAATGGTTTGGCTTGTCTGATTCCGAAGTCATTGAACTTGGAGAAGCACGTAAATTACCGCTCGATCCTGAATATGGTGAGTGGCTTGTTCTTCTGGATCGGGAGGATCTAATTGAGCGGTCAAAATGATTGGAAACAGATTTGTGATAAAGTTCAGCATCGCTTGCAGGAAGCTACACCAAGAACTGTCAACAAAGCTCAATTACTACGTACTAAAATCTTCAAATGTCTTACTAAGGCTCATGATGAAGGGATATTAAACACCAAACTTCATGAAATGCATAAGCTTCTTAAGATAAAGGAATCAAAGGAACAAGGTAAGGGAGTTTTGGAGATTATTGGAGGTGAACGCAATTTTAAACGCAGTCGAGATATCCCACACTTCGAGCGCTACGATAAATGTTGGTTTGATTTTGCAATTCTAGTAGAGCAAAACCCTAAATCTGCCGAAATTATTGGATTTAATTTCGAGATTCGATTCCCTGAAGAAAGTTCAATGCAGTTTCTACGCTTTGATTTGAATCTACCAGGACATAATAATCAGGATCGAGGTATGCGGTTTCACTTACATCCAGGTAGCGATGACTTGATGATTCACGCTCCTCCAATGTCTCCTCTCGAAATTTTGCATTTATTCCTGTATGGTTTACCTCTTACTCGGAAGCCCCGTGCTTCTTAAGCTTCTTGTGCTGCATAGTGACGGTTACTCATTATTGATTACATTTGAGTAAGTTAAGTATAGAGGTCAATACTCAACTTCAGCTCTTAAACTCATGCCCCAGCCTACTGTTTCCACCCAAGGCAACGAAAACCCCAACAACCAGCCAACTAAAAATAAGGGCAAATCACTTCCTTCCGGCTTAATTATCAAACTTGGTAAGTTTGTCTGGACAACACTTTGGCAGATAATGATGTCGAAGCTTGCCCCACGCAATCAATCAGGAGAGTACATTCGCCCCAGCAGCCAATTCAGAAACTTCATCAGCACAGAAGTAGAAAACCCCTACCAACCAGCAGCAGGACGCTACACTTTATATGTGGGACTCGGTTGTCCTTGGGCACATCGTACTCTTGTAGTTCGGATGCTGAAAGGACTTGAAGATGTTATTTCAGTTGTCATTGCCTCTCCGTCACCGAATCAGGGTATCTGGGTACTTAATCAAGAGCAAGAGGGCTGCCGTAGTCTTCCTGAACTTTACGAATTAGCAGAACCAGGGTATAGTGGTCGTTGCACGGTTCCTGTACTGTGGGATAAGCAGACAAAGACAATCGTTAACAACGAGAGTGCAGAAATCATTATGATTTTGAACTCGGAGTTTAACGAGTTTGCCAAAAATCCCCTATTAAACCTTTACCCACAGGAACTTAAAGAAAAAATCGATATCTGGAACGAAAAGATATACCATGCTGTAAATAATGGTGTCTATCGTTGTGGCTTTGCCCAAACTCAGGAGGCCTATGAAAAAGCCTGCGATGAGTTATTTGCTACCCTTGATGAGATTGATACTGCCCTAGAAATGAGCAGATATCTTTGTGGGGATAAGGTTACACTGGCAGATGTTCGTCTCTTCACTACCCTATTCCGCTTTGATATCGTCTACTATGGACTTTTCAAGTGCAACCGTTATAGAATCAAAGACTATAGGAATCTAGGTTTCTACCTTCGTGACTTGTATCAGCTTCCCGGAGTTGCCGATACCTGTGATTTAGAGAGTGTCAAGCGCGACTATTACGGTAATCTGTTTCCCCTTAATCCAGGAGGAATCATTCCCTCTGGCCCTGATTTGAGGAGTCTCCTCGAACCCCATGGGCGCGAAAATCTATGCAAAGACAAAGCCCTACAGGATTAAACTAACCGAAATTTAAATAACATAGGCATTGCCTATTTCATGTTTCAGGTCTAATTCCGTAGCTCTCAGCTGAGCCGCCGATTGTGCTGCTAACTTCAATTTCTGTATCTGAGAGCAACCCGATCGTAATTTTTTCCCAAAGTATATTACTCCTGACAATAATTATAGCAGTTTTGATCTGAGTTATAGCGATAGCCATAAAGGTTAGGACAGATTGAATTGCTCAAAGGAGGAAATATCAATAATTAATCTTCTACCTTCTGCCTTTTGCTAAGCTGTTAAGCATTTAAATCATATATTCATTTGATATTAGTTAATAGCTGAAACTCTTGTACCTTCTGTGAACTCAGAAAAGCAAGTGCGACTGCTACATACTAGGGTATATTTTCCAACTCAAATTTAAACTGAATTGCTAACCGTTGTGCATTTTAAGTGAACAACGGTTAACAATTGGCAGTTTTCTGGAAAAGCGCTGACTCGATTGTGCAATTGGTTTTACCAAAATAACCCCAATCGAAAATAACCTCACTAACGCCTACGACGAGAAGCACGCTCCTCTCTATTACCTTTATCCCTACTTCTACTTAACTGTTGACTAACTTGCACAAAATCTTCTCGCCGCAGGTAAGGATAATCACTCACCCAAAGGTCCAAACGGGGAATATAAATATCAGATGTCTGGGCAATACGTTCCAAATCAGCTTGATTTGACATTACCAACATCTCAGTAATTTGACCAGCTGCAATGCCCTTGTGAGTACGGCGTAGTGGCGCTTGTAGCAGTGTCGTAAATCCCTGATTGTCGCCAACTTTCAGATTTATACGTCTTTCTCGGTTTTCGACAATCATCAACTCGCCCCTTTTGTTAACTGTTTCTTCTGTACCGATGAGCTCTTCAGTAATAAATACATCTAAAACTCTGCCGCGCCAAAAACCACTGTACTTATATCGGCGCATCTGAAGGTTACGCATCGTCGCCCAGTATATGGGGCCCCACCACCAGTAAAGCCCAGCAATAATCCAGAGTAACAAGCGTATACCATTGAAACCAGGACCCAAAAATAGTCCTAGAATTAAAATAATTACTACAGCTACTACAGAAATCGAGAGTCGTTTTAAAAAATCTCGAAACTTACCCCAGTAGTAAGCATACTGTGGTCCAGTGGCAAGAATGGGAACAACCTGTTCAAACTTCTGGCGGGTGATGGGAATTAGCATAATTGGCTTCTAGATTATTTTTTCTAACCCGTAAAGTAGAGATTTAAGTTCGGTAACTTTACGAATTGATAGTAGTACCCCTGGCATAAAAGATGAGCGGTCTGTGCTATCGTGGCGCAAGGTGTAGAGTTGCCCAGGAGAACCAAAGATAACTTCCTCATGGGCAAGAAAACCAGGCATGCGAACACTGTGGATGCGAATATTATCATCAGCTATACAACCCCTAGCCCCTGCTAATTTCTCTGTTTCTTTAACACTAGGGGGATTATAAGTTTTACCTAATCCAGATAAAATCTGGGCAGTTTGAACAGCAGTGCCACTGGGGGCATCAGCTTTTTGATTGTGATGAAATTCAATAATTTCAACATGATCAAAGTATTTGGAGGCGGCAACTGCTGCTTGCTGAAGCAATACCACACCGATAGAGAAATTGGGAATAATTAAAGCTCCAGTGCTAGCCTGTTCTGCAAACTTTGCTAAGTCTTGGATTTGTTCAGCACTAAGCCCAGAAGTTCCAACTACAGGGCGAACTCCGTAAGCGATCGCAGTCCTGACGTTATCATAAATACTACTAGGGTGGGTAAAATCTACCATTACACCTTGGACTTTTTCTTGGGTAGCAAGTACTAGCGTCGCTTGTAAGTCATTCAAAATAGGAACTTCCAGTGCTCCGCAGCCGGCAACTTCACCGACATCTTGACCTAAGTATTGAGGGTTGGTATCAATTGCACCCAACAAGATCATATCCGAGGCACCAGCAACAGCTTTAACCACCTCACGCCCCATTTTTCCGGCGGCACCGTTGACAACTACTGGTATAGGAGATTGATTTGTCATAATTCCAATATATCTTTGAAACTCATCAAAGGAATTTTAAACCAATCTTGGTAGGAATGTTCATTGTTGATAGTTCATTGGGAAACTATTCCACAATTCTCGAATACTAATCTCAAATAGAAAAAAGAAGGCTACCAATAAATTGTTGAATCCCCATCCAAATACTCCCTCCTGCCCTGGAGCCTCCTGCCTTGGAGCCTCCTTCAATCACTAATCTCAAACAAATCTAATGGCAAATGACCGTACATTTCATTAACTCCACCTTCATTGAAAGACTGGCAAGACACTAGCACTCCGCGATGTTCTCCGATATAGGAATCGAGATAATGCAATCCTGAATTACCGTTAAATTTAATATAAACTGGTCCATCAATTGAGGCGAATTCAAGGGGTGGTTGATAGCCTAAAGCTTCTGAATAGGTTTTGAGAGCCGATAAACCTTGAGCCATTGTCTCAGCACAAATTCCTAAAATTTGGTAATCCGAATGCTCAGCTATTAAAAGTAGCGCTTGACGAACTATCGCTTTCTCTGGTTCAGAATTTACAGTCTTACCTTCTAAACAATTAAATGGTTTAAGAATTGCTTCTGCCTCTTGTAAGCTGAGATTAGTAGATTTTTGAATAGACATAAAAAGAGATAGGGATATAGGGATATAGGGATATGGGAAGATGGGAATTTAAACCCCTTCATCTACAATCACTGGAATTAGTTGATTATTGATTACCCCATGAGCCATGTTTGCACAGCATGCGCGGAGCACGTACCATGAGCAACCTTAATCTTTCCTCAGCCACTTTTTAATAGTCTTATCCCTACTGCCGCTAACTATGGTTTTACCATCCGGGCTAATGGCAACAGCAAGGACATATCCCTCATGTCCAGTCAGGTTATTTTGTAACTCGCCAGTTTTTAAATTCCAAAGCTGGACAGTATTATTATCACCTCCACTAACTATAGTTTTGCCATCGGGGCTAATGGCAACTGCTCTCACCCAATTCTTAACCTCATTAATAGTATTTTGTAACTCACCTGTTTTGAGGTCCCAAATCTTGATCGTGTCGTCTGTACTGCCGCTAACTATAGTCTGACTATCAGGACTAATAGCAACAGTTTTTACCCAATCTGTATGTCCAGTGAGGGTATTTTTTAATTCTCCTGTACTCAGATTCCAAACCTTAATAGTATTATCGTTACTGCCGCTAACTATAGTCTCACCATCGGGGCTAATCGCCACAGAATAGACAAAACTTTCGTGACCTTTGAGAGTATGTTTTACTTTACCAGTTTTCAATTCCCAGGTCTTAATAGTATTATCGTTACTGCCACTAACTATAGTCTCTCCATCAGGACTAATCGCCACAGAAAAAACATCACTTTTATGTCCTATCAAAGTATCTTTGAGCATACCAGTTTTAAGCTCCCAAACCCTGACGCTATTATCGTAACCTCCACTAATTATTAACTCGCCATCAGGACTCATGACAACAGAGTAAACTTCGCCTTTATGACCAGTTATCGTATTTTGATGTTCCTCTGTTTGCAGATTCCAAATCTTAATAGCATTGTCTCCACTACCACTTACCAGAGTTTCTCCATCAGGACTAATGGCAACGGCATAAACATAGTCATTATATTTGAGAGTATTAGCCAGAGAAATCTTGTCATCAGTTACAGTATCCGACACACTAGCAGTTGTCAGCTGATTAATGCGATTGCTTTTAGCGCTGGCGCTACCGCGCCAATCACGAACTTGCCAATACCCATATCCACCAAGCCCTAGTAAGAGAATAGTACCACCAAGCGCCAATAATCGGTTTCTCAACTTAGTATGCTTTCTAGGTAAAGCTGTCGATGGCGATTGCTCGGCGCTAGCCCCCTGGGCTAATCCTGAAGTTAGATCAGGTGTTGCTACAGTAGAATCTAACTCAGGCATTGGTGTTGCTGGTGAAGGAGGCGGGGTATCCTTGGCAATTATTGGGGGTGTTGTCGATATTTGAGAATTTAAATCTTCCAAGACGGCTTCTGCAGACTGATAGCGCTGCTGTGGGTTTTCTTGGAGTAGCTTATCAAGAATCTGCCCCAATTCTACAGAGATGCTATGGTTTGTTCCCAGAGTTTGGTTTAAATGCTGCGGCCATTCAGAAACCCAGCCATAACCCTTTATTTTTGAGAGTTCCCAGGGGTGAATCCCAGTGAGAAGATGAAAACAAGTTGCGCCCAAACTGAATAAGTCACTGCTGGGAGAAACTGAGGCACTCTGCATTTGTTCGAGGGGCACATAGCCAAGGGAACCAACAGTTATTCCCACTTGAGACATTGCCTTCAACTGCTTAGCTAAACTAAAATCAGTCAGCACCAGTTGACCCCGATTACCTGGAGATGAAGGTGAGAGGCTGCGAATAATATTCTCAGGTTTAATATCGCCATGACTAACCCCCTGTTGATGGACGAACTTGAGGACATTTAATAAGTCGAGTAAAAGTTCCCTAATCTTGGTTTCATTAAAGATTCCCTGCTCTTGTAATTCCCTTAATAAGCTTTGCCCCTCAATAAATTGCCTGAGCAAATACAGATAATTATTTTCTTGAAAGTAATCTAACAGGCTGGGAATCTGTGGATGTTGCCCTAGCTGTTGCAGACGTCTTGCCTCTTGGGTAAATAACTCTCTTGACTCTTGGAAGGTTCTTTGCCCTTGCACTTGTGGGGCAAATTGCTTAATCAGGCAGCGTTGATGTTCATGATTTGTATCTTCAGCCAGATAGGTTCTGCCCGCACCCCCACCGCCAAGGTGCAAAATGGGGCGGTAGCGGTTTCTCAGCAGCACTAATTTGGTGCCACAACTCTGGCAAACATCTAACTCATCCGAATTCAGAGGATTCTGGCAATTGGGATTGAGGCAGCAGAGCATACTAGAAGGCAATTAAGGGGTTTTCATATATTTTGCCCCATAATTTAGTAGGAGTTGTACATTAAGGGAATTATCTAGTCAAACTTTATTGACCAATCGCCTTGGGCACTTGTACTCCCACGCCAATCGCTATAATTCAAAATGGTAAATCCCAACAATTTATAGTGTTCAATTGGGAAAATTCTGGGTCATCTGTCCAACGGCTAGGATTAGCCCAAATATAGTCACGAATCCGTTCTAAATGATAATCATTGCGGATCACAGACTCATAATAATTTCGTTGCCAGAGAGGATTTCTAGGAGTTTCCCGCAAAATATTAATACGTTTAGTAGTAGCAGATTTAAACCCAGCAATAATAGAAGACAAAGATTTGCCTTGACGCCCAAACCGTAGGGGCGCACCGACGTGCGCCCTCATCCCGACGTGCGCCCTCATCCCGACGTGCGCCCTCATCCCGACGTGCGCCCTCATCCCAACGTGCTCCCTCCTCCCGACGTGCGCCCTCATCCCAACGTGCTCCCTCCTCCCAACGTGTGCCCTTTCCATCTCTGCCGATGAAGGAAAGATACTCCCACCAGGAGTAGTTGCCGCCAACACAATTATGCCGTGGAGATGATTAGGCATGATGATCCATTCATCCAAGACAATTTCTGATCGAATTTTTGGGGTTCGCAACCATTCTTGAACAACTATTGTACCCAGGTGATTTAAATGCATTTGGGAGTTGTGAATTTCTCCAAACCAACATTGTTTCTTGTAGGTACAAAGGGTAATAAAATATGCCCCTATTTGTCCATAATCGTATTCTTTGAGGCGAATTGAACGGCGATGATGAATTCGGGGATTGTATTTCATGCCACATTGAGATGGGTATGAGCAATACCAGGTTATTCGATTTTTGGATGGGTGTCGAAAATTTGATGTTTCTATGGTATTGCGTTGATCAGGATGATTGGGCGCACGTCGGTGAAGGCTCAAGGGCGCACGTCAGTGAAGGCTCAAGGGCGCACGTTGGTGAGGGCTCAAGGGCGCACGTTGGTGAGGGCTCAAGGGCGCACGTCAGTGAAGGCTCAAGGGCGCACGTCAGTGAAGGCTCAAGGGCGCACGTCAGTGAAGGCTCAAGGGCGCACGTCAGTGAAGGCTCAAGGGCGCACGTCGGTGCGCCCCTACAAGACGATAAAATGAAATAAATTACAATTACCGTCAGTATTCTAGACCCAATTTTCCCGAATCTTGTCTATAGTCAGCACATCCCCCGCTTGAAAGACAGGGGTTTTGTTCAAAATCTGATAACCTTACCACTTCAAAAATGCCGCTTCGCTTCCTTGCTCTTGACGAATCTTGCTATCTTTTTCCATCCAGTCAATCACCTGCTGGTGAGTTAGCTCCTCAACAGTAACACCAGTTTCTTTAGCTATATGCTTCAATAGCCTAAGGGATGAAATCGTCAATCTAGTCAAAAACTTCTCATGGGAAAACAACAGTGCCTTATCGACATCAGCTGATTCTTCAGAAGTCAGAAATTGTGCAGGAGTTTGCTGAGGTTGAGTCATAAGCAATCACACTTTCAAGAACATATTTCCTCTCCCCATCTCCCCGAGCCATCCCCCCATCTCCCCCTCTCCTCCTCTCCCCATCAGCCAGCTGGTTGCTGCCGGCGTTGTTTACGCCCACTAATCAAATAACCACACTGATGTTCTCCATCATTAATCCAGTGTGTACGCTCCACAGAGCAATCCTCAAGAGCAGCAGCAAACATTTCCAATTCGTGGTCGCACACCCTGGGAAAAGATTCTGCAATCTGAGATATAGCACAGTTATGCTCGGTAATCACCAGCTGAAGTTCCTCATCTGGATCCTCTGAAGTCAGAATATGATATTCCGCCATATAGCCTTCAGCTCGACGCAGATTGACCAAATTAGCAACCCGCTCTTGTAAGGAACCATTACCTAAGCGCTGGCGGTAATCATGCGCCTTGCGTTGCCACTGCTTTTGTAGTACAGTGCCTATTTGGTCATTACCTACAGTTTCACTCAAGGTATCTAACAGCGAAACCGCAAACTCACCATAGCGGTTGGGGAAGAAATCGTGTCCCTTGCGGCTAAGTTGATACACATGCTGAGGACGTCCCATTCCAATTTGCATCGATTTATGCTCAATCAGCCCTTGAGTCTCTAAATCCTTCAAGTGACGCCGAATTGCTTGCGGACTAATATCTAGGGCGACTGCTAAATCCTGTGCCCTAGCATGAGCCTTTCTCAGTAGGTATTGCAGGATATCCTGCTTGGTGGAAGATTGCTGTATGCTGGTCATCGGCTGAGGATGGAATGAGTTTGTATAAGGGGTTAAAGGGGATTGTTAAAAAATTATTTGACTTTAACAAGCTCTTTGTTGTTAATATAGCTTACGATACAGTTAAACAACAAAATTGTTGTTTTAATAACTCCAGCCAGTAGGACGAGGGCAGAGCGTGAGCCGGAAAGCCTTTCGTTACCGACATTAGGGATTGGTTAGAGAATACTGAGTATAACAGAGAGTACATACATCAATGACTGCCACTGTCAAAACATTAGTTAATCAGCCTTACAAATATGGCTTCGTCACCGAGATTGAGACTGATAAACTACCTCGGGGACTTAACGAGGAAATTATACGCCTGATTTCAGCAAAAAAGAACGAACCAGAGTTCATGCTGGAGTTTCGTCTTAAAGCCTATCGGCAATGGCAGAAGATGACTGAGCCAACTTGGCCCCACGTCAACTATCCGCCCATTGACTATCAAGACATAATCTACTATTCTGCACCCAAACAGAAAAAACAACAGCTCAATAGTTTAGAGGACGTTGACCCAGCGCTTCTGGAAACCTTCGAGAAGCTAGGCATTTCCCTTTCCGAACAAAAGCGACTTGCAAATGTGGCAGTTGATGCGATTTTTGATAGTGTCTCTGTTGCTACCACCTTCAAGGAAAAGTTAGCTAAAGATGGCGTTATTTTCTGTTCAATCTCGGAAGCGCTGCAAGAACATCCAGAACTAGTGCGTAAATACCTGGGCACAGTTGTACCGACAGCAGATAATTACTTTGCTGCCCTTAACTCCGCAGTCTTTAGTGATGGCTCTTTTGTCTTCATTCCCAAGGGCGTCAAATGCCCCATGGAACTTTCTACCTACTTCCGGATTAATGCCGATGAGACGGGACAGTTCGAGCGTACCCTGATTATTGCTGAAGAAGGCAGTTCTGTCAGCTATCTCGAAGGCTGCACTGCACCAATGTATGATAGTAATCAACTGCACGCTGCGATCGTTGAGCTAGTTGCCCTTGACAACGCCGAAATCAAATACTCCACGGTACAAAACTGGTACGCTGGCAGTAAAGAGGGTAAAGGTGGTATTTACAATTTTGTCACTAAGCGTGGTTTGTGTAAGGGCGTCAACTCCAAGATTTCCTGGACTCAGGTAGAAACTGGTTCTGCTATTACTTGGAAATATCCTAGCTGTGTGTTAGTAGGTGATAATTCTGTAGGTGAATTTTACTCCGTGGCGCTGACAAATAACATGCAGCAAGCCGACACTGGTACCAAAATGGTACATATTGGCAAAAATACTCGCAGCACGATTATTTCTAAAGGTATTTCCGCTGGCAAGTCTGCAAATAGTTACCGAGGTTTAGTCAAGGTTGGACCAAAGGCAACTGGGGCGCGTAACTACTCTCAGTGCGACTCAATGCTAATTGGTGATACCGCAGAGGCGAACACTTTCCCCTATATTCAAGTAGAAAATAACACCGCTAGAGTAGAACATGAAGCCTCTACCTCCAAAATTGGAGAGGACCAGTTATTTTACTTCACTCAGCGAGGTATCTCTGAAGAAGATGCCGTCTCGATGATGGTTAGTGGTTTCTGTCAAGATGTCTTCAATGAACTACCAATGGAGTTTGCTGCTGAAGCTGATAAACTTTTGAGTCTCAAACTTGAAGGTGCGGTGGGGTAATGAAGGCAGAAGGCAGAAGGAAGGAGGCACAAGGCAGAAGGTTTATTAAAATCCTCTCCCCATCTCCCCATCTCCCCATCTCCCCCTCTCCCCATCCCCCCCTCTCCCCATCTCCCCATCTCTCCCTCCCCCCCTCTCTCTAATAGTTTTTAATTAATCAGGATAACTTTGATTAACTGTAATGATTATTGAAAATAGTGAAGTGATACTGTCGGTTCGTGATTTGACGGCAGATGTTGATGGTAATCGAATCCTTAAAGGATTTAATCTGGATGTCAAGGCGGGAGAAATTCATGCCATCATGGGACCTAACGGTTCTGGCAAAAGTACCTTTTCTAAGATTTTGGCTGGACATCCTGCCTATGAAGTTACTGGGGGTGAAGTTATCTTCCAGGGGCAGAATTTACTGGAAATGGAGCCAGAAGAAAGGGCTGTGGCAGGAATTTTTCTGGCTTTCCAATATCCTTTAGAAATTCCTGGTGTCAGTAATTTGGATTTCTTGCGAGTGGCTTATAACTCTCGCCTTAAGCATCAGGGGTTAGAGGAAATTGATGCCTTTGACTTTGAAGACTTGGTAGAGGAAAAGCTGGCAATTGTCAAAATGAACCCCAGTTTCCTCAATCGTAGTGTTAATGAAGGTTTCTCTGGAGGAGAAAAGAAGCGCAATGAGATTCTCCAGATGGCACTATTAGAACCATCTCTGGCAATTTTAGATGAGACTGATTCTGGTTTAGATATTGACTCGCTCAAAATTGTTGCTGATGGTGTTAATCAACTAACTAGTCCAGAAAATGCAACAATTTTGATTACTCACTACCAACGTCTGCTTAATTATATTGAGCCGGATTATGTCCATGTCATGGCAGGGGGGCGTATCCTGAAAACTGGAGGTAAGGAGTTAGCATTGGAACTGGAAGAACGTGGTTATGACCCAATTTTAGAGAATGCAGTTGAGGTGACGGCCTAATGAGCATTCAAGTTTCCCCAAAGCTAGAGGTTTCTTATCTATCTAATTTGCTAGAACAGTGTCGTCAACAACTACCAGCTTCGCCGACACAGTCTCTAGTCCAATTGCGCGAAAGGGCAACGGCTTGGATTCAAGAACAAACTTTCCCAACGCGGCGAGATGAAGAATGGCGATTTACTGACTTGTCGCCTTTAGTAGAGGTGCAATTCCAGGCAGTAAAAAAAACAAATCTAGCATCTCTCAAACTAGAGATTACCCCACTAATCTTGCCCGAAGCAACTGAGAGCAGACTGGTATTTATTAACGGAGTTTATGCTGCGCAATTGTCCTCAGTTGCCGCGATTCCAGAGGGCGTCTTTGCTGGTAATCTAGCTGCCTTACCAGCGAAGTATGAAGCCCGCATCCACGACTATTTGGGCAAGCAAAAGGGAGCATCAGAAGTGTTTACTGCCCTCAATACGGCAGGACTTAATGATGTGGCAGTGGTATGGGTTGCTAAGGATACAATCTTATCAACTCCACTGCATCTGTTGTTTATTTCTAGTACAGATGAGGCGTCTTTTATTTGTCAGCCTCGCTGTCTAGTAGTAGCAGAAGCCGGAACTCAATTAACTCTGGTTGAACATTACGGGACAGATGAATGGAACTGCCCTGATTTACCTGTCAATCAGCCCTATTTTAACAATCAGGTGACGGAAATTTGGGTAGAAGAAAATGCCCAAGTTAACCACATCAGGAATCAACGAGAGTCTATTGAGGCTTTTCATATTGGTAAAACTGCTGTTTCTCAAGCCCGTAATAGTAGCTATACCTGCAATGCAATTAGTTTAGGTGCCAAACTGTCTCGGCATAATTTGGAAATATTTCAGAAGGGTGAGGGTACTGAAACTGTCCTCAATGGTCTAACTATGATTGCAGGTCAACAACTGGCTGATACTCATAGTACAATTGCTCTGGCTCATCCCCACGGCAGTGCCAATCAACTGCACAAGTGTATTGTTGACAACGACGCTCATTCCGTATTTAACGGTAAAGTACTGGTTCCTCAGGCAGCCCAACTGACTAACGCTAACCAGCTTAACCGCAACTTGTTGCTCTCGCCCAAAGCCCGAGTTAATACCAAGCCCCAATTGGAAATCACCGCTGATAACGTAAAATGTACCCACGGTGCTACAGTTGGTCAACTTGACCCTGAAGAAGTTTTCTACCTGCAAAGTCGTGGTCTCAACGAAGCCGATGCCCGTAACCTCTTGATTGATGCCTTTGCCGCTGAGATTATTGGGCGTATTCCCCTAGCTTCTTTGCGTCAAAGGCTTGCTCAATGTGTTGCCTGTAGAACTTCTTAGGGATTTAACTGGCGAGGGGGGATGGGGAGAGGGGGAGACACGGAGAGGGGGAGACACGGAGAGGGGGAGACACGGAGAGGGGGAGACACGGAGAGGGGGAGACACGGAGAGGGGGAGACACGGAGAGGGGGAGACACGGAGA
>JAAHGS010000157.1 GCA_010692645.1 Symploca sp. SIO2E9
CTTGTACAAATGAGGAAGTCGTTAAGGCGAGAACTCGAAAAACATCGCTTCAAACGCCGCCGGACAGTCGGTGTATGCTTTCTGAGGGCAAGTTCATAAGAATCCCCGTGAAGAAAGAATCCTCGTTCCTTCAGCGCGAGGAGTGTCAAAACAAGGCACAAGGGAGAAGATTTATCAAAATTCTCTCCCCATCTCCCCCTCTCCCCATCCCCCCCTCTCCCTGCCTAGTTCAACAGGTTACCAGTGCATCAGTCCGACTCAGGACTCTAAAATCCTCCTCATCCAATTCCACAGGTATACCACTGCGAATCAATTCGGCAAAATCTTCATTAGGTACCATAAAGCATAGCGTGTACAAGCGACCATTACCGGTATTTCTTATTTCATGAATTCCCGTTGGCGGTACTAAGAGACTATCTCCAGCGCGAATAGAGACAGTTTTGCCGTCACAGCTAGCTAATCCCTCTCCCTTGAGAACAAAAAACATCTCCACCGCCCATTGATGGCGATTGGGAGGAGTCTTGCCACCAACCTCAAAAATCTCTATACAAAAGGTCAAAGAAACATTAGCAATTGCTGGATCAAAAACAATTGCTAAACGATTAGTATCGCCTGGACTAATACGATAAGCTTGGTAGTCTTGAGCAGATTTGACTACAGGAATCATACAACAATTATTCATTGGTAGTTACTCCTAAAAATTTGACCGAGAAGTTCCGAATTATAGAGGCATTAGGCTGTAAGCGATTACTTCTGTTAGAGGAGTCACCCCTGCCGAGGAACTCCTTTATCCTCTTCACTTAATTGCTTCCATAACAGCCTGAGAATTGGCTACAAACCCAAAGCACTGGTTAACGTTGTAAAATGTAGCTTGCAAACAATATTCTGGAGAAGTAGTAGCCGTACACTCTTTTACCAAGATGCAATCGTAGCCTAGGAAATTAGCATCTTGCAGTGTAGCCATCACACATTGATCCGCATTAACTCCGCTAAAAAATAGAGTAGTTCTGCCTAAGTTTCGCAAAATACTGTCGAGGAGAGTATCCCAGAAACCACTCATGCGATACTTATCAACACGTATATCCTCTGGCTTTTGCTCTAATTCGTCTACTACAGCAGCTGCCCAACTACCAGCCATTAGTACGGTTGCACCTCTAGATGGTAAAGGATCCCCAATGCCCACACCAATGCCTGTGGGGTTGTAAACATGCCGCAATCCAGCACTAATATTAAGTAAGTCGGTACGGTTTCCCCAGTTGAGCCAAATTATTGGTATTTGTGCTGCCCGCAATTGAGGCAGGAGGTTTCTCAGGGGCTCGATGGCAGCGCGTGCTGGCGTCACATCTACACCAATGTGGGCAAGCCAACCATCTGTGTGACAAAAGTCATTTTGCATATCGATGACTAGCATTGCCGCTTTTGCTAAATCCAGGCGCAGCGTCTTGGTTTCTGTTGCTAGGGAAACAGGTTTAGGAGTTAATGGAGGGCGGGTAATATCTGCAATCTCCTCATTCACTGCCCAGGCATTTGGCGGTACACCTAAACTATGGAGAGGTTGATTCATTGTTTTTGTTGTTACAAAATTGCTATATTAACAATCAGACCTTACTATAGTTCCGCACTATTACCGATTATCCTTAGCTTAATTTATTATTTATGTCGTCAGCGTTAGGACTTACGCATTTGCCCCAGTATTGGGGGGTTAAGGGGGCAAAATCGATTCAACTGCGTAAGTCCTGAGCGTAATAAGTTTTCAACCTGCTTTGACAAAAGAGGAGGAAGTAACAAATATTTTGTTATCACTTATTACTTATCACTTATTACTTATTACTTATTACTTATTACTGAAACCGATAAACGCTCCTAACCCATGGTCATCTTAATATGATCCATTATTTGCTTTTTCCTCGCTTCGGAATTTGTGGTTTTGGCAGATAGAAGCTGAGGAAGTTGTGTACTCTTTTTGAGGTGTTCCATTATTTGCTGTTTGCGTTGCTCGGAATTATCCATGATGATGAGGAGGTTAAGAGTTGTAAGATTATATTAACTTATATTAATCGAAAGCTAGATGTAGCTCCTGTAACTTCTTGGTTCAATACCTTAGTTCCTAGATTGTGATAGCACTAGAAGGAGACAGAACTAAACACAGGTGTGTAAAGAGGCTGCATAAGCTGAGGGTTTTGCTATATGGCAAATAAGGAACAGCTGCTGATTTTAGTTAGCCGAGGGATATATGCTTGGAATTGGTGGAGAGATAAAAACCGTCAAGTGCAGCCGGATTTTAAGGGAGCCCATCTGAGCAGGGCAAATCTGAGCAAGGCAGATCTTAGTATGGCAGATCTTAGTATGGCAGATCTGAGCAAGGCGGAACTGAACGAGGTAAATCTGATTTGGGCAGATTTGAGTCAGGCAAATTTGAGTCAGGCAGATTTGAGTCAGGCGCAAATTAATGAGGTTAATCTCAGTGGTGCTAATCTCAGTGGTGCTAACCTCAGTGGTGCTAATCTCAGTGGTGCTAACCTCAGTGGTGCTAATCTCAGCGATGCTAATCTCGGCAGTGCTAATCTCAGCGGTGCTAATCTCACTGAAACTAACCTCACTGAGGCTTATCTTGGAAAAACTCAGGCAGAGAATACGAACTTCAGCAAAGCAATATTGACTGGAGCCTGTTTAGTCAAATGGCAAATTAATCACCAAACCAATCTTAACGGTGTGATTTGCGACTATGTTTATCTACAAGATTCTCAACAAGAGCGACGCCCCAGCAGTGGCTTTTTTGCTTCTGGAGAGTTTGCCATGCAATTTCAACAAATTTTGAGTAGTGTTAATTTAGTCTTCCCTGATGGAGTTAACTGGATTGCTTTTGCTTGTTCGCTTCAAATCGCAACTGAAAATGAAAGGCTGGCTTTGAAAATTCAAACTCTTGATGAAATAGAGCCAAATGTTATTCTCGTTAAGTTGAAGGTTGCAGCAGAAGTTGACACGGTTAAAATTGAAAGCGTATTAAAGCAAAGATATCAGTTTTTCTGTAGTCTCTTAGCAGAAGAAAGTGAGGCATTCCTTGAATCAGAGGAGTCAAAAAATTTGATTACAGCTAGAGGTAGGGAAGGTGACAAACAACTTCTTAATGATTTGATTATCCTGGTAAGCAAAATGTATGGCAATAACCTACCTCACTCACAAAATGATACTGACAAGGTAACTGAAGCCTGGAGAAAAAACTAAAATTGAGCTATGTCAAATCTGCCTGTTTTGTTAACCACTCATTAAATGATGCCACTGCCTGACGCACACTATCTAAAACAATGGGTGCTAATTCCGCCAGTGTTAAAACAGGTTCTGGTTTGAGTTCATCGCCATATTTATGATGCACCACATGGCGAAATTTACGATATTGATCTAATTTCAGTAGTAATGAGCTACTCCACAGGGGCGGACGGTTTTCTCTAGGCTCAGTAACTTGTTGAAGCAGCGTTTGATGCCAGTTAGGACCTTGAGGTATTCCACCATCAAGACTGACAGCTACCCTTTCACTCATGCGTTCACATCTTCTGTAGAAGTCGTTAACGTAGGTGGCTAATGCACGAATCCCATATTCGTCTGGCATCGGTTTAGTACGTTCTAGAGCTACGGATAAGGCATTTGTACTGCGCTCTAGTGCAGCTAGTTCATCAGTAAGATGCTCCTTGAGGACTAGGTAGGGGTTGTCAGGCATAGTTTTTTCCTGGAGAATTCTAGCACGCACTGCTGGATGAACTCTTTCCAAACGTACCAGGTCTATTTTCAACCAATTAGGTGCAATTTTTTCCAATTCTCCATAGGCTTCTAACCAAGCATCGTCTGGTAGTGGGGTAACGGCAATGTCTAGATCGGAATCCCAGTGCCAGGGACTCTGACCTGTGATTGAACCAAATAAAATGACTTTGGTGACTCCAAATTTTTCTCTTAGCACTTGTTCACATTTTTTAGCGATCGCTAGGGCTTCCAGCCGCCTCTGTTCAAGCTGGTGGTTCTGGGCTTGAGGTTGTTTGACAGAGCGAGCAAGAGAAGGTTGAATCATTGTCGGGTGGAACTTTTTAGTTCTTCTATGGTCATTCTATGCTAGATACCTCCATGAAATTCCTGCTGTCATAGAATAATTATGATGAGTGATCTTGTTGATTATAGGGATAAGTTGAATTAGCTTTGTAGTTGCGCTACTGGCGATCGCTTCCCTTGGTAGGGGTGTTTGATCAGATTTTAGTAGGTTTTGCGATCGCAAAATAAAGATGTTTAAGCTATCCTGATCTGGCTTAGAAAAGAGTGTATCAAGTTGTAGCGGTTGGAGGCTATAAACCTAATGGCAATTAACGAGTGCAATCAGTAACCACAAAATTAGCTTGTGGAGATTTCAAGAGCCTTGATTTTTGCTCAATCCATCGTACCTTGGATACACAAAAAGTGCAAATACCAACTTTTTTCTTGCAGTGGCAACTTCTAATCACTAGATACTTATCCGAGTTTTCAACACAGCTAACTCAGGCAGGAGAACATGTCAGCGTCTAAGCGAATTACCTTTGCAGTTGCTGTCTCTTGGTTGAGTAGAGCAGTAACAATCCTAGCAAACCTATTTTTGATACCAATCCTATTTCGCTATATGGGAAAGGAGGCATTAGGACTGTGGTTTTTGTTGGGTAATAGTCAAGCTTTTTTGAGTTTGCTGGGGATGGGGATTGAGCCGACATTGACGCGGCAAATTGCTCTAGCAAAAGGAAAAAGTGGTGCTGATCCAGAAGTAGAGTTGACACAGGAGAGTAAACAACACATTGGAGATTTAGTAGTTACAGGTCGAACTATTCTGCAATGGTTATCAGTTGCAGTATTTTTTATTGCCTGGGTATCTGGTTATGGCTTAATTAGTCAACTAGAGTTGCAAGAAGTATCCACGCAGACAGTGTTCTGGGCTTGGACACTAATGTGTGCTGGTTATGCTGTGGGAATTTGGGTTTCGTACCTTAATTCCTTACTGACGGGTCTCGGTTATATAGGTTTGATTAGTATGATGTCTACAGCTCTAGCTGTAATGACAATCATGGCAAATATTGGAGCAGTGATCCTGGGAGGTGGATTACTAGCGTTGGCAGCTATTTCAGTGGTGACTAACTTGGTACAGCGGTTTGCACTTTTGGGATTTATTCGCAAGCGCAAACCTGAATTACTTGCTATCCAAGGGAAATGGAATGCTCAATTGGCTAAGTCAATGGTCAAACCATCACTACATTGTTGGCTGACAGCAATGGGTACGTTTTTAATTTTGAGGACTGATCAATATTTTATTGCTGTAGTATCTGGAACTAAGGATATCCCTTCCTATCATGCTGCCTATCAATTAGCATCTAACTTAATGCTTTTAGCAGTTTCTTTTGCTGGTGCATCTTCTCCTTTTTTAGGTCAAATGTGGCAAGCAGGAGATTTAAATAGAATACATAAATTACTTATTAGAAACTGCCGTATAGGTCTTTTGATCATGGCTTGTGGTAGTGGTTTTTTATTAATTTCTGGTAAAGAATTAACTAATTTATGGCTAGGGGAAAATATTTTTATTGGGTATAAAATATTAGCCACATTTTGTATAATGTTAACCTTTGAAGTGCAAAATGTTTGTCTAATATACAGTGCGCGGTCAACTGGGAATGAGGAATATGCAATTTCGTCTTTGGGAGCAGGTATACTTAATATCTTTTTTACGATGATACTAATAAAACCACTGGGATTATGGGGAGTATCATTAGGAACATTGATTAGCCTTATGTTAACTGATAATTGGTATGCTTTATACAAACCTTTGATCCGCTTCAAGTTGAATTTGAAAGATTATATTACTAATGTTTTAATTGTCTGGTTGTTATTTTTTGTATTAACTTTGGTTTCGGCATCAGCAGTCAAGTATATTTTTAATGTCACCAATTATAATCCTGATTGGATAATTGTAATCGCAACATCAATAACTACTGTAATTATTTTCTTTACTGCTATATGGTTGACTATTATAGGCAAAAAACATAAAGAGATAATTTTAATAACAATAAAGAATTTGTTGAAATTTACATAAATAAAAAATGCTTATCATAAAGACTAAAAAATACTATAATATCACATTTGTCAACATGTTTAATGAAAGAATTCAGATAAATTTATTCAGTTTAGCAGAGGGTTCAGCAGGGTTGACATATGAAGCTTTGGCAGCAGGCTTATTAGTGATTACTACCGAAGCAACAGGTTCAGTACATAGGGATGGAATTGAGGGGTTCATTATTCCAGAAAGAGATTCCGGAGCATTAGCGGCTCGTATTGAAGAATTGTTAGAAGATATCGAGAGATGAGAGACAATCAATGAAAACTGATCCATTTGCTATAAAAAAGTATCCTAAGTGGAATCTTAAAAGACTAACTTTTACAGCTAAAGCAAGGCTTATTGAACAGGAAGCTAGACGGAACTTTCAGAAATACGCATTACCGGAAAAGTTGATTGCTAATCTGCCATCTGCTCCCGATATCGATTACTCGAATACTGCTGTAACACCGATTCAGATACAGCATCTTTTACAGGCTCTATCTGCCACTGAGTACCTGATAGACACAGTAGTAGTTGAAGTGGGATCCTATCGCGGGGTGACAACTCAAGTTCTAGCAAATGCTACATCCCGTAAAGTGATTGCAGTTGATCCCTATATTGGCTATGGAGGTAGCGATCAAGACTACTGCTATTTTCAGAAGAGTATTGCTGGATTACCAAATGTTATCCATGAGCGTGTGAGTTCAGGGGAAGCAGTCAGAAACTGGAGACATAGCCGTGTTAGTTTGGTTTTTATCGATGCGCTCCATGATTACGTAAATACTGCCTTTGATATTGAAGCCTGGTCATCACTAATGGTCAAGGGCAGTATTTTAGCAATGCATGACACTGATCAATATTCCTTTGCAGGTACAAGAAAAGCAGTATTTGAAGCCTGTAATCAAAAAAAGCAATTTGCTCATCCAAATAACCTAACTCTAGTTTCACTCTAAGGTAGTTAGTTAATGTACCCAGATAAATTTTTGCTTCCTCTCTATCGAAATATTTTACATTTGTCCTTGGGAAGAGGAGAACAAACTTTAGCTAAGATAGATGCGCTAATATTCAATTTACAGCGTAAAACGGTCATTCATTGTAATAAAAATATTTCTATCTTACTACCTCCAGATCCCCACTTTTTCAGATATCTAATAAAATCACACGAGCAACATGTCAGTAATGCAATTAGTAACCTTGCTAAAGATGGTGATGTAGTTGTTGATGTCGGTGCTAATATTGGCTATTTCTCTGCCTATGCAGCTGCAGCAGTTGGAAAGTTTGGCCAGGTTTTTTGTTTGGAGCCAGAAGCTAAAAATTTTGAATACCTCAAAGCTAATTGTGATCTCATACAGAGGAGTGGTTTTAACTGCTCAGCCTTTCAGTTAGCAGCTAGTTCAGTCAGCGGTCAGGCAACCTTGAATATTCATCGGTATAGTACCTACCATGCTATTGAGGATGAACAACATAATCTAGACAAAGTTGAAAATAAGCAGTTAATTAAGACAGTAACTCTTGATGAATGGTCACAATCACAAGCGCTTACTAATATTTCCTTACTTAAAATTGATACTGAAGGACACGAACCAAAAGTCTTGGAAGGAGCAAGACAATTATTTGAAGCCAGAGCTATTGATTTTGTGATCTTAGAATGCCGCTCTGATTATCTAGCTAATTTTATAGATGAGTTTTGTAAAGAATTTAGCTTAAATCAATTAGTTTGGGACGGACAAGACTGGCATCAAACTACTTTACAATCCTTGGCTTATAAAACTGAATGTCTGTTATCTAAAGAACCAATATCACCAACTTTACTATGCTAAATACTTCTGAAGAAAATAGTTTCCTCTACTCTAAAACCGAAAAGGCACCAGATTTCGATAAAGAACGAGCTGCTTTACTAAGTAAGTGGTTGCAAAACCTTCCTTCAGTTTCACGCTCACTAGATATAGGCTGTAGCAGTGGTGGTTTTTCGGCTCTGTTACTGAAAGACATTGAAAAATGGGGACTCGACTTTGAGCGTCACCCAAACCTACCGAAAAACTTTAACTTTCATGCCTGCGATATTTCTCAGTTGTGGCCTGTACCCCAAGAATACTTTGATACTGTCTTAGCAGGAGAAGTAATTGAGCATGTCTTAGATACAGATTTATTTTTGCATCGATGCTTTGATGCACTTCGTCAGGGAGGTCACTTATTGTTGACAACTCCCAACTTATCTTCCTTGGCAAATTTACGTTACTGGTTACAGACAGAACAGTACATGTGGGTTGATTCAGCTGCTAACCAGTTTGGACATGTTCGTTACCTTGCTCCTAAACGGATGGAGAGCACTCTTAGGAATGCTGGATTTGATAATATTGTTATGACAACTGTCTCTGGCTTAGAGAGTCTCCAATTCTTTCCATCGTTACGGAGTCTAGTACAACAGGTTTTTCCTCTGAGAGGAAATCGCCTGTGCGTCATGGCTCAGAAACCTTAGCTTAAGTTTTCAAAGGATTGTCTTGGTCAAAACAATTAATCCCGGACTAAAACGACTCAAGTTAGTTGTTCTAGATGCCAACTTCTATTGGACAGAGCAACTATTTTCAGCTTGTAGTGATTTTGCCGATATTCTCTTACTACGCCCCCTTGACTTTCGTGCCTTCCGGAAAGGATATGGTAGTTACTTTATCGATTTTCAACCTCAAGCCATATCTGAAGGCGTCTGGGAACAGCGAATTTGTTGCCCTCCTGGTTGGCTCTTTCATTACTGGCCTTTGACTCGACGTTTCTTTGCTTACTTGATTCGGAAATTTCAAAGAGATAATTATCTAATTTTCGTATATAGCTACCCCTACTACTACAGTTTGGTACAGGAGCTGAAAGCATCCTCGATTTATTACAATATTGACGACTATCGAAACTATTGGCCAGGTCGTGAGTCTCAAACCCCAGAAGTTGAAAAGCTTGCAGTTAATCATGCAGACCTTACCTTATGCGTAGCTCACTATAGAGCTTCTTACTTAAAACAGGAGTGCCGATCTAAAAACAGTCAAATTGTCCACATTCCCCACGGTTGTTCACCAGAATTCATGGTTGAACACTCACTATCACAACCTAAATCTCTGCCAGCAGAACTGCAAGCCTATTCTCGTCCAATCGCTGGATATATTGGAGCTCTCACTTATCGCTTTGACTTTGACTACCTGGCTAAGGTGGCTGAGAAAATATCAGATGTAACAGTCATTCTGGGCGGTTCCCTTCCTCAATCTAGTGATGGTTCTGTCGAATGGTGGCAGGGAGTAGAGGCAGCTCGCCGTTTGCCTAATGTTCACTTTATTGGTCGAGTTTCTCACAACCGTTTAGGTGAGTATTTACAATCTTTTGATGTGCTTTTAATGCCATACTCCCTGTGTAATTTCAATCGAAATGCTTGTCCTACCAAACTTTGGGACTACATGGGAACTTCATTACCAGTTGTGGCTAATAACGTAGTACCAGAGGTGAACCAGTGGAGTCACCTTCTACTGGTTTCAGGAAATCCAGAAGAGTTTGCTTCAAATATTAGATTTGCTCTGGCTAATCGACACTGGCGATCACAGGAGCGATTGGATGTAGCAAAAGCTCATACTTGGAAAATGCAGGCTCAAAAACTTTACCATTTGCTAGAGAAAAAAGGTTGCCTATCATGTCAAAGCAGTTAAGAGTCCTGCATATTTGTCAGCGAGATGAACCTGCTACTGGTGGTGCAGTGCGTGTAGCCTCTGAGTATGTTAAACGCTTACCTAAATATCAAGTAGATGCTCACTGTCTCTTCCTCTACGGTTCCCCAGGTTATTTTCAATCTGAACTGGGGGATAAACGCACTCACTATTTAGGTATCCATAATTCACAGGACTTCCTTAATTTTGGGCGCTTGTCTAACTTTCTTGGAAAGTTTCAACCTCAAATCATTCATCATCATGATGGGTTACTTTGGTCTCATCTTTTGACCTTCTTTCATCCTGGTGTCGTTAAGGTAGCTCATGCTCACTTGGGTGCAGCCAATGGAAGCTTACTCTCACGCACTGCTTTAGCTGCTGAGTTACAACGTCAATCTAGTGATTTCCTGGTTTGCATCACTGAAAATACCCGTAACAGCCAGATTGAGCAGGGAAAATATTTACCCAACCGTACCCAAGTTATTTACAACGGCGTTGACTGCGCACGCTTCTACCCACCAACTGTCAATGAAAAAGCGTACGCACGCAGTCAGTTTGGGTTGCCCAGTAATGCTGTTGTTGTCGGTTTTGTTGGTCGATTACACTGCCAGATGAAAGGAACTGACGATTTCCTCAAAGCGATCGCACTTTTGCCTTCTAATTTTTGGGCATTGGTAGTTGGCTCTGGTCCAGATGCTGATTATCTAAAGCAACTAGCCGCAAGATTAGGTATTGCTGAGCGAGTCGTCTTTGCTGGAACATTAGAAAAGCCTACAACTGCCTATCATTCAATGGATGTCTTCTGTCTGACATCTCATTGTGAACCTTTTGGCCTAGTAGTCGCTGAAGCAATGGCTTGCCAAGTTCCCGTCGTCGGCTTTGCCTGTGCTGGTGGAGTAAATGAGTTACTCTCTCCGGAAACGGGATGTGTGATCCTGAATAGAGATTTGGAAGCGATGGCAAAGGCTGTAATTGAGGCTGTTAAATATCCAGAATGCTGGCATCAGCGTCAGACCAATGCTGAATCTCTCTTAAAACAGAATCACAATTGGGAAAAAAACGCCTCTAGCTTAGCTCATCTGTACAAAAAGCTACTCAAATCAACAACTGATATTTAGCAGTAATAGCTGTGGCTGAGTTATACCTTTACTTACTATTTGCAATTTGTCTTGGTCTGTTAGGTTGGGGGCTAATTCGCCTAGAAAGAGTTTATCAATATCCCTTCTTTATGGGCGGAGTTTTTGTCTCATTTATCTTGCCTCAAGCAATCGCCCTGTTTAATAACCCTGGTTCAGTTGGTCAACAGGCACTAGAAAGAGTGTTGCTGATGTCATGCCTCTGTGCTGCCATGTGCTGGCTCGGCTATCAGCTGCCCCCAAACTCTAGTTTCCTTAAAAAACTTGATATATCAATTGACTCCAGGAAGCTTTTGCATGGAGGAATTGTTTTTGTATTAATCAGTTATTTTTGCTCATTTCTAATATCCCAACTACCTGAAGCTGTTAGAGAAAATACTCAGTGGACTGGTATTGCTACTATTTACCTCTTCTTTGCAGGGCTTATTTATCCAGGCTTCACGATTATCCTCTTGTCTACTCTCCGGCGTCCTACAGTAGTCAAAATAATTATTACAGCTTGTGCAGCAGCTATTCCCCTTCAAACAATCATTCTTTATGGGCGTCGTGAATCTACTGCCACTTTCATTTTAACGATAGGACTTTCCCTTTACTTTTTTAGTAGATTAGTTCCTCCTAGATGGTTAGTTTTGACTATGCTACTCTTTGCTTTAATTGCAATTCCTTTGGTGGGTACTTACCGTTACATTGCCAAAACGGGTCAGTGGAATCAACTACTAGAGTTACAGCCCTTAGAGCATCTTAATAATTTCGTCGAAGAAGGAGAAATATTAGAACTGAGAAATGCAGCAGTGCTAATGGATGCTGCTGTTCAAACAGGTCAATATGGGTATGGAACAGATTATTGGAATACTTTAGTATTTCGTTTTGTCCCAGCTCAGCTTGTTGGGTCAGATTTAAAGAATGCGCTACAAATAAAACTTTATAAATATGACTTGCAGACTCTATATAACTACAGTATACATACAGGAACTACTCCAACAGGAATAGCAGATACATTTATTCAGTTTGACTACCTGGGATGTTTCGTATTCTTCATACTAGCATATTCATTTAAGAACTTATGGATTTCAGCAGTTTATCAAAATAGTGTTATTAGCCAAGTTTTTTATATAAGTTTATTTTCCCCAAGTATGATCTCGTTAACTCATGGAACCACAAGATTTTTGGCTGATTTATTATTCAGATTATTTTTTGTTGGTGCTGTAATTATTTACTCACAATCTCACAACATTTGTTCTAGCCAAGTAATTAAGTAAATTTAATATGAGTAAAATTGTCTTGATTTTCTCCAACTATGGTCCTTACCATTTAGCACGTATAGAAGCATTATTTAATAAGTGTAAATTTACTGATTGGGATGTATTAGGACTTGAATTAGCACGCTCAGAAGCAGAGTATCCCTGGAAGACTCAAGTACAAGGATTTCCTTTTACTATTTACTCAATTATAAAGGATCAGCAAATTGAGACAGTTGATTTTGATAAGTTATTTTATAAACTTTATAGAATTCTCAATCAAATTCAACCTGACTTTTTAGTCATTTCTGGCTATGCCAGACCAGCCATGATCTTCTCTCTGCTATGGAGCCTTTTAAACCGTAAATATCCAATTCTTTTATCAGAAACCACTGAAAATGATGCCCACCGCTCCTGGTGGCAAGAGAAGCTGAAAAGCTGGATTGTCCAAAGATATAAATCTGCCTTAGTAGGAGGACAACCCCAAAAGCGCTACTTAATGAAGTTGGGTATGCCTGCTGAGGCTATCTTCTTGGGTTATGACGTAGTAGGCAACGATGTATTCCATCCCGATAAAATTAAATCTCTTCCTAACCCTCTCAAAAAACCTTACTTCTTAGCCATCAATCGCTTTGTAATCAAGAAAAATCTCCACTTTCTCATCTCATCCTACGCTGCCTATCGCCAAGCAGCAGGTGCTAATGCCTGGGAGTTAGTCCTTTCTGGCGACGGTCAACTGCGTTCACAAATTGAAGAAACAATTGCCTACTTTCATCTCGAAGAAGTCGTTCATCTCCCCGGTTTCTTGCAACAAGACGAACTCCTACCCTACTTTGCCCATGCTAACTGTTTTATCCATGCCAGCATCCAGGAACAATGGGGACTAGTAGTAAATGAAGCAATGGCAGCCGGTTTACCAGTACTAGTCTCGAACCACTGCGGCTGTTTTGAAGACCTAGTAATTGAAGGTGTAAACGGTTTTGGCTTCGATCCAGAGAATAGTCAACAACTAACAGATTTGATGCTCAAAGTAAGTTCAGGAAACGTTGATTTGGAAAAGATAGGTCTGCAAGCACTCAAACACATTCAAAAATTCTCCCCAGACTACTTTGCTAAAGGCTTAATACAGTCAGTTGAGTATGCTCTAGCACATGGTTAGTAGCTAATGAAGATTTTAATTGTTATCCCCGCCCTAGGAACCGTTTACGGTGGTCCTTCTAAAAGTGTAGTTGAACTAGCTCAAACCCTTGGTAATTTGGGCATCCGCATTGACCTAGTAACCACAAATGCCAACGGTTCTACTAGCTTAGATGTTCCACTTCATAGCTGGCTCTCTGAAAAAGATTACCGGATTCAATACTTTCCCTACTGGGGTTGGAGCGACTACAAAATTAGTTTTTCTTTGACCAGATGGCTATTTCAGCATGTAGCTGATTATGATTTAGTCCACACCAACGCTATTTTTTCTTATTCTATTTTGCCTGCTTACTGGGCTTGTCAGCAGCACCGAGTACCTTACGTCGTAACTCCTCGCGGCATGTTAGAGCCTTGGGCACTATCCTACAAAGCTGGTAAAAAACGCTTCTACTACGCCCTACTTGAGAAGCCCGCCCTGAACCGCGCTAGTGCCATCCAAATGCTGGCATCAACTGAGGCAGAGCGTACTAAACCTCTTAATCTCAAAACTCCTTTGGTTGTTGTTCCCAATGGGATTAACCGCCAAGATTTTGAAACACTACCAAATCCAGAATTTTTTTACCATAAGTTTCCCGACACTCGCAATAAAACGCTGATTATCTTTTTAGGTAGAGTTGACCCAAAGAAAGGACTAGACTTGCTGGCTACTGCTTTTGGTAAAGTGCATACCCAGTTCCCTCGGACACATTTAATTGTCGCTGGACCGGACAACATTGGTTTTCTCTCCACTGCTCAAAGCTACTTTGCTGAGGCTGGATGCCTTGATGCAGTAACTTTTACTGGCATGCTTACTGGCTCCCTCAAATATGCTGCTCTTGCTGCTGCAAGTATCTATATTGCACCTTCTTACTCAGAAGGTTTTAGTATGTCTGTTTTAGAAGGGATGGCATCAGGATTAGCTTGTGTAATAACCACAGGTTGTAATTTTCCAGAAGCAGCGACTGCTCAAGCAGCACATGTCGTTGAAATTAACTCTGAGGAAATTGCTGCTGCCTTGACTCAAATTTTGAAACATCCTCAGCAAGCAAAAGAAATCGGTAATCGCGCCCGTCAATTTATCCTTGAACAATACACTTGGGATCGCATTGCCTCAAATCTGATTGAGGTTTATACAGCCATACTCAAGAAGGAGCCTATCCCCGCCTTGTCTAAGCAATCTTTTTCGGCTCATGCTTGAAGAAATAACACCCCTCATCCTAACCTTCAACGAAGCACCCAACATCGATCGCACCCTCCAGCGTCTTACTTGGGCAAAGAGGATTGTAGTTATTGACAGCTACAGTACCGATAAAACCCTAGAGATTCTGCAATCTTATCCCCAAGTACAACTATTTCAGCGAAAATTCGACACCCACGACAGTCAATGGAATTATGGTCTAGAGAAAATATCCTCAGAGTGGGTACTCTCTCTAGATGCTGACTATGTATTAACAGATGAGTTGATTGCTGAAATCAAAGCCCTCTCCAAAGATTCTCTACTAGACGGTTATTTTGCTAAGTTTAAATATTGTGTTTTTGGTAAGCCGTTGCGAGGGACATTACTACCACCTAGAGAAATCCTCTTCAGAAGAGAGAAAGCAACTTATATCAATGATGGACATACCCAGCTACTGCAAGTCAATGGTCCCTCAGATATGCTTGCATCCTACATCCATCATGATGACCGCAAACCCCTAAGTAGGTGGCTATGGGCGCAAGATCGATACATGATTATCGAAGCTAAGAAATTACTAGAGACACCTGAGAGTGAACTCAGTTTTGGCGATCGCATTCGGCAGCAAAAAATATTAGCCCCCTTTGTCATACTACTCTATTGCCTAGTTCTCAAGGGAGGAATACTAGATGGTTGGTATGGCTTTTATTACGCCTTTGAGAGAATGCTAGCTGAAATACTATTATCGATTCGTTTAATAGAACATGAGAGATGTCAACAAGGCAGTACTCAAAAGTGAAACCTAACTCTATTGAGTGCTTATTAGCAAAGCTTTTCGGAGAAATCGCCTAACTAAAAACAGGCTATCATAGCAGCAAAACAACACCTTGATGAAAACTCCTCTCTCTAAGCGCCAGAAACGCCGCTTTGTCTGCATAGCCACATCTACCCTGATTATCCTTCTACTCACTATCATTCCAGCCCAACTAACGATCGCTCACTACCAAGTACCGCTCCAAAAATGCTAACAATTGCTAACATTTTCTTCCTGCTTCACCCTGGTAGTGTCGGCACTATCCAGTCTGCAGGCTGACACGGGCGAGCTGCCCGCCATCGCCACGCCACTTGCTACACTTG
>JAAHGS010000158.1 GCA_010692645.1 Symploca sp. SIO2E9
CGACGCCAATCATCATGGTGACTGGTCATACAGGATTTCTAGACCGAGCGAAGGCAAAACTAGTCAGGGCATCAGGGTACTTAACAAAGCCTTTTAACCAATCAGAGTTACTGAAAATGGTGTTCAAACACTTATCTTAAGAAAGAAATATCTGTAATAAACTTGACAATTTCTATCGTTTTGTATCCCAACGGTAGGAAAACATTTTAAATGCTCTTATCGCAAGGCTTGTGGAAATAGCACTGAATTAAGGTCAATGAATTGGTCCCCACAACTCGAATTTTGCAAGCTTTAGCATATGAATTTTAAAGTGTTTTTAATTATCGCCGCGCTATTGTTGGGAACACCACTAGCTATCATCTATTTATCGTCGGTTGAAAATTTTAGCTCACCGATAAAAGCTAAGCAAGTTGAAAAAATTAAAAGTGCGCTCATGCCGATAAAAGCGAGGCAAATAGATGTTGAACAGATTCTAAAAACTAAGAGGTGTAAGGGGTGTTATCTCAAGGATATTGATCTGAGCGGACTTGACTTAAGTGGTGCTGATTTTAGAAATGCTGAACTCTCGGGTGCGAATTTAGTGAATACTAAACTCAAAGATGCCAAAATGGGTGGTGTTCGTCTGCACAATGCTAACCTGACGAATGCCGATTTAGATGGAGCTGATTTTATCGGTAGTGACTTGAAAGGTGCCAACCTCAGTAATGCTAATCTTTTGAATACCAGCTTAGTAGATGCTAATTTAAGTACTGCTACCGCCAACCACAGTGAGTTTCGAGATGCAGACCTCAGTGGTGCTAAGCTCGAAAATGCTAACCTAAGTGGTGCTTTTCTGGTCGGAGCCCATCTGAGGGAAGCCAACCTAACAGGTACTGATCTCAGTAATGCTAACTTGCGTTATGCCAATTTGCACAAGGCGATCTTGGCTGATACCAATCTCAGTGGTGCTGACTTGCGCCTGGCAATTATGCCTGATGGGACAAGTCCCTATGGACAAACTGAGTACTGAATGATTTTGCCAACCCATCTTACTTGGGCATTTGGCATTAATTCTTCTACTAATTGACCTCTCCTATTTTTATAACGAATTATGGATTACCTCTAGCTAAGTAACCCCATTACTATCCTGCCCGTAAGCTTGCCAAGCCAAATCCACCAACCCATTAACAATAGCAGCTGCCACCACAGCAGAACCCTTGCGCCCTTCAATCCGAATATGAGGAATCAAAGAATCCTTCAATCGGGACTTAGCGACATCAACTTCAACAAACCCTGAAGGTGTGCCAATCACCAATGCGGGTCTAATTTCCTCCGCCTCAATTAACTCAATTAACGCCGTCAGAGCAGTCTGTGACTGACCAACAACAAAAATACCTTCTGGGTAGCGTCTAGCTAGAGTATCAATACCCCAAGCCGATCTCGTCTTTTCTTTCTGAGGTCGCGTCAGAGTCTCCAGACTACAATACACCGGATTGGCAAAAGTATCCTGAATTTGAGGAGTAATACCCACTTGTACCATAGGCACATCTACCACAATTGTAGTACGAGCTGCCAGAGCAGCAGCTCCAGCTTGCAAGGCGCGGTCCGAAAAACGAATTAAATGCTGATATTCAAAGTCTGCAGTTGCATAAATAACCCGACGCACGATTTCGTATTCAGCAGCTGAAAAAGCGTGGCTGTCGATTTCACGGTCAATAATTGCCAGACTTTGGGCGTCAGTTGCATGCCATTCCATGGAGTTAGAGGAGTTCAGGAGTTCAGGAGTTGCAGAAGTCTTGACACTCCCACGGCGTGTTTCACGTGGGATTCTTGATTCTACGGTTTGAATTGCTGCTGTTGGCTTACACTAACAACAGTAGAGATCAAATCTCCCCAAGTGTTAAGGTCTTTGACCCAAGTTCCCACTTAGTTAATTGTAGGATGGGTAGAGCGACAGCGAAACCAATCAAATTCATACCGTTGTTGAATTTCGTTCCTCAACTCAACCTACAATATAGCGCTACGCGCTAGGGAAAAGGGAACTCTTAACAGGGAACAGCAGTCTGTCAAAGGCTTTGCTGGATTTAGAAATGTCCTAACCTAAATGCGTAGTGCTATATCTGTTCAATTTAATAGGGAAACAAATCAAACCCATACTGCTGTTGGGTTTCGTTTCTCAACCCAACCTACAATATCTGTCCAATTTAATGATCTTCATCTACTTATTAAGTCTCAGAACCAGCTGATTCACTGATCATTGGTGATAAGTAAGCCACCAAGGCACCGAGAAGGAAGCCAATCACATTGCGAAATAGTGGTAACCAGTCAGAAGTTCTGGTAACTACTGGTCCAACACCAAAGGCTATAAACAAGATACCCCAGAGAGGGGAGAAAATTAGAGCCCACTGCCAAGCAAAAATTTGACCCTGTTTGCGGGGTACAGCTGCTAATCCAAATACTACCCCACCGACGACGGAAGTAATTAGAGTCAGAATCCATTGTTCCCTTGGCAAACCTGGTACAACCCTACAACCATTCCGAAGCAGGCAGGTTTTAATAGTCTCTATTGATTTAACTATCGATGTGTTTTCACCATTTTCGCGTACGTAGTAGAGATTGCCGAAGCGCGTCTGTAACTCAACCCAGAAGGTGCGAGGAAGGTATTTATAGAGTTCGTCACCGACATTGAAACCCAGGATATTACCACCCCGTGAGTCAGCAATCAGTAAAACGCTTTTATCATTAAGTCCCCAGAATTTTTTGACTGCCCTGCCAGGAGTGCGGTCAAATTGAGTCAAAACTCGCAGTTTCCAGCCTGTTTCAGCCTCAAAACTTTCCAAATCTTTGATTAGTGTCTCTTCCTGAATTTCTGGGATGAAGTTAGCCAAATCAATTATTGGCGTCTGAGTATCCGGCAGTAATTCGGGATTGTCATAAGCATGTGCCACTGGTGCGATTGCCCAAACTGAGAAGGCAAGGAATAATGCACAGAGTCCTACCAGGAGTCGTTTTGGGAAAAGATGCTGCATCGTAATCTGTAAAGCAATAGACGCTGAAAGAGGCTTAACCACAAGAGCAATTTAAAGCTAATTATTTCTTTACACTTGTTTACCTTAGTTTAATCTTAGCGGCGATCGCCTAACTTTTAGCAAGTAATTTTAAGTAATTTTACCTAAAATTTATCTATGTTCAAGGAAAATTTTCCCTTAACCCCGATCTGATCTAGAGTCTAAGCTTATATTGAGTGAACCCTTAAACATGGACTGTTCATTGGGACAGTATTTCACAACTGCCCGAATACCATCCAATGAACCATGAGCCATGAGCCATGAACCATGAACCTTAATCTCTGTTATGATCTTGGTAAGACCGGGGACTACTGTGAGGATCGACCTCATAATAATCGGCATCACGCTCTTGATAGCCATTAATATCTGTTAATGGTTCATCTATCGGCGTGGGTTTTGAACCCGTGCTTGGTTGAATAGTATTTCTCGAAGCCGAGGGCAGATTAGGAATTGGTCTACGCCCTGTAGAAGGGCGGTTCCAAGTTTTCCATGCTGCTTTGACACCTGTAACTATGCTACGAGTATTGACTTGCAGCTTTTTTGCCTGGTTTCTAGTACTGCTAAGACTTTCATTAACTTGTTTAACTGCTTGAGAGGCACTCTTAACCCCCTGACTGACGTCATCACTCAAGTCACTAATCTCAATCCCTGTAAGACGAATTGCCTCTAAGGTGGGAGGCAATTCCCTGCTGAGAGTGTCAGCTAACTTTTCTATACTGCGGGCTGCCTTGGCTAACTCCTGCAAAGCAGGCAGAGCCGCTACTAAAACAGCAGTTAAGCTAACTGCTACTAGCAAGATGGATAATCCTAGCCAAAATAGAGGGTCAATCACCAATAACTAGCCTAAAGCTTATCGTCAGGAACTGATGGGTTGGAGATAGCTTCCGCCTCAGCATTGGGCTGTTGAAGTTCCATTCTCTCCTGCCCAGAAGCTTCTATGCCAGCTGCGATCGCTTCCCGCAGCCTAGCTAGTGTACCATCCCAGTTACGCAGTGCTGATTCTGAGAGACGGTCAGCTTGTAGTTGCACGCTGGTAGATACATCTTCTGCTAAGTCTGGCAAGGCGTCTGCAGATTTTTTCAACAGTTGGCGTGTATCCCTGCCTTTGCGGGGTGCAATTAGTAAACCAACGACGGTTCCTACAGCGCTGCCCATAAGCAGACCAACTATAAATGCTCCAGCACTTTTGTTTGACATTTTCTAGTCTATATTCCTACACCAATTCTATGCGTTACAACTGCGAGTACTTCACTATACTTGAGTTGAAAATAGGAGTACCTTCCCCAGGAGTTTAGCTAACAGGAGTTACAGGAGATGATTTTAACTGGGTTATTTATCCTAGAGTGTTACCTAAGACAAGATTAGCTTGATTTTTAGGGTTTGCGTTTGCGTAACTGCCGACGGTACTTAAGATTGTGCAATTGGTCTGGAGAGTAGTTTTTTTCTCTAGACAACTTCAGGGATTTATGGCGAGAAGAAGCCTTGCTGCTGAATACATAGTCAACTGTAGAACGCCAAATACTGTTTACTAAACTCAATAGCATCAAAACTTGCCGAATTTGTTTGATCTGAAGTTCGAGTCGCTGATAACTTTGTCTGAGTTGGTTTGTCCCTAATTGAGCTTTTCCAATAGCATCGGGAGCATGGTGTAATACATCATTGACACTGCGTTCGGCAGCCGTAACAATCTCAGTCGTGTTGGCTAGCGCCTGGCGAAGATTCCACACTTGCCAAGCTACATAAAGACATAGCAGAGAAATCAGGACATTGAAAATTACGACGATCGCAAGCATTATATATACTGAGATAATGTGACCTAAGTTTTATTATTCCTTGGCGGTGGTAGTCCTTGCCTCACTAGCCAGTTGAATCAAAGGCTTTTAACCTAATTTCTAAACTCACCAGTAACCACAGCTTGACACCATATCGATGCCAGGCATCTCCCCGGTAATCTAACCAGTCTTGAATTAGCTGTTGATTGAGATAGGGTGCGATCGCAGCTTGTTTATCTAACAATAAGGCTCGTGCTTGAGGTTGCCAATGTTGGCGAAACCAAAGCTGCACTGGTACCATCATCCCACTTTTGGGACGATTTACTATTGTCATTGGCAATAAATCTGCCACGGCTTGTTTGAGAACTACTTTTTCCTGTGCTTGGACAAGCTTGTATTCTGGGGGAATTTCCATTGCCAACTGCACAAGGCGTTGATCAAATAAAGGCGATCGCCCTTGTATTTGAGCAGAGCTGGTGAGATTATTAACCTTAGTTAGAATGTGATCCGCGCCTTTGAATTTGATATTGAGTGCCATTAATTTGTTCAAATATTTAGCATCTGAGGATAAATCAGCTGCAAATACAGAAGGCTTTGTCTTTATAGATGCCCACACCTCGGGCTTTAAAAGTTGTGGCAAGTTGAGGGCACATTTTTTAAAGGAATTGAGGTAAACTGAGACAAGGTCTGGCTTAGTACCGACAGAACTGTAGATTTGATTGAGCAACATTGGTTGGTTTTTAGGGCCACCAAAACAAGGGTCTCCTCCTTCCCCATTGAAAATGATCTTAGTAGTTTCTGCTGCTAGTTGAGCTAAAAGGTAGTTGGGAACAGTTAAAGGATCTCCAATTGGATCATCTAAATGAGCTATGGTTGTGGTTAGTTGATTCCACATTTCCTCTGGCGTAATTTCTAAAATGTGGTGCTGGGTACGACAATGTTGGGAAACTAAACTGGAGAATTCTAATTCATGGGGACACTCAGCACCAAAATGAATTGAGTAGGTATGTATGGGGTGGTTATGAAATTTGGCGGCTAAGGCTGTAATGCAGCTGGAATCGAGCCCCCCTGATAAATAGACGCCTACTGGTTCTTGGCTAGGTAAGTATTCCTGGACAATTTGCTCTAGGAGCGACCGCAATTTCTGGGCATGCCATTCTAGAGGTTGGTCAAGATTAACAATCTTCTCTGGCAACTGCCAGTAAGTATAGACTTTTTCCTGAGTTAAGTACAATGCTGTACCAGGACGCAATTCTCGAACTTCTTGCCATAAAGTACGTTCCCCTGGAACAAAGGCACAACAAAGATAATCCCGCAGCGCCACTAAATCTAATTGGGCTGAATGCCAGCGAGAGAGGGTTCTTAATCTAGGGGCTGCCCAACTGTTATCGTTTCTATTAATGTAGTAGATAGTTTTGGCACCGACTGGATCGCGCACTAAACACAACTCCTGACAAGATTGATCCCAAATCGCCAGACTAAATGCGCCTTGGAGATAGTTAAGACACTCCATACCCCAGTACTCCCAAAGTAGTGCAATTAGTTGGGTATCTGTGCCTAACCATTGAGTTGGTTCTAATTTTACACGTCGCAGTAATTCCACTCGGTTGCTTAACCATAAATCCCCCACGACGACAAATTGCTTTTGGGGACTCAATGCCGGTTGAGTGTGGGCAATAGCTAGCTTTCCAGGAACATAGAAAGTACAGCCTACTGGTTCAGACTCAACTTTACCCCAAGTTAGATACCAACAAGGGTTAAGTTGAAGAGTAGCTTTGGAGTTTAAAGTAGATTTTGGTAATCTCGACCAAGGGAAAGACCATTTCACAGTTGATTAACCAGGATAATTAATTGTCAGGCAATCTTATCGGTTATCGATGCCCACTTGATTCAAGCACACCATCTGGCTCAGCGCTACTTACTATCTGTCCTCAGAGAAATCCGTAGAGCTATAACATTTATTAACAATTAGCATAAAGATAAACTGGTCAAGTCACCTAGTAAATTAGTTTCCTGGTCAATAGAGTCAAGTCTAGGAAAATAGACTACAATTTGAGATATATTGTACGACTGTTACTGTTAAGCAGTCAATTGTAGGGTGTTTCCTTGCCTTAGCTCTTAATTAACAACTAAGGGCAATGTGAAGAAAATTTCGAGGGGATTACTTTCTGTTGTTATAATTTCCTCAGTTTCCGCCAGCAGAGGACTTAACAAGTTCTTGGACGATGTTACTGTTATCTTTAAATACTTCAGCCTCAATCTCAAATTGTAAAAGGTTGCTGTCTGAGCAGCGCCTTGAGTTATTTCCAAGTATGCTCAAAAACAGGAGAGATTTTTAGTATGCAGCTAGCTAAAGTAGTTGAACCATTCGGCGAAGTCAATGTTTACAAACAAAATAGTGGTGAGCTTCACGTTGTTGCCACTATTCTCGCTGTTCCTGATCTTGAAGGTGCCAAAATTGGTCTAGCACTTGATGGTTCTGCCTCCATGAAAAAGATGTATGGAGTAAGTGGTATTGTCGGTTCAGTTTTTGCCCAGGCAGCAGCAGCCACCACTCCCAACGTTGTTGAACCTGTTGCTCGCACCATGGTAAGTTATTTGGCGAATTTTTCCTCTAATGGCAAGGTAGATTTAATTTATTGGGCTTGCAGTCCTGATGGTTCAAAAATAGAAGCATTAGGAGAATTTGAAGAACAAGATATACAAAACTTTGTAATTTCAGGGCCAAAAAAACTTCCCTGGGGAAGAGGCACTAAATTGTTGCCTCCTTTAAAGTACTTCGTTGACAAATTCAAAGATGCTCCAGCCAAAGGAGTAAAAGAACCAGGGGCTATTTGTTTGTTTGTAACCGATGGAATTATCGAAGATCTGACAGATGTCAAGCAATACTGTTTACAGTATGCTCAAGAAATTTCTAAGGGACAAAAACCTTTTATTAAATTTTTACTTATCGGTGTTGGTGAGGAAGTAGATGAAGGTCAAATGGATGAGCTTGATGACATGTTTGAAGGTAGTGGCATTAAGGATAGTTCAGGACAAAATATCGATCTTTGGGACCACCAGTTAGCTAGTGATATGCAAAAACTAGAACAGGTATTCAAAGAATTTGTTTCAGAAGACATGATTGTTATTGGCTCTGGTCGTATTTTAAATCAGGAGGGTAAAAATTGTCAGGAATATCCTGATGGTGTTCCCGCCTTACTAAGATTTACTCTGCCAGTTGGTTCAACTGCATTCAGTTTAGAATTTCCAGGAGGAAGTGTTACCCAAGACATTTCTGAAATTCTCTAACAACTTTCAGAGGGAACTTCTTAGCAGAGAATCAGCATCAGGGTAAGTAATAAGTAATAAGTAATAAGTAATAAGTAATAAGAGTATTTTTCAAGTTGATGAGGTACATTCATTTTTCTTGTCCCAATTTCTAACTCCCAATTGGGTGAACGAAATTTTGGGTGGCATTTGATTTCTCCGCGTCTCCGCGTCTGGAGCGTCTCCGCGTCTGCTTACTTGTTCCCCCACTCTTTTTTTCGTTCACCCCTCCCAATTCCCTTATTACTTGGTTAAGAAGTTTCATCTTAAGGAGTTCGGCCCCTGTTCTCGGAGTGTCAACCTAGGAGATACAGGACTTTGTAAAGAGCTTCAATAACAGTGAAGGTAAAATAGAACTATGAATGGTCAAAGCTCTTATTCAGTAAACGAACAGCGCAGCCACCAACTACCTAGCACCGTTGTTGCTAAAGAACTTGGAGAAGTAAATGTCCGCAACCTGGGGAATGAAATCCAGGTTATGTTTACTATTTTGATGGAGCCTCAAGGAGCTGAAGCAGAAGGTTGGCAAACAGGTGTGGCTTTGGATGCAAGTGCCTCGATGAGAGGTTGGTATGGACGACATCTTCTAGGTAAAATTCCGGAACAGCTGCAAGTTAAGTACCAAAAGCAAGGATGGATTGAACGTGGTGTTCAAGATGGTAAAACTATTGAAATAATTCATAAATCGGCTTATGAAGATGCTATTAGTAAGGGTTATTTAAAGCCTAGTGAAAATTTGGTTCAACCTCTGGCTCAAGAGTTCATTTCTTACCTAGCAAGTAATCTTGATGCTGATGGTGGAACAACGGTCATTTATTGGGCAGGAGGTGATGGTAGTGCCATTGAAATTTTGGGTGATTTTACAGAACAACAGTGTAGTCAGCTTGAGGTTAACGGACCAAAAAGTGTTTCTTTTGGTTCAGGCACGGTTCTTACCCCTGCAGTTAAATATTTTGCCGAGCGCTTTCTAGATGCCAAGCGGGGAATGTACGTTTTTATAACTGATGGCAAACTGGATGATTTAGATGCAGTTAAGAAATATACGACTAAGCTAGCTAAGCAGATTGCCGACAATAAGCGTAATTTTGTTAAGTTTGTTCTGGTAGGAGTAGGCAGTGATATTGATCAGCATCAATTGGAAGAACTCGATGATTTATCTACAGGAACTGGTGTTGATATTTGGGACTATAAAATCGCTCAGGATATGAAGGCTTTAGTCGAGATTTTTGCGGAAGTGGTTGATGAAAACCAAATAGTGGCACCAACAGGAATCATCTATGATTCTGCTGGTAATAAAATCAAGCAATATACCGATGGACTTCCTGCCAAGGTATCTCTTTCTCTGCCTGCCAGTTGCCAATGGTTTGAATTAGAAGTTTACGGTCAAAGAATTCGACAAACAGTAATTTACCCCCAGGGATAATGGATGGTAAGACAACAAGGGCAAAACTCCCAGCAAGTAAAAGTATCTATTTCTGGTCTAGAAAATAAGATTCATCAATTAGTTAATCATGAAAGAATAAAATATCGACTAAGCCCTTTGCAGTTTGATTCCAAGCTGGCAGATATCGCCAGAGGACATAGTAAAGATATGGCAAAGAGAAATTTTTTCGCTCATCAGACTCCAGAAGGTAAAAGTCCAGCAGATAGAGGAATAGCTGCTAATTATTACTGTCGTAAAGATTATGGGACTTACTATACTAAAGGAATAAGCGAAAATATATTTAAGAGTCATCTATATAGTTCAATAACCTACTATAATGGTGTCCCTTACTATAATTGGATGACTCAAGATAAACTAGCCAATCTTGCTGTTAGTGGTTGGATGTCTAGTCCTGGACACCGTAAAAATATACTAACGGCAACTTATGACCAAGAAGGTATAGGTGTGGCAGTTGCTTTAGAGCGAAATGAAGTTTACATAACTCAAAATTTCTGTTAAGGAGTTGACAAATGTCACGTCGTTTGCCTGTCTATTTAGTACTCGATTGTTCTGGTTCTATGTCTGGTGATCCTATCCAGGCAGTACGCTTAGGAGTCAAGGCACTTGTAGCAGATCTTAAGAGTGAACCTTATGCTATAGAAACAGCTTACTTGTCAGTAATCGCGTTTGAAAGTACTGCCCGGCAAGTCTGTCCACTGACAGAACTCTTAGCATTCCAAGAACCAAACTTGGTAGCTGGAGGAGCTACTTCTCTAGGTGAAGCCCTAAAACTTTTAAGCCAGTGCTTTGATAAAGATGTAAATAAAGCTAGCGATACCCAGAAGGGAGATTGGAAACCTTTAGTATTCCTGATGACTGATGGCATGCCCACCGACAGTTGGGAGAGAGCAGCAGATGAACTCAAACAGAAGAAACCAGCCAATATTATTGCTTGCGCAGCTGGTGCCAATGCTGATGAATATCTACTCAAGCGCATTACTGAAATTGTTGTCAAACTAGATAATCTTCAGCCTGATACTCTCAAGGCATTCTTTAAGTGGGTAACGCAGTCAATTAAGCAGACATCTCAGAGTGTATCTCAGGTAATGGCAGATGACCAGCCAGTTAATTTACCACCACCACCACCACAGATTCAAATCGTACCCTAGAGCTACTTTTTACACTTTGAGTGGGCGCTCTTTGTGAAAGCGTTGGTTAGAGAAACCATTAGCTTTAGGAGATTTAGCAGTGATTTGGTCGGAAATAGAAATAGAACAATTAGTTAAAGCCATTGCTTGGAAACTGGGTTTCAATAGCCAACAAGAGCAAGAGTCTACAGACAATAAATTTACAGACTTACTGCATAATTTCACGGCAGCTCTTGACTCGACTAAAGTAGATCAATTTCAAAATAATTTACGCCAGGAATTAAGCAAAATCTTGCTTAAAAAGTCTTCCGAGTCTTCCCCTTTACCGGAGGATAAATCTACGGCAGTTACCACCTCTCCAGAAACATTATCAACCCAAAAGCATGGAGTACCAGTTGCTGAACCTGAGCAATCGCAGCAGACAACAACAACTGTAACTTCTGGAGAGGAAATTTCCCAAGCTGGGCAACAAAAGCAAGAGTCTCCTTCTTCAAAACTTCCTTCATCTATTGCTGTTCCCGAGCAGTGTCACTCAGGGCTAGCAACAGAAACAGTTGAGGAAATTGGACTTGAGGGATTGCACAAGGAGCAGCACCAAAAGCAATCGCAGCCTACAAGTACAGAAGTATTAAATAGCAACCAAAATGCCCATCCTGAAAGTGAGCCTCAACAGGCTCCCAAAGAGAATATTCCTTCAGTGATTACTGCGGTGTGGAAATATCTGCCAGTGCCAGAGGAACCAGATAAGCATGATGAGTTTGATTCTAAACATCACAACCCGCCAGGGAACCTAAAGCTTATCGGTGCAAGAGTGCGAGGGAAAGGACATAAACACGAAGGCATTAACTGTGATGATTGGTTCGAGTTAGCTGTTAGCGGTTCCTGGACAATTATCGCTGTTTCCGATGGTGCAGGCTCGAAAAAGTTCTCTCGTGTTGGTGCTAAAATTTCCTGTGAAGCTGCATGTCAACTATTGGCTCAAGAACTTAAGGAGTACAAGTTACAAGAGCGAGATCAATGGTCTGTTGATACCTTCAAGCGCGATCAAACTACGGGAGCTTTTGCTCAACAAGATTTAGAGTTTGTTCAACAGGAGTTACACAAAGCCGTGAAAGCTGCCTACGAAGCAGTTGAGGAAGCAGCGATCGCACGAAACAATAGTGTTGATCACTATGAAATTTTGGGTAAGAGAAGACTCAACATCAAGGATTTGTCAGCAACTTTACTCCTCGCCGTGCATACCATCGTCAGGTATAAGCAAAATGACTATAGTTTTATACTTACCTGTCAAGTTGGGGATGGCATGATTGCTGCTGTAGATCACAACTATGAACTTCAGTTATTATGTCAACCAGATAAGGGAGAGTTTGCTGGTCAAACAGAGTTTCTTACCTCTAAAAATAAGTTAGATAAAGATACTCTCATGGGCAAGACATTTCCCTTCTTCAGCCCCCTCAAGGCTTTAATGGTAATGACTGATGGAGTAGCTGAGGACTACTTTCCCTATAATCCTGGTATGTTAGAACTTTATGGCGATTTGCTCCTCAATCAGGTAATTGAGAGCCCTCAACCCGAGGATGAGGAGATTGCTAATCAGCTGCGTCAGACAAATCTGGGAAGTAGAGCTGGGGTAGAAGAAGCCAAAGACAAATTCCTTTCAAGACAAGAGCGCATCATGGCTGCTCAATCGGCAGATGAGCCGAAAACTGTATGCATTCGCTCTGTTGCTAAGTATGCCAAGGAGCTTGGTATTTCTCTGTCAAAGGTTATCGCTAATCCCACTCTGTTGTGGGCTGGTTCTAATGGCGAGACAATGTGGGAGCAGGGCAAAAACCAATCCCCAGAAGAAAAGTTGCGAGTTTGGCTCGATTCCTACTATCGGCGAGGCTCATTTGATGACCGCACCTTGACCATCCTTTATCGAGAGGTTATCAGATGAATACAGTTACAGCAACCCTTGCTGATGGCAATACTATTGAGTATATTCCCGAGCTCATTGGTGAAGGGGGGATGAAACAGGTTTATTTTACTGCTGACAAATCAGCTGTACTCTGCTTTTATAAAGATCACAGTGCTGGTTCAGATCTAAATCGGATGGCACGATTAGAAGCAATTTTGGGTAGATTTAATCCCACTCTCGATCCGAAAACTGGTGAGTATTTCAAAAAGCTGTTTTGCTGGCCTACAGGCATTGTTATTCAACCCCACTTAGGTATTATCGCACCTACTTATCCAGAAAACTACTTCTTTACAACAGGTTCGTGGGCAGGTAAAGAGAAGGAAAGCACCTGGTTTGTTAGACCAAAACTTCGCCAACTCTTGCCCACAGAAGAAGCTGGAACTTGGCTTAATTATTTTAAAATTTGTATTCTTCTAGCTCGGGCTGTCAGACGCATGCACCAAGCAGGCTTAGCACATTCCGATTTATCTAATAAGAATATCTTAATTGATCCAAGCTCTGGGCAATGCGTAGTCATTGATATTGACTCATTAGTTGTGCCCGACTTATTTCCTCCAGATGTATTGGGAACACGAGGATATATCGCCCCCGAAGTTCTCTCCACAATTCATCTACCTCTAAATGACTCCAAGCGGAAGAGTCCCTCTGCCAATACTGATCAACATGCTTTGGCTGTTCTAATTTACCAGTATCTCTTAGGTAGGCATCCCCTAGAAGGACCAAAAATTCATCCAGCTTCCTCAGCAGAGGAACAGGAGCGTCTGGAGATGGGTTCTAAGGCACTTTTCATTGAAAACCCCACTGACCATTCCAATCGACCTCAAAATTTACATGTACCTTACACTGCCCTAGGCTCACACTTGAGTAAACTATTTGAAAGGTCATTTGTCAAGGGTTTACACTTAGTACAAGAGCGACCTGCAGCCATTGAATGGGAGCGGGGATTGCTTAAAACCTGGGATTTGCTTTTTCCCTGTAGGAATAGTTATTGTCCTAGTAAGTGGTTTATTTTACACGACACAACTAATGTGAGGTGTCCTTTTTGTGGCTCAAAACCTAAGGGGAGTATACCAATTCTGAGATTGCGATCGCAACGTCGCCCAGGGCAGTGGTTGTTAGATGGGCAGTTAGTTGTTTACCACAATCTCTCTCTATTTAAATGGCATGTTTTTGATCATCTTAGACCAGGTGAAGAAGCTGATCGAACTCCTCAAGCTTACTTCGCATTTCATCAGGGACAATGGCTATTAATTAACCAAAATCTGTCTTCTCTAACTTCGCCCAAGGGTAATGCTGTCCCACCCAAAAGTGCAGTTCAATTAGAGGATGGAGTGCAATTTAGGCTTTCCCAAGAGCCACACGGTAGGATTGTTGAGGTTCAGATGCTCCATGTTTAATTTTATCAACAGAATCATTGAGAGTGTTAAGCGTTTTCTGCTCGATCAGCCAGAGCCAGGTAATCTTCAAAAATTAACAACTATCAAGCCATCTAAACAACTGCAAACAGAGGTGACTCAATTCGATCATGGTCAATCAAAGACTGCCGAAGCTGTAGAAGTTGACGAAGAAATAAAGCCATTGGGCATAAAAAAAACCTCTGTCCAAAGCCCAGGGCAGAGGGATTTGCCTGTTAAGGAGATATCTCTTCAAGCAGAGCAGCCAACACTTCAGCAACAAATCGATTCCTTAGAAGATGGAGCAACGCTGCAATTGTGGCCTGCTGGCGGCGAATACAAAGGTCCAATCATCATTAATCATCCTCTAAGTTTGGATGGTCAAGGTGCAACTATTTGGGCTCTCAAAGGACCTGTGGTTTCAATTGAGTCGGAGCGAGTCAAGCTGCGCAATCTAAGAATTGAAGTTACAGGAGAGGAGATTTCAATTAACTCTGAAGATAAATGTGCAATTGTGCTTAAATCAGCACCCAATTTGCAGTTTGATCATGTTGAAGTGCGAGGATTAGTTATGGGCATACCAGAAGAGGAGGGCGAATGGAAATATCCTAATTCACTTTATCTGGGGCAACTAGCCCACGGCAGAGAACATGATTTATTGCTACGGATTGTGGTGCCAGTAGCTTGTAAAATTTCTGCCAATATCTCGGGATTAGAATTTTACCCGCGCCGTCTTACTCCAGGTGCCAACGAGATTAGACTCCACATCGAACAGCTCCCAGAAGATACCTTAATTAATGGCAGCATATTTCTCGTTGCAGCATCTCTGAAGCGTCGCATCAGTTTGACTGCTCACATTTTATCTTTACCGGATGAAGCGGTTGCTTCAACTGGGAGCAACGTTGTTTGGCAAGCAGAGGATTGGGTAAATATTAGACTTGGTACAGAAGTCGGGAATAGGGAACAGGAAACGGGGAAAAATAGACAAGAATTAACGCCAACAGGATCGGAAAAATACTTGGACAAGAAGTCTATTGTACATCCTCCTGAGCCCGAGCCTATTGAGGAGCAATCTAATCAATCGCCTCCTGAAAACCAAGACAATCATGTCGAAGTAATTCCAAGATATCCGCAATCAGCTAAATTACCATCCAAATCACGCTTGGTGCAATCGCAACCATTCAACCCTCTATTTGAGAACAAAATATCTCCACAAGAGTCTCCAGAGGAACAGATGGTGGCATCGGAATCAACTGATTACTCGCAAACTATTAACCCTATATTTGAACCAAAGTCTTCTCCCAAAGAGTCTGCCTATCCACAGCAGAAGTCTCCAGAGCAAAAATCCTCTGAGCAATCGCCCACCATTAATCCTCTGTTTGAGCCAAAATCTTCCTCTACAGAGTCTACTCCTAAGCAGCAGAAGTCTCCAGAGCAAAAATCCTCTGAGCAATCGCCCACTATTAATCCTCTATTTAAGCCTAATTCCCCTTAAAAGGGAGGGGGAGAGGGGGAGAGGGGGAGAGGGGGAGATGGGGAGATGGGGAGATGGGGGGATGGGGAGATGGGGAGATGGGGAGAA
>JAAHGS010000159.1 GCA_010692645.1 Symploca sp. SIO2E9
ACATCCGCAAAGACACCTTGCATAAACTCACCACGTATTTGGCTAAGAACCACAGCCAGATAGTGATTGAGGATTTGAAGGTCTCAGGGATGCTCAAGAATGGCAAATTGGCGAAAGCGATTCAGGATATGGGTTTCTACGAGTTTCGTCGGCAGCTAGAGTACAAGTGCCAGTTGTACGGCTCCCAGTTGGTAGTAGTCAGTCGATGGATGCCATCATCGAAGACTTGTTCGAGCTGTGGAGACAAAAAAGAGATGCTGTCCTTGTCAGAGCGCACATTTGAGTGTTCTAAGTGTGGATTGAGATTGGACAGAGATCTAAATGCTGCCATTAATCTAAGCCACTGCGGTCTTGGGGTCTCCCCAAGGGTCGCAAGTGGCGTGGCAACGGCGGGCAGCTTGCCCGTGTCAGCCTGCGGACTGGATGGTGCCGACACTACCAGGGTGAAGCAGGAAGAAAATGTTAGCAATTGTTAGCGTTTTTGGAGCGGCAAAGGAAGTTCTATAACAGATATAGCAGTACGCATTTTGGTTAGGACACTACCATTAGCTGTAAAGACAGAATAAATCATCAATTGACTCCAAAAAAAGATGTCCTAACCGTAGCGCGTAGCGCTATACATCCTTTTCTACCTTCTCTGTGCTCCTTTGCTGATAAAGGATTATCCCCAAATTCCCTGCCGCTCCCAATTGAGAAATTAAAGTTTAGGTAGGTAATATCCATGAAGGCTTGAGGTTTTATGGCACCGCCGGAAAACAGAATTTTTTGCCGTCTAGATGGTTTAACACCAGCACAACGAGAACAAAAACGAATCACAGCTCTTCAAGAGCGTGGGCTGCTTACAGCTGAAACTGTACCAATTTTCGACGAAGCTACTCAAACTGGGGCTCGATTTTTGGATGCACCTATCTGCATCCTCGGCATTATGGTGTACGAGCAGCTACAAATCAAATCAGCTCTTGGCTTGTCAAGAGTCAGACTAATGAATCCCCTAGCCCAGTCGCGTCAGTTGCCGCGTCATCAAAGCTTTTGTACCTATGTTGTTGATAGCCATCAGGTGTTAGCAATTGAAGATACGTCAAAAAATCCTATCTTTGCTAGTAGTTTGTTATTTGAACACTATGGCATCCGTGCTTATTTAGGTGTGCCCTTAGTAACAGCAGATGAGCAGTGCCTGGGAACCCTAGCTGTGATGGATTTAGAGCCTCGCTGCTTTAGAGACAGAGACATCCAATTCTTGGCAATGACTGCTCGCTGGAGTTTGAGTGAATTTGAGCGAAACCGTCTGTTTAAACAAGAGGGTGCGACTTTTAAAAATCTACAGTCTCAAACAGCAAATACTTCTGGGAACTATCGAGAGTCAGACTTTGATCACAACCATGGTATTGAGGAAATCTCGAATAGTTCATTATTAATCTTATCCTCTACTAACTCGATTAAAGTCAAGCTGCTCCATCAGTTGACGCAGCAACTGCGAACACCCCTTACCTCTGTTATGGGGATGTCGAGCGTGCTTTCTCAACAAGTTTATGGTTCCCTCACTAGCAAACAAGTCGAATACCTAGAAATTATCCATCGCAGTGGTCAAAATCTATTGTCGCTAGTGGATGAAATTGTTGCCCTATCTCTTTTAGATGAAACCAATGAAAAACTTAATCTGACTTCTGTAGATCTTGAAATGCTCTCTCAGCTGGTAATCAAGAGCCTATCAGAAATGGCCGAGCAACGGCAACAGCAGATGCGTTTATCGATCGCACCAGGAAGTCGCATCTGGCTCCTAGACAAAGACAAAGTGCGACAAATGCTCTATTATCTAGTCTTTAGTATAATTAATTCAGCTGAAGCGGGGGGTGAGATTCGCATTCATATCTCTAGCAAAAGCCAGTTAGAGAAATCCAATGCCCACTCCCTAAAAATTGCAGTTTGGGTTTCTCATCCTTGCTTTGGAGATGGTCTACCTCAAATTTACAGATCCATCTCTAACTCTGCCTTACTATCGCCAATGGTGCTACCATCGTCAAGCAATAGTAGGAAAGGAGCAGCGAAACTATCGCCAGTGCCAGCTACAGCCATTGCTAATGCTTTAGAAAGCCCACTTAGCAATGGTAAACCCAAAAGCGGCAAGCTAGCTCCTGTCTCCTCTCTAGCAGAAGCAAATCAGGTAATTTCCAGTGCCTCTATTTGGGCAACCTTTACTTTAGATGGCAAATCTAACCCAACCCGGCAGAGTAATGAATCTCTTGAAAATCTAGGACTATTGCTGAGTTGCCATTTGGCAGAGCTACACGCAGGAAAAATTTCTATTCAAGGTTCATCAGAATTGGGGTACCGCTATGTTATTAGTTTGCCAGAGCCCGATTCTGGTTGGAGTAAGGGAGTAGGGAGTAGGGAGTAGGGTGTGGGGTGTAGGGTGTAAAGTAATTTCGAGTGATTTCATAATTGTTTACATTGTTTACACAGTCACGTTTATTTAGGGCTTGATGAATTAATCTAGAAGCTATACCAGACAAGGATTTTGAGTCTTTTTTGACCCTTACAAGTGCAAAGTTATAGCATCTAGAGGAGCATATTCTTTACACTTTTGAGGAAAATGTCGGAGCTGATCATGGATAATCAGGCTTAGAACTATCGGCTTTTCCCTAATCCCTACTCCCTGCTAAGAGCTCCCTCTCCTTACCACCAGACTTATTCAGCAAACCCTATTTATGTCCGACTACTTACTCCCCATTCCCTCTTTAATGGCAACTAACCATTAACTATCAACCATACAACCATGCTAGAAAATTCAACTACCTGATTTATGAATTCAGTTTGGCAACAATTTACCCTGTCAAATTTGCATCTGTATCAGTGGCGAGGCGCTAGCTATCTCTATAAGCTAGTGGGATTGCTGCAATCCTGGCGTCAGGGTAGCTGGCTATTGCAATGGGCTGAACCAATTGCGGCTTTGTTAGTGACGATAGTCTTTGCTCTAGGGCCTTTCGTATCCACAGCATTGATTGGCATTTTATTAATTGCCTGCGCCGGTTTTTGGGTGCTGCTTACCCTCTCTGATCAATCAGAACAGTCCCAGCTGACGCCAATTCACCTTTTGGTATTGTTATACTGGGCTATTGCGACAGTAGCAACAGCTCTCTCCCCAGTCAAAGCAGCAGCACGCAGTGGCTTGGTGAAGCTAACGCTTTATTTGTTGCTATTTGCCTTGATGGCAAGGGTTTTGCGCTCATCACGCCTGCGCTCTTGGATTATTACCATCTTTCTTCATATCTCACTGATTGTCAGTAGTTACGGTATCAGACAGAATTTTTTTGGGGCCAAGGAACTAGCAACTTGGACTGATCCAACCTCAGCTTCTGCCAATTTGACGCGAGTTTATAGCTATCTGGGAAATCCCAACTTACTGGCTGGATATCTAATACCAGCGGTTGCCTTAAGTTTGGCAGCAGTTTTCGCTTGGCAGCGATTGTTTCCCAAAGCCCTAGCCCTGACAATGTTTACAGTTAATTGCATCTGTCTAGTATTGACCTATAGTCGCGGCGGCTGGATTGGTTTTTTAGTTTGTATTTTTGCCTCCTTAGTATTACTAGTTTACTGGTACAGTAGGAAATTACCAGCTGTGTGGCGTCCCTGGGCAATGCCGATGCTATTAGGCAGTTCTGCTGGAGTCGTGATTCTAGCAATAATATTTGTAGAACCAGTGCGCGATCGCGTCTCTAGTATTTTTGCAGGTCGTTCTGATAGTAGCAATAACTTCCGCATTAATGTTTGGTCAGCAGTTTTAGACATGATTCGGGATCGACCAATCCTCGGCATTGGACCAGGTAATAACGCTTTCAACAAAGTCTATCCTCTTTACCAACGTCCCAAATATACTGCCTTGAGTGCCTATTCTATTTTCCTGGAAACTATTGTCGAAACTGGTTTTATTGGCTTTGCTTGTTTCTTATGGTTACTGACAGTTATCTTTAACCAAGGAGTAAAGCAATTAAGTCATCTGCGCAGCATCACTAATCCTCAAGGGTTTTGGCTCATTGGAGCAATTGCTGCCATGGCTGGGATGCTTGCTCATGGCCTTGTTGATACTGTTTGGTATCGCCCTCAGGTTAATACTCTCTGGTGGTTGATGGTGGCAATTATTGCTAGTTTCTACATACCTAGAGTTCAGAATCGAGATGAATGAGTTTATGGTTCATAGTCTCAATTGAAGCAATAAGTAATACGTGACAACAGTAATGATTATTACTTATTACTTATTGCTTATTACTTATTACTTAAAAAATATTTGTCACCAACACTTAGACAACTGATATTACTATGCATGCCCTTTCAATTCCTACTTGGATTATTCACATTTCCAGCGTTGTTGAGTGGATTGCTGCTATTTGGTTAATCTGGACTTATGGCGAAATTACTGGTAATCGCTCATGGTGGGCTTTGTCTTTAGCGATGTTACCAGCACTAGTGAGTGCCATGTGTGCTATCACTTGGCACTTTTTTGATAATGCTCCATCTTTGGAATGGCTGGTAACTCTTCAGGCAGCAATGACAGTTTTGGGTAACTGTACCCTGTGTGCTGCTGGTTGGTGGATTTGGTTCACGGCGAGAAAGTCTGATACTGAGGTGACGAATAAAACCTCTGAATCTGAACTCGACTATCCGTAATTATTCGGCTCGAAGATTCAATTTCTTGGCAGTAGTTTTCAGTGATTTTAATGATTTCTAAAGATATCTTATTTGCCCTTTCATTATTCCCCTACTTGGGATTTTTGTGGTTTATTACCCGTTCTGGACAAACACCTCGCTTGGCACTTATTGGTTTTTATGTACTTCTGGTGTTTGTTGGTGTCACCATTCCAGCAGGAATTTATTCTCTGCAGGTTTATAATGAATCTCTAGCTAATGTTGATTGGTTACACGGTAGTGCCGAGTTTTTCTTGACTGTATCGAATATTTTGGTAGTGCTGGGTTTTCGGCAAGCGATCATTGAACTCAAGCAACAGTCCAAGTAGGGTTTGCTGAATAAGTCTGGTGGTAAGGAGAGGGAGCTCTTAGCAGGGAGCAGGGAGTAGTGGGAAAAAACTAAGGATTAAAGGGATTATTGAAGTTCAATCAGTTTTGAGGGGAGAAGCATGAGCAGGGAATCCGGCAGCATTGAGAGCATTCACTGTTTCTCTATGATCTTGTACCCAGTATTTAGAGCCGAGGCGAACTAATTGATTATGATCTGACCCTTCTACCCTTGCTAGTACAGGCACTTTTGACTGATAATTTTGCCCTGAGTGTTCTTGCAGAATAGCTTTTAAGTGATTTAATTCTCTAGTGTTAACTCGCGGCAGCGTTAAATCCACAATCACCATTTTTACTGTGTCAATTGACTCAGCATCTTCAATAATCATCTGAGTCCGCTCATCTTTATGGTCTACCTTACCCCAAATAATTAGACTAGTATCAGTTGTGAGGCGTGAACTGATGCGCTGATAATTTTTAGGAAAGATCACACCTTCTGCTTGACCAGTTAGGTCTTCCATCTGCACAAACGCCATGGGTTCGCCTGTGGTTTTGGTGATGTGGTTTTTGACCTCAGTAAGCATTACAATGGCGCTTATGGTCGTGCGTTTGCCTTGCTCAGCTAATTTACTGAGACTAATGGGAGACAAAACTTTAGCGACTTGGTGAGCTGATTTTAGAGGATGGTCAGACACGTAGAAACCTAGTAGGTCTTTTTCTAAGCTTAACTTTTCTTGTGGCGAATAATCTTCGATTGGACTACCCTTCGGCGCAGATTTCCAGGCTGTGTTAGTGTTACCATGAGAGCTTTTGCTGCCTCCTAAGAGATCGAAAATGTTGGTCTGACCGCTATCTCGGTCTTTAGCGCGGTCTTGCGCCCAAGAGATTACTACTCCTAAATCTGTGGTTAGTTGCTTTCGATTGGATTCTATACTGTCAAAAGCACCACAATAAATTAAAGATTCTAAGGCTCTACGGTTAACTGTACGCAAATCGACGCGATCGCACAAGTGGGCTAGTGACTTAAAGGGCCCATCAGTTCTACGGGCTTTTAAAATACACTCAATTGCCCCCTCTCCCAAATTCCTGATAGCTGAGAGCCCAAACAAAATTTTGCCAGACGCTGGGGTGAAATTAAGATCAGAGCGATTGATATCTGGTTGCTCTACCTCGATGCCCATGGCTGCACAAGTGGCAATATATTTCTGTACCTTGTCGGTACTACCACTACTAGCAGTTAGTAGGGCTGTCATATACTCAACGGCATAGTTTGCTTTGAGATAAGCTGTCTGGTAGGTTACATAACCGTAGGCGGTGGAGTGGGATTTGTTGAAGCAATTTGAAGCTACTTTACCATTTGCCAAAATAAAGTTATGGTCGCGCTCTACACCAATGTCGTAGACTGGTTGATTACCTAACGATTTGCGACTGATAATTTTAGCCATTTTGGGAACAAGTAGTAGCTTGGAAAGATGAGTTGCTCCTATTGTATAGCGCTACGCGCTAGGGAACAGGGAATAGGGAACAGGGAACAGCACTCTATCAAAGGGTTTCAAGATTTCAAAATGTCCTAACCTAAATGCGTAGTGCTATATCCTCTTGCCCGATAAGCTAAAGATGCCGAAGAGTAATATAATACTTTTGTACTAAAAAGTAAGTCCAGGAATAATCTTAATGTTGCACAACTGAAAATTTCATATCTTGTCTAATGAGCAAACGACGTGCAGCCTATGCAGCCCCAGAAGACAAAGACGACTTCAGCAAAGGCGCGTATTTAATTGTCCTTGATAATTCCCTAGCTAAAGACACGCCTTTCAACCGAGAACGTGCCTTTGAGGAACTATTAGACAAGCTTGATGAAGGGAATCCGCCCTTCGATTCTCGCTTCTGTTTCTCAAATGGACTTAGTGAAGAAGATCTAATTTTTATCTCTAAAAAAAAGGATGTAACCATGAATAAGAATAACCAGGATAATCAAGTGACAGAGCAAGAAGACATTATTGTAGCTGCCAACGAAGTGATTGAATTAGCAGCTCTGAAAGTAGAATTAGCAAAGGCTTATCGTTCTGCCCAGCAATACAAAGACTTAGTAAGTAAAATAGTTGCCTTAGATGGCGGACACTTGTCAGAGGAAGAGTGCAAAATAGCCTCTGAAAAAGTATTTATCAAAACCATCAAAGCCTTGGCAGAAGCCAGAGTTAAAGTGGATAAGTGGTATCAAACCTCTTCTGGTCTACATGAGTTAATTCTCAATGAATTGACCTTCGCTACTGAAGAGATAACCAAAGCCATAGCCCAGACAAACGGCAAGAGTGAAATAACACCAGACGAAGAGGTTCAAACTCAGCAGCTAGATGATGTGGAAGTAGAAACTAAAGAAGTTAAACACAAAACCACAGCTACAAAAACTAAAGGGGAGTAGGGTGTGGGGTGTGGGGTGTGGGGTGTGGGGTGTGGGGAATGGGGTTTGGGGGGGTGAACGAAATTTTGCGTGGGATTTGATTTCTTCGCGTCTCCGTGTCTCCGTGTCTCCGTGTCTCCGTGTCTCCGTGTCTTCGCGTCTCCGCGTCTCCGCGTCTTTGATAAGCTAATTTATGTTGCCAACAGAACTATTAATTAATCGGCAAAATGGGGAAGAAATTATTCCTAAAAGGCTGCCTATTACTTCACAGACCTGCGCGATCGCAACTGAGTGGATCTCTTGTTTTCAAAGGGCAGTTGGCAATACCAAAGGTGAACTTGATCGGCAATTATTGGACCTTGAAGGTGATAACCCTGACTACCGCTTTAAAAGGGGTTTAGCACATATTCTCAAAGGCAGTTTCTGTACTTTTGAAATTGTTAGCCCTCTAGAACCAAAGGCACTGCGTCAGAGAGTCTTTACCTTTGCTGCCCAATCAATTCCTTCTCGCCAAGCCTCCCAAGCAACCCTAGAATCCCTCTGTATTGCCCTCTCTCAGGAATTAAATCAGGAAGTACTGCCACAGCAAATTCGCACTGGGCTCTACGCCGATTTGCAGGAAAATCGCATTCTCACTCAATTTGATGAACCGACACCAGAAGCATTACTGCACCGCTACAATTTATCCCAAGTGCAGGGAATTTTTTATAAAGCTAGTCAGGTTACGATTAATGCTCACCGTAATGTTCCTGGTCAGTATAAACTTTTATTCCGTTATTTGAAACTGTTTCAGTTGATGACTTATATCGAGGGAGATGCTGACCACGGTTTTACAATTACTATTGATGGACCAACTAGTTTATTTAAGCCTAGCACTCGTTATGGTTTAGCGATCGCAAAACTTCTCCCAGCGCTCTTACATGTTACTAAATGGAGTCTCAAGGCAACTTTGCAGCGCCGTGACTATAAAACTGGGGTGATGAAAACGGGTCATTTCAGCATTGATAATAAATGTGGTTTAGTGACTCACTATCCCCCGGATAAAACTTATGACTCTATGTTAGAAATGGCCTTTGCCAAGCGCTGGGAATCTCAGAAAACTGACTGGGTTTTAGAGCGAGAAGTTGATTTGATTCCTGTTCCTGGCAGTGTGATGATTCCTGACTTTCGCCTTGTCCATCCCGATGGGCGTAACTTTTTACTAGAAATTGTCGGTTACTGGCGTCCAGAATATTTACGCAAAAAATTTTACCAGGTGCGTAAGTCTGAATGTGATAATCTAATTTTGGCAATTTCTGAGCGTTTAAATTTGGAGAAGGCAGGGGTTAAGGTTGAGGATGTGCCTGCTAAAATTATCTGGTTTAAGGATAAGTTATCGCCGAAAGCGGTACTGGAAGTTTTGAAGAGAGTGTGAATTAATGATATTGTGATACTTTTTTCCTTGAACTCTCTCTCAACGGATGGTGCGAGGTATCGGAATCGCCAAAAGTTGGAAAACTCGTAGAGAAGTTGTTGAAAATTACAACTTGACAAATGCCTGGAGACGTTAGATACTACAGGTTACAGCTCTCTGCACGAGAGAAATATTTATACCCAAGCTGCTTCCAGGCCTAATAGTCAACACCCTACCTAACCTCGTGACATAGCGATACCAACATGGGAGGATGCCCACAGGTGCTTCATGGGTAAAGTTAATTATCTTTTGATAGTTCAACCAGTTTCCTCCTTTTCGCCATCCGACGCGATCGCCTAGCTTGCACTCAGTTGAGTAATCAACTTTACCACCGACTTCTTGCCAGATACGCTTCTGAACGCTGAAGCCAAAGCGCCCCTCAGAGTATTTTACCCAGAGTTGGTCAATTGTGCCTAAGTCGGCACAGGGAAATTTTTCGATATCTTCTAACCTTAGATAATCTTCTTCTTCTCGACCAGCAACTTGAAGCATGATCTGGGCTGTTTTTTGGTCAGCCTTTTTCCACTCTCCAGCAGCTAGGTAATAGGCAAGCTGACCGTATCGAGAAGGCAATTTAAACCTAACCAGACGAATTCCTCTTCCTGTGAGCAGCTGCTCCTCCGAAATGGGATGCTGCTTGCTTTCAGCCGAATTCAGCAATCTATAGCGCATCACCAGTTCACTATCGGAAGGAGAGGGCGCTGTTCTACTTAGCCATGCACAAAACCGATTGGTGTCCTCCCAACTTATCCCTTGAATCGGTTTTGTGGCATCTCCAGGGGGAAATCTGTTACTTTGCCAGTCCTCAGGTTGACGAGAGGGTTCATCGTTAATAAACAGTTGATATTCTGCACAAGTAAGATAACTCTGATCAATTTCTAATTTCTCATCAATTCGCAGCAGGTTGCTTAGTCGCCGTTCTAGCTTGACTTGGGCAGCTAATTGGAAAATTTCTGGGTTATCTGATTCTAATCCGGCTTCAAGTCTATCGCTTAGCTGTTTGCGTACTTCTGGTTCAACCCTCAAGCCTTCTTTTGAGCAATCTAGGGCGAGTTTTAGAGAGACAACGGTTGGATTATCCAAAGCAGCACGAATCAAGTTAGTAGCATCGCCTTTAGCAGCATAAAGGCGAATAGTTTCATCCCACCAAGGATTATTAATGTTTGATATCAAGAGATTTTCTTGACTTGATTCAAATATCTGTACAGCTGCTAAGTACTCCTGGAAGCTCTTGTGAGCAAATTCATACTGCCCTTTTTCTCTTTCCACTAGCAGACCAATCTGCTCCTTGTATTATTTGGCTTAGGGCTAATCTCTAGCCCATTGGTGAAGGCAACGAATACCGCACCAATAAATGTCAGCACCAAAATATAGAAAGGATTGTCAACGCCCAGTTCTTTGATTGGGGTTAATTGGTTAATCAGAAAACACAAGACAGCATTGGCAAGTGCCTGCATCAGTAATAGTGCAAAAGCTCTCGAACTTGGCATGGGACAGGATAATGCTTGTTCTGATAGCAATAGAAAGCTGTTCTGTTGAGCCCTAACTAAAGAGGCAGGGAAATCCTAACAGCAATTTGAGAATTCCTCATAGCAAGGCATAAGATATACCTAGATATTAACCCAAGTTGCTAGTTATAAATTCAGAGTTGCGCACTTGTGTCAAAACAGTCTCAAAAACTTATCAGGTATCAGTTACAGCAATCTGGCTCTCCAGAGATCTTGGTGGGAAACTGTAAATCAGACTACAAATTATCTTTGGTGGGTTACGGCGCTGATAGGAAAACAATACTAAAATTCACAAATTATGACCCGCGCCTAACCCACCCTACAATATATAGCAACGGATTATCCGTCAATGCTCGCTCAATAATAGTTCATAATTATCGAAATTAATATGGGTCAACTCCCCATCCAATTTGTCTCCGCGTCTCCCTGTCCCCCTGTCCCCGCGTCCCTGTGTCCCCGTGTCCCCGTGTCCCCTTGTCCCCCTGTCTTCAATTGGGAGTACTGAGTCTAAAAACATCAGCGAAAACTTCCTTTGAATTTGGTCTTCTCTGTGGGGAAGGGGAATCATAAACTATCATTAAAGAATCTTTATATCCCAAACAAGGAAACAGTTCCATTCCCTCTGCATAATCTGCGCCAAAAGTCAAGGGCAGCTCAAGTAAAATGTCTAATTTACCTGAATCCTGAGTGCAGATAGTATTTCCAGAATGTCCTAACGCCCCTTTATACCGAAAGACTTTCATAGAACCATCTAGAGTCATGGTTGGGCCTGCCAAAATGATTAGGTCTTTACCCTGTAGGCAAAGTTCGCGCACACCTAAACCATTAAGGTCAAGAAAATGTTTCTTATATAGCTCTCCCTCTTCTCCAATTGCTTTAAGTTTTAATTCTCCTGGGGTAGTTAATTCAACTTCTATCTCTAAAATAATTGCCCAACCTCGCAACACAGGACCACGCAAGCCCAGAAATATTTTGTTTCCGTGAACAGCTAATCCTTCAATATCTAATCCATTATCTTTAGAGGGAAGAGAAATAGAGATAATTGGACCAAGATGAGGATCTTGAGCTAGGGCATCTATTAGCAAGTTGCCTTCTGAGGTTTTTTGGAGGCTGGCTGCTGTTAGTTGCTCATCCGGATTGTCATCGAGAGAGCCAGATTTAACTAAGGAGCCATTAACTACAGGGATACGAGCAAGTAAATAGCGGTTTAAATCAGTCTTAATTTCTGAAAGTCTCTCAATATCTTTTTCGGCTTTTTTGCCCTTAGGTTTCTTGCGTTTTGTACTGTGAGAACCTATTAGCCACAGATAATTATCTGAATAATCCAAGCCTTCGATATCGATTTCATCTTCGGTGTTAAAGAGTTCGACAAAATCGGCTACCGGAAATTGCTGATGATTGGCAAAGACATTGGAATCAATAGGAGAGAGGCGCTCAACAGAGAGCAATTCATCAGAGGCAACCCACAGATTACCATCAGGTGTGATGGTAGCAGCTGAAAGGTCTCCAATAATTAAATCGGAAGATTTACTATTAAAACGCAGTAGAACACGACTGAGTAAAAAACTTTCTGGCATTATTATATTCCCGATTAATTTCTCAATTGAACAGGCATAATCAAATAAGTCATCTTCAACCCACCTAGAGGAGTCAAAATTACCGGAGTGTCAGCTTCATTAATCTGAATTTGAATATCAGGAGTCGGAAGCGCTTTTAATCCATCTGCCAGGTACTTGACATTGAAAGCAATTTCTAGACTTTCACCTGATATCTCTGCTGACATTGACTCTCGTCCACTACCCACATCTTGAGCCTCTACTGATAACTCTAGTTGCTGATTAACACTATCAATCGTGAACTTGACAATATTATTCTTCTGATCAGCCAAAACAGCAATCCGTTCCAAGGAACTTAGCAAACCACGTCGTTCAATAGTTATCTGTCGCTGGAACTGATTGGGAATTAACTTATCGTAAGCTGGATACTGCCCTTCCAAGGTGCGACTAGTTAAACGATGTTCTCCCCCTTGAAAAACAATCTGACCCTGTTCAAACTGGAGAGCAATAGTTTCCCCAGCTCCTTGCATACCAAGCATTTTTTCTAGTTCTCTGAGTGCCCTAGCTGGTAAAGTCAAATCTAAGGATTTTAGCGCCGTAGAATTAAGCTCACTCTCAGATGAATCTTCTTCACTTGGCATCTGTGCTTGATCATTTTCTGCCTCTTCCTCTGTCCCCAAAACAGTTTGCACTACTGCCAGTCGGTGTCCATCTGTAGCAGCAAATTCCAGTAAAGGTGTATGGTCATTTTCCCCTACTTGCTCCATTTTTAAGTGTACACCAGTCAGCACTTGCTTGGTTTCATCAGAACTAGTGGCAAATAAAGAGCCCCGCAATCCTTCCATTAAAGCTTCCACTGGCAAACACAGAGCCATCCCCTCTTCCACACGGGGGAGAGGGGGAAACTCATCGGTTTCCATGCCTCGCATTTCGTATCGCCCTGAAGTTGTAGTCAAAGTCACAACTAGGCCCTCATTGCCTTCAGGGCTTTCCGTTTCTGAGGCAATCTCTTCGAGAGTAATTTCTCCATCTGGTAAGCGTGAAACTATATCATTAAGTAGCTTGGCTGGTATAGTAATTTCTCCGCCTGTAGTTACCTCAGCGGCAAAACTGGTTTGAATACCAAGACTAAGATCAAAAGCAGTTAGTAGAACTCGCTGAGTTTCTGTCTCTGCCTGCACTAAGACATTACTGAGCACAGGATGGGTAGGGCGAGAAGGCACTGCACGACTAACTAGTGAAAGATTGGTATTGAGGTCACTTTGGCTGCAAACCAGTTTCATAGAAGTTTAAATACTTAGCTAGATCTTTGTCGCATCCCTCGCTAATCCTTAAGGTATAGCAGAGGAGGATGTCAACATCATACAAGCCTCCCAAGGTTTATAACCCTAGGAGGCTTGAATTCTCAAAAATCTAACCATCTTGGCTATGCGGCAACAGAAAAATTACTTGCTGGCATCTTATCCTGAGCAGATTTTGCTTCCTTTTTGTCCTTTGCAGGTACCACTTCTGAGTTGCGAGTCTTAGCAGCCAACTCCAAAATCTGACTCCAGAGCTTTTGCACCTTTTTAGGAGTAATTTTCAGGGCTTTAGCAATTTGTTGATCACTCTGGTTTGCCTGTTTGAGTTGCAACAGCTTCCGCTGTAAGCTCTCAAGTTTGCCCTCGAACAGTTCCCACTGCTGATATGACATCCCCAGCTTTTGATCAATATCGGCCCCTAACCATTGATGCACTAGTTGCCAGTGGGAAGTGCGAGCGAACTTTTCCATATGGTACTTGAAACGCTGCTGTAAGTAATCCCGCTTTTTCGGCGTTAGATTCATAATCTCATCAATCTCAGGTGCAGATAAATCTTGCAGCCTTAATACTAAGTAATCGGCACAGTCAGAGTAACCTTTTTCCTCCAAATATTGTAATAACTCTTGGATAATGCGATCGCGTAAGAGGGCATCATGAGGATCAACTGCTTGAGCAACCAAATGCGCCCTTACCTGCTGCAATGTCCCTGAGTAACTTTGTTCTTGCGGTGTCTCGCCCTTAGAAAACTCCACTGCCTGTTCAATATCGAGAGAGGTTTCAGTGGGCAAGCGTCTAGCAAAACTTTTAGCTCTGAGTATAATCAACTGCTGGTTCCCAAATCTGCGCAGGTTAATACTGCGCTTGGCATATTGTTCTGTAAATGCCATATACTCTGCCAATTCCATGCGAGTGCGGGGAGTGTAGCTAACATCAAGTTGATTTTCCCGTCGAAAGGTTTTGAGGGCATCAGCATAAAACTCCTGCAAAAAGTCCTCAATCAGGTTATATCTACCAGAAAACTTTAAATGAGATTGAGGCGTTGCCACATGACGATAAACCATAACACTGAGGCGGCTGTGCAATTCGACACGACCTTGCTGGGAACCGAGCTTATGGTACTCTAGACACTTATCTAACCTTTGTTTTGCCAGGGTTAGTTGCCAAGAGCGGATTTGACCACTAGTTTGAATGCGCCAACTCAATTGACAAATCCTTTCTACCTCAACGACAATCCGGTTAATCACCTTCAGAGTTTTACTTGAGGGTGAGCCAGTTTGCTCTTGCAATTCCTTGAGCAAAAACTCCTTCAAAACCTCGGCATCAGTTTTTTCGCAAGTTTCCGGATTATTTTGTTGGTCAACGGAAATTGGATTGAGAGAGGTAGAATTTAAAGCGTTCATGGTAAAAGCCCGTACTAGATTCAAGTGGAGAATGACACAGACACAAGCAGCGTTTGAATTTAGTTGGGTTCGACCTTGCCAGGTTTAACCCTCTGTTGTTGTCCTACAATTTGAATTTAGAATCTAATCTCTAAGCATTAGCTGATCGATGTGTCACTACCGACTTGGTCACTAGTGGGTAGATAAAACTGCTCTGGTTCATTAGTCTTTGATAAGTGTGCCAAACCTTTATGCTTACTAAGGTTGAGTGATTTACAGCCGTGGCAATCAAAACAGGGTTAGCAAAGCTGTGGGAGTGGACAATTGAGTAACTGGCTTGGCGATCCTTTCCTCATCCGGAATGTAAGGAGGGAGAAGTGAGGGAGTGGGGATGGCTCGGGGAGAGGGGGAGATGGGGGGATGGGGAGATGGGGAGATGATTTTGAAGTTACCACAGTAGCTGGCTGGTCTTTACTTTTTTCAACGGTTCGCGGGAGTCCCCATCCTTACTATAAGGTGGGGACCGATAGCGGGGAAACAGAGGTACGTAGTTTCCCAATCACTTTTCTTTTTTTTCTGAGCATATAGCAGTCGCCACAGCTGTTAGGACACTTTCTTGTTCCCTGCTCCCTGCTCCCTTTGAATCAAAATAGGATGTCCTAACTGACATGTCCGTTGCTATAGTACAATTAGTATATTCAGGGTTGAGTGCTTAAGTGTCCCAAGTCCAGGTATTAACAGTAGCTTGTAAACTAAAGCTCAGCAGCAATATCGCCAAAGAAATTGATGATACCATGTTGGCTTTCGCTGTTGCCTGCGACTGGATTAACCAAAATACGCCGGCAAAGTTGGTTAACAGAACCGCGATGCAGTCGTTAGTCTATGCCGAAGTTAGAACCCAATTTGGTTTATCCTCTAATCTGGCGATTCAAGCAGTTAGACGGGTTTGTTCTAACCGTA
>JAAHGS010000016.1 GCA_010692645.1 Symploca sp. SIO2E9
CGAGTGTTGCAACTGTGGTCATGTTGTTGATAGGGACTTAAATGCCGCGCTTAACTTAGCAAGTGTCCCAATTAGCAAGTTAAAGCCATTAGAACCCTAGGCTATAGGGGGTTTGCCTGTGGACAAGTAGGAGCCGACTCCCTTGGTTGAAGCAGGAAGAAAACATCAAAACTACTAGCTTTGAACAGGTTTGAGTAGGTTTGAGTAGGTTTTTCGTAGCAGAATTCTTAGCTTATTCGGGGGTCGATTGAGCGAAGCTCAGCGCAATCATGCGATTAGCCCATGGGGCTAGCGCAATCATGCGATTGGCGCACCAGCGCCAGTGCCAGAGGCGATTAGCCCAAAGGGCTAGCGCGGAGCGATCGCAACTACTCACTCATTTTTCGTGTACACTTCGACACCGAAGAGGGTTTCAATCCAAACCCTTGCACCACATGGTTTAGGGTTGTCACGCCGATAAACTACCCGGCACGGTCCATGGATTTCTACCTCATGCCCGTATGTATTGCAATGCCGTCGCTTAACGCTAATCACAGGAGCGGGCTTTTCTTGTTTTTGATTTTGCCGAATAGTGTGCTGATTAACGTGAATGATAGTTACAGGGGAAGGTCTTTTCCTGCGCCAACGGGCTTTGGGGCCTCTTGTTCCTTCTTTCACTTTTGGCATCCCGTCTACTAGAGGAATTATCCAAGACCTGCCTGCTTTAAAGGCTCCTTGAATTCTGCCTCCTTGGAGTAATTGGCATATTCGCCTCACCGATACGCCCATGAGTTGTGCCGCTTGTGCGCTACCAATAAACATTTGTTTTTAAACTATTCTTATAGCCGTATAGTTTATTTTCTAGTATTGATGGTCTTTTTGTCATCAGGGAATTACTACTATCGATGGAAGTACCTTATATTGCTACCGAAACGCAGTAAGTCCTATAGAAGCGATCGCATTGCCCGGTTGAAGGAACAGCAGTTAGACCTGTTATAGGTGTAGGTGCTAGAACTGCTGGAGAGGGAGCTTGTGCTTACGCTGGTAGAAATGGGGTATTTGGAGGGGATTGAAAGGAGGTGTTGAGGGTTTTGAAGCCGTGATGTATGGATGCACAAGATTGTCAAAACCCTAATTTTCTCTGTTAGGAGCCTGTCTCATCCCTACTCTTCATTCTATTTAGAAGCTCTGTAACATCTTCGTATTCCTTAGCGATAATATGATCTTTGGGCAGAGTTTCTATGTCGAAGTTCTTTTCCAACCTTTTCTGAATTCCCTCCAACTCTTCAATCCCCCTGCGAACTCCTGGTTCTCCACTTTGGGCTAATACGTCTTGAGCATATCTACGTGTTAGTTCGCTAAATAGTGCCTCAAAATCTGTCTGTCCTTGATATTTGTGTTGATATTTCTCAAATAGAGCGAGGACTTCTTCTAATTTTTTTGCATCTCTTGTTTGAGAAAATTTATTGAATGCAGACAAACTTTGATCTAAAATTTCATCTAATTCAGTCTGATTTCGAATAGGTGTAGGAAGTTGAGTAAATCTCAGTGGTATGATGATCGCATATAAACATAATGTCATTGAAATTAATAAAATTACAATCGCATTGAATGCCCTCTAAAGTTAATCTAATGCTGCCTTCCTTAACATCAATAATTTTTATAGTATTTCCCGAGTATTCTTGCAAAATTGACTCAAGAATTTTTAAATTACCAACGGAATCGATATCACCTTCTAATATAATTTTAGCTTTAATGATTTGATGAGTTTCATCGATTACGGTGACCCTACGGCAATTGCTTTGTAGAATTGGTTGCAATTGCTCCACCTCATCATTCTTCTCAAGACTATTGTAATCATTGATTGTTGACAGTTTTACTCCTTCTTCCTCTATTGGCGCAACTTCTCTCCAATTCAATTTTAATTCCTGACATATTTTTTTGAAGAGATCAAGCTGAATTGGCTGTTGGTTAAAAAATTTTGTAACTGTACCACGTGATAACAATCGAGACTTTGCAAAGTTGCTTTTTGAGTTTAACCCTAACCTGATTAAAGCTTTTTCTGCTTTTTCCACACCGCGTTCTGAGGCAGTGATCGTAAGTTTCTTCTTTTTTTTAGGTCGGTGGTGGTTTGTCATGGCATGGCGTGGCTAGAGTTCTTGATCAGCGATTAGCTTTTCGGTGCTGGCGCAGAGCGATCGCTTACGCAATCAAAACTGGGGCACAGGGCAATCATCGAAAAATCAAAAGTCATCAATAAAAAATTCATGGGTTAGTCAGGGTTTCAGGAATTTGGCTCCACATTAGAAGTATCGAGTTTAGATTCAAAAAAATCGATGAATAACACGTCAATCTCTAACTCTGACTCCACCCTAGAAATGATTATTACCAAAGAACGATTGCGCCAGGCCCACCATAGTTTTAACCTGGCTCTGGTGACGACTACAGCCTGCGTCCTCATTAGTTTTTCGGGAGTGGGTCTTGTACTTCTAGGCAAAGCCTCAGAGGGAACGATGACCGCAACTGGGGGTCTGGCATCGACTGCCTATTGCCTCAAGCTGTCAAAGGATGCCAATGACAGACTTGATGAAGTGTGGCAACGGCTACTCAGCTGTACCAAGTATTGACACTCCCCGACCTGAAGGTACGGGGATTCTTGGGCTGATCTTGCCAAACTACTAGCTTCAAAGAACTAGCTTTTGGTCTTACAGAGCATACTTGAGCCTTTCAACTCACTCCTCAAGCTTAAATTCCTGTGTGTCCCACAGTATTGATGTATCTAGATTTATCGAATTCTCGCCTAACGATTCCCACATTTATACAAGATCTAGGATTTATACTACCAGGGCTCCGGATCAGGAATAGTCCGCTTGGCCTACTTCGTCTTAATATGTGCGCTTTACCGCTAATATTATTCTAGCTTTCAATCTCATTATTTATCAAGATTATTCTCATAAAAAGCCGTCCTAAAAGGACGGGGCTTGAATCCCATATTTTTGGTCAGAAAAACAACAAAGCCGCCCTTTTAGGGCAGCCCTTAAAACCCATGTTTGAACCCATGGGGCTTGAATAATCTTTCAGCTACATTTCCGGTGTCTTGACCAAATTGACTTGACCCTCAGCCACCGCCTGCCCAGTAACATTCTCCGGTAGAGGGCGACGCGCCTCAATCAGACCAATTGCCCTACTGACAGACTCAGGCAAGATTACCACTAAACCACCACTGACAGCATAATCTAAACCAGTATTAATCGCCTTAGTCTCATCAAGGATAATCTCATAATGGCAGTTAGGATTTTCTCCCTTAATCCCCTGACAAATTAACTCAGCCGCTGTGCCTCGACGACGCCCCCTGCCGTCATCATCTTCCTTAACAATAATCCGATTAAAGATTTTTGCAGAAAGTCTCCCTAACTCCACAAAATCCTGATCACGTCGGTCGCCAGGACCTCCAATCACGCCAATGCGTTCTCCTGGCCAGTTACGGACAAAAGCCCCTACTGCCTCATAACTAGCAGGGTTATGAGCATAATCGATCAGAGCGTGGAAACGACCTAAATTGAATAAATTCATCCGTCCGGGCGTCTGTTCGACAGAAGCCCGGAATGTCCTCAAAGCCGTGCGTATCGCTTCAATCGATACCCCCTGAGCAAATGCTGCCAGACTAGCTGCCAGAGCATTAGCAATCATAAACGGTGCCAATCCTGACATCGTCACAGGCAACTGCACTGCCTGTTCAATCCGCAGTGTCCAATCTCCTTTAATAATCGATAAGTAGCCATTCTCATATACTGCCGCCAAACCACCATTGCGGGCGTGATTTTGTAGCAACTCATTGTCTGGGTTCATGGAAAAATAAGCCACCTTACCCTTCACCTTCTGAGCCATTGCCGCTACCAAAGGATCATCGGCGTTAAGAATCGCATGCCCATCATGATTGACGACTTCAGCGACAACACCTTTTACCCTAGCCATTTGTTCAATGGTTTCGATATCCCCAATTCCCAGGTGATCAGCCGAGATATTTAAAACCACACCAATATCACACTTAGCAAATGCCAATCCTGAGCGTAAAATTCCTCCCCGTGCCGTTTCCAACACCGCCACCTCAACAGTAGGGTCTTTGAGAATTACTTGAGCACTTTGGGGACCAGTAGTGTCACCTTTTTCTACCAAGTGATCATCAATATAGATGCCATCGGTAGTGGTGTAACCAACCACTTTTCCTGTTTGCCGATAAATGTGGGTAATCAAGCGTGTAGTTGTAGTTTTGCCGTTAGTACCCGTAATCGAAATAATCGGAATGCGGCTGGGCGTTCCCGCAGGGAAAAGCATCTCCATAACTGGTGCAGCCACATTGCGAGGTAAACCATTACTAGGACAAACATGCATCCGGAAGCCAGGAGCAGCATTAACTTCTACAACTACTCCCCCTGTCTCCCTAAGTGGTTTGGTAATATCAGGCGTGACAATATCAATTCCAGCAATATCAAGACCAATAACTTTAGCAACTCGCTCTGCCAGCCAAAGATTTTCTGGGTGGATGTCATCAGTGCGGTCTACAGCAATGCCCCCTGTGCTGAGGTTGGCAGTTGCCCGCAAGTAGCAAATTTCACCCTTGCTAGGTACACTTTGTAGACTATACCCCTGACGCTTTAGCAAATTCTCACTGTTGTGGTCGATGACAATTTTGGTGAGAACATTATCATGTCCTTCTCCACGATGGGGATGACTATTGGTTTGTGTAACCAATTCCTCAATTGTTAACTTGCCATCACCAATCACGTGAGCTGGAATGCGCTCTGCTACTGCCACCACTTTGCCATTAATTACTAAAACTCTATGGTCAGTACCGCGATAGAAACCTTCAACAATGACGGCGCGGGAAATTTCCCTGGCATTCTCATAGGCTTGTTCAGCTTCTTCCCAGTTACCGATGTCGAGAGTAATACCCCTGCCATGATTACCATTGAGGGGCTTAATCACAATTGGGTAGTCGCCAACATACTCAATTGCACTTTCAAGTTCTTTGAGGAACCTAATTACTGTACCCCTAGGTACGGGTACACCAGCATCACGCAGAATTTGTTTGGTACCTTCTTTATCGCAAGCTAGCTCAACACCCAAAATACCTGAGTAGTTGCTAAGTGTTGCCTGAATACGCTTCTGATGGACACCGTAGCCTAACTGAATCATTGCTCTAGCTGCCAGAGGCATCCAAGGAATATCTCTAGCTTCAGCTTCTTGGACTAGGGTTTCTGTAGAAGGACCGAGGGCAGCATCGCTAGCAAGTTCTCTTAAGTCTTGTAGGTCTTGTGCTAATTCTGTCTGAGGATAGGTGCCAGTGTTAACAATACTTTGACATAGCCGCACTGCTGCTCTGGCTCCATAGCGCCCAGCCTGTTCATCTACATACTCAAATACAACCTGATACACTCCTGGTGTCGCGGTTTCTCTGGTGCGACCAAATCCCGCTAACATGCCCGCCATTTCCTGCAGTTCTAGGGCGACGTGTTCTACGATATGACCCATCATCGTGCCTTCCCTGACCCGACTTAAGAAACCACCTCGAACTCCAGGGGAACAGAAATGTTCCTCCAGAGAGGGGAGTACCGAAGTTAGTCCCTCATAGAAACCAGGAATCTCGTTAGAGGGTTTTGCTGCTATTTCCTCTAAATCGAGACGCATGACTATGAGTTTGTGGCGTCGAATGCTCCAATAGTTGGGGCCGCGTAACGTCTGGATTCTCAGAATTCTCATAACAATTGAGGAAGAATATGCTAAGGAAGTCCAAAGAAGCAATTTTATAGAAAATGCGTCTTTAGCGCCTAACTCGAAGGGGTTTGACGGCTTTTAGACCCTACTGCAACAGATGCCACCATCTTTCTGATTAAACCTCTTGCTGTTACTGCCTGAAGGCAATTTAGTTCCAGAAGGGTTAAAAAAGGAAAAATGGAAATTCCATCCCTTTGGTCTTGACCCTTTCGGCAACTTCTGCAAGAAGTCTATTGACAGAGAGGGCGAGGCATCTTTACAAAAACATCACCGACATGTTTACTAGGAACATTGCCGTGCCCTTATCTGTTTTACACGAAGAATTTTCCCTGTGGGGATTTTTTTTAGGGATTTGCTAAGCCAAAATCAACAATACAGCCATTACCGAGGCTTGGGCCTCGGAAGGCAGGGGGCAGGAGGCAGAAGGCTTATGTCCTCCATCCCTTCCTCCTAATCGGGATTAATCGGTAATATTGCCGACACCCGAAGAAATCTCCAAAAATTAACTTTAAACCCTGATGATACCCTGATTGAATTGGAAATTGTGGAGATTTCTGTTCGGGCGCATTAGTCAATAACATGCTCCCTGCAGTTCATTGAACTTGCAGGGGCACAGGAGGGCACGATTACCTTTGGTACTGCTGCCTTTTGGGGCAATCGCAGCCAGAAATAGACTGGTGTATTAGCAGTAGAAAACTGCTCCATTTGCTTTATACTAAGACACCTCGCGTGAAAAAAATACAGGAGTTAGTTTGTCTGGCGATTAACCCCACCTCTGTACCCGAAGGGTCAGTGTGTGGAGTGGTCACTAGTTCGGAGCTTGGCTCCAGAAGTGCCTCCAAAGGAGGAGCTTCTTTGTTAAACCTTTAACTAAACCACTGAGTAAGTTAAAAGCATTATCTAGTTTCCTGCCTGAAAAAGACCTCAAACTGTTCATGACGAACAGTTTGTTGACAAATATTTATGTCTCTTCACAACAAGGCAGCCTCAGCAGCTTAGACTACTCCTAGCAAATGTTTGGTGTCTAGTTCGGCAGCATCTTGGCAAATCAGGGATTTAGCCTTTGTGTGTTCCTACCGAACGCTGAAGGAAATGGTAGCGATCGCCATGAGTAAGGATATGCACCCGCAGATTGTGAATGCTGATCGGGTCTGTTGCACCAATATCATTCTGGTTGGTATACAACATTTCTCCTGGATCAATGATTGTAACAGTGCCTTTGCCGATAACTTGTAACCAACCATCTCTTTCAAATAGGGCACAGGTATCTTCATCGATACCGATTGCTAAGCGCTCAGGATAGGCAGAAACGGCACTAATTAGACGCGCCATACGATTGCGATTGTGAAAATGCTGATCCACAATTACTTCTGGTATCAGGCCTAACCCTGTAGCGATATCCACTAATGAGCGATTAGGCGACTCAGCAGAGCCACCCCCAGCGATCATGTGATAACCCATGACAGCAGCACCAGCGCTAGTGCCGGCGAGGGTAATCTCACCCAGATGCGTTCGCTGACGAATCTTTTCCATCAGCGGCGTATCTGCCAATAGTCCACAAAGCCGCAATTGGTCGCCGCCAGTCATAAATACACCAGTACAATGTTCGATGTATTCTTGAAAGTTTGGGTCTGAGCCTTGCTGGCGATCGCGGATATCAAGTACTCTGGTCTCCTTTGCGCCCATATCGTCAAAAATGCGCTGATAGCGTTCGCCACTAATCACTGGTTCTCGTGAAGCCGACGGAATAATAGCAATAAGCGCCTTGTCTGATCCAGCACGACCAAAAAAGTTGTGCAGGATCTCGCGTCCATGAACTTTGTCTTCTGCACCGCCAATAACCAGAATGGCGGCGGTTTTAGTGGATTGTTGCATCCTAGTTCTATGCAATTGAGATTCTAACTGCAGCATAATGTCGATTTTGGGCATGAGGTGAATCGAATGCTTGATAGTGCTTGTCAGTATAAGTACTACTTAATAAAGATTTGACCCTGGCTAAACTACTCGGTAGTCTATAGCTGATAAAAACGCTAAGCAGTTTAACTCTTCCCGCTCGTCAAGATACGGTGATTCTTGCTTGAAGGCGCTAACGCGCATGTTAACAACAACGAGAATCCTTAAAACCACTGTATCCTCGGCGGGTATTCTACCTGTAGCATGCCTATATTGTCTCCAACGGAAAAATCCTATTTTTTGTAACTGGTGTGACAAAGATAATTTGATAACGACACAGCCTAAAAAGGCCCAATTCTGCAAACCGCTTCTTCCCCTGTTTAAAAACAGGGGACTTCCACGAGTGCATCTTGTAATGTGTTATCATCTCACAAATTAAGCCAATGTGCGTAAATAATTTTTTACGGTCTCAAGGCGTCTATCTAAAAATTTATTGAAGGTGAGAACCCCCGTGTTTTAAACGGTACAAGATTATCAATATTAGTTGAGGTCTTCATTATTGGTGTCTCTTTGCCCACTATGGTTGCGACTACGGTAGTCTGTGAGATTTGATATTATCACTCTGTTTCCCAATTTTTTTAGCTCTCCCCTAAATTCGGGATTGTTAGGTAAGGCACTTGCCAAGCAAATTGCTGAGGTCAATTTAGTTAATCCCCGTGACTTTACCACTGACAAACATCGACGAGTTGATGATCAAACCTACGGTGGTGGTGTGGGAATGTTAATCAAACCGGAGCCAATTTTCGCAGCTGTCGAGTCATTGCCGATTTTACCTAGACGAGATGTCATTGTGATGACGCCTCAAGGACAAAATCTCAATCAGCAGCTACTGGGGGAATTGGCAACAGCTTACGAGCAACTAGTAGTGATCTGCGGAAACTACGAAGGGTTTGATGAGCGAGTGCTACACCTGGCTACCCGAGAAGTTTCTCTGGGAGATTTTGTCTTAACCTGCGGTGAAATCCCAGCACTGGCACTGATCAATGGCGTTGTGCGCTTGCTACCAGGAACAGTAGGCAAGGTCGAGTCCCTTAAAACAGAAAGTTTTGAAGCTGGATTGCTTGATTATCCGCAGTATACAAGACCAGCAGAATTTAGAGGCTGGAAGGTTCCGGAGATTTTGCTATCAGGCAATCATGCCGAAATTGCTCAATGGCGACGGCAACAACAGATTCAGAGAACGCGCCAACGCCGCCCCGATTTATATCAAAAGTGGCTTAGAGATTCCAAAGGTTAATCTGGGAGAGAGGGAGAGAGGGAGAGGATTTAAAAGTTCCGATACAAGCGCCCTTGGCGCAGCTGAACTACTGGATGATTTGACATCTGCACTAGACGTTGATCATGGGTAGTAACAATTACCGTCGCCCCCAGAGAGTTCAATTTTTGCATAATTTTCAAAATTTGCTGGGCATTATCTGGATCGAGGTTACCAGTGGGTTCATCTGCTAGCATCAAAGGTGGTGTGCTGACTATGGCGCGAGCAATGCTCACCCGCTGTTGCTCTCCTCCAGATAGTTGTTGTGGAAAACAGTTGGCTTGATGCTGTAAACCCACTAATTTTAGGGTTGGCAACAAGCGTCGCTGAACTTCTTTGCGAGTGAAGCCCTGTGCCCACAGTACAAAGGCAATATTTTCTGAGACTGTCCTTGTGGGAATCAGTTTGTAATCCTGAAAGATAATCCCCAGACGACGGCGCAGCCTTGACAAACTATCACCCCTGAGTTGTCCCATCTTAACTTGATCGACTATTATCTCTCCTTGTGTCGGACGGCAAGCACCATAAATTAATTTCAACAAAGTTGACTTGCCAGCACCAGAAGCACCAGTGATAAACAAAAAGTCTCCCCGCTTTACATCGAGGTTAATTCCTACTAAGCCACGACCATCATTAGGATAGGTTTTTGTCACCCCTCGCATTTTGACCATCAATGATGCGGTGTTAGCTGAGTCTGATAATTTTTGATTTGGGATTTTGGATGTGTACTCTAGCATCTTAGAAATCTAAGCCCAAAAATGACCTATAGCTTTGAGCGCAAACTTTGGTAGAGCCATCATCCGCCGCCAGCGCTTGGGCTCTTGATAAAGCCGATAGAGCCATTCGAGATTATTGTCTCGTAACCAAATTGGGGCACGGGATTTAGTTCCTGCCCAGATATCAAAGCTGCCACCAACACCAATCCAAATTGCTTGGGGACACAAATGCCTGTGCTGAGCAATCCAAAATTCTTGACGAGGTACGCCTAAACCCACCAAAATCAGTCTTGGTTGCCGTTCCTTGAGAGTTATTTGTAATTCTTGTTCGGCTTCCGGTGAAAGATAGCCGTGATTGATTCCAGCAATTGCTAGTTGGGGCAGTTGTTGTTGCCAAAATCTACCAGCCTGGAGAGCGACACCAGGAACTCCTCCATAGAAAAAAACTGGACAAGACTCTCCTAATTGTCCAGCTTTGTGCAGTAAAGATTGAGCCAGTTCAATTCCTGGAGTTCGCCGCCAGCGCTCACCCTGGAGGCGCAGGTACAGTATAACCCCAGCTCCATCAGGAATAACTAGTTCAGCTTGCCTGATAATGCTAGCTAGACCTCGATTGCCTTGGGCCTCCATTGCCATTTCTGCATTCAGAGTCACAACCTGACTCCCCAGTTTCTGTTGTAGACGCTCTCCCAACCAATGACTATAGTCATCTAAGTTATTTAGCAAGTGAACTGGTAGCCCCAGCACAGTAAATTGTTTAGGTGCCTCCAGCATGAGCCAGTTCTCATCTAGCTTCACATCAATCTCCTCACATCACACGGACTATAATTATCTCCCCCTTAAATATTGCTCCCTGTTGTTAGCAGTATTTAAGGGGGAGACAATTACAAGGGTTGAACATACCATAAATGCAACCGAAGTTATAATCAACCAGCTTGAAAACTCCTGTGTTTCAATTGGAGGAGTATCAAGTCCGTTTGAGATTAGCACTTCCTTGCAAGTTCGCTCTCAGTTTGTGAAGAAGGCTGAATCTTTTGTAATGAGGCATAGAGTCGATTCAGGGCATTCACATAGGCCTGAGCTGAGGCAACAATAATATCAGTATTTGCAGAATGACCCGAAAATACCCTTTCCTGATACCGCAGGCGAATAGTAACTTCCCCGATCGCATCAATTCCCGCTGTCACCGACTGCACGGAAAATTCGATCAGCTCATTAGGTACATCTACGACGCGGTTAATTGCCTTATAGACGGCATCGACAGGACCAGTGCCAATGGCTGCGTCGGTTAGTTCCTTTCCATTAGGTGTCCGTAATACTACTGTTGCTGTAGGGTGGGCTTTATTGCCACAGGATACCTGTACTACCTCCAAACGAAACAGTTCCGGTGCCTGCTGGATTTCATCATTGACTAAAGCTTCTAAATCCCAATCAGTAATTTCTTTCTTCTTATCCGCCACTTCTTTAAAGCGGACAAAAGCTTTATTTAAATCCGCCTCCAACAGCTCTAACCCTAACTCTTTCAAGCGAGTGCGGAAGGCGTTGCGACCAGAATGCTTGCCTAGTACAATCTGATTGTCTGTTAAGCCAATAGACTCGGCATCCATGATTTCGTAGGTTAGCTTGTGCTTGAGGACGCCGTCTTGGTGAATACCGGACTCATGGGCAAAGGCATTGGCTCCCACTATGGCTTTATTGGGCTGCACTAGCATACCAGTGAGGTTGGAAACAAGGCGCGATGTCTTATAAATCTGGCGCGTATCAATCTTGGTTAGAGGCTCCTCGCTATCAACTGTACGTCCCAAGTAGGGGTTAAAATACTGACGCCGCACATGCAAAGCCATTACCAATTCTTCTAAGGAGGCATTTCCTGCCCGTTCACCAATACCGTTAATCGTGCATTCGAGCTGTCTAGCCCCATTCTTGACTGCTTCGAGAAAGTTTGCTACTGCTAAGCCTAAATCATTGTGACCGTGAACAGAGATAATCGCTTGCTCAATATTGGGAACATTATTTTTGATACCAGCAATTAAGGCTCCAAACTCGCTTGGTGTAGTGTAACCGACTGTATCAGGAATATTAATAGTTGTAGCCCCAGCTCTGATCGCTGCTTCTAGTACTTGATAGAGGTACTCTGAATCAGAGCGAACTGCATCCATGGGCGAGAATTCCACATCCTCGACAAAGGACTTAGCATAGGCTACCATTTCTTTGGCGATCGCTAACACCTGGGCCCTTGATTTTTTCAACTGGTACTGTAGGTGAATATCTGAGGTGGAAATAAAGGTGTGGATTCTGGCTTTAGCTGCACTTTTAAGAGCCTCTGCGGCAGCTTCAATATCTGCTTTAATTGCTCTTGCTAAGCTACAGATGACCGGACCGTCTGGTGTCCCTACTGTCTTAGCAATTTTCTCAACTGCCTCGAAATCTCCAGGGCTGGCAATAGCGAAACCTGCTTCGATGACATCCACGCCTAAGCGTGCCAACTGCCGCGCAATAATTAGCTTCTCCTCTACATTGAGAGTGGCTCCAGGACATTGCTCTCCATCTCGGAGGGTGGTGTCAAAAATAATAATGTGTTCTGATTTAGATTGCTGGTTCATAGCTTTGTGTGGTTAGGGGCTACAGAAATTTTCTATTCTCTAAATTTAGGCTAGATGAAGGTTATATTATCCTCATCAATAATTAATTATCAACTTTTTCAATATCTCCGCGCATATCATTCAAATCGATGTACAAATCCGTTGCATTCCTCAATTCCCTGGCAATCATTCCTTCTGTCGAAACTACGGTGATATGTGTATTTTTTGAACGCAGTAATTCTATTGCTCTTTCAAAATCGCCATCTCCACTAAATAGGATTACACGGTCATATTGATCGACCGTATTAAACATATCCACAACAATTTCTATATCTAAATTAGCCTTTTGAGAATAGCGTCCGGAATTATCATCATAATATTCTTTCAGAATTTTTGTCCTGACAGTGTAGCCTAGACTAATGAGAGCATCTCGGAATCCGCGTTGATCCTGAGGATCTTTTAAGCCAGTGTACCAGAAGGCGTTGATTAATCTTATATCCGGATCACTTTTAAAGTAGTTTAATACCCTTCTTGGGTCAAAAAACCAGCCATTTTTCTGTTGAGCATAGAACATATTGTTACCGTCTACAAAAATAGATAGACGGTTCATTAAGCATGGCATATCAAATAAGACCTAATAGTTATTGGACAATTAAATTTAACTTCCTATTTTAGCAATTTTATATCTAATAATTTACTTTTAGTTAATTATTAATAGTTATTTAGGACATGTTTACTCCTTAATTATTTTAATTTTTACTGCTTTAAAAGTAGCGAAAAACAAAGACAACTACTTGTTTTTTTTCGTGACTTGCTATCTTTATATTCAGAAAAGTTTAAACTTATAGCAATTGGTAATTGAGCGACATACATTTAACTTGGAGCTTCAAAACTTAAGATGAGTGTACTTCACCAAGATTCAGAACTGCTATAACCCAGGGTGCCAGAGTCTCAAAACCAAGATAGGTGTACTTCACTAAGATCAAAACTGCTATAAGTTCAACAGAAGATAACTACTATGGAAGCAAGCTATAAATTATTTGTATCATCACCTAGGTAATTACCGAGGTCTGCTTTATAGAGTTAGTTGTCAAACTTAACCCTTAAGTTGCCTGATTACAGATAAGAACACCAGTCACTCCAACTGCCAGCATAGAGCTTACCGATGGTAATCCCAGCCAGTTCTAGGGAGAGGAGATTAACACAGGCGGTGACGCCAGAACCACAATAAACTATAATTTCTGGGCTATCTGTCAGATCTGCCCAGCGTTGTTTTTGTTCCTCTAGTGACTTGAGATAGCCCTGGTCATTAGTTACTTCTTGCCAAGGGTAGTTGATCGCCCCAGGGATATGACCAGCAACAGGGTCAATTGGCTCTCGCAAGCCTAAATAGCGGTCATGCTGCCGTGAATCCACCAGAGCTAAGCCTGGTAAATCTTTACTGGTTTTGACAGTTTCAATATCAACTACCCAGGACTTTTGAATCTGAGGTACAAAGACTGCTGGTTTTGACTCACTGTGGTCATTGGTGACACGATACCCTGCGGCTTGCCATGCTGCCCAACCACCATCAAGTACTGCCACTGGCTCGTGACCTAGATAGCGTAAAAGCCACCAGAGACGTGCGGCAAAAGCTAGGCGAGAGTCATCATAAGCAACAACCAGTGTTTTCTGAAAATTTACACCGATTGCAGCTAACTTAGCCGCCAATTTCTCGGGATTCGGCAAGGGATGACGCCCCCCATGCCGTTGCAACAAACCCGAAAGGTCTTTGTTCAAGTCAAGATATTTTGCACCCGGAATGTGACTAATTTGATATTGCTGGTACCCCAGTTCTGGCTCTGCAAGAGCAAAGCGACAATCTATAATTACAATTTGGGGATCATCAATATGCTTGTTAAGGTACTGAGCAGAAACAATAAAAGGTGTATCCATCATATATACTCATATGTATCCAATATAACATATACCTTAGCTACACTACTTTAAGGATTAAATTCTATCGAAAAATACACCCCATCTTCTTGTAAAGAGTCTCCCGTCGAATCGACAGAAATTAAAGGAATTCCCCAATCTAAACGGGCTCTAAAACGCTCACCCTGTTGCCAAAGCAACCCCACTCCCACAGAAGCAAGGCTGTTGGGGTCAGGGTCTTCTCTGTCGCCATTATTCCAGGTTGTTCCCAGATCAACAAAAGGAGTTAACTGCAAAAGCGCATCCCACTTAGAAACTCGCAAAATTGGTAAGCGCACCTCTGCTGAAGCAAAAGCCCCATTATCAGTGAGCAATTGATCCTGCCGATACCCACGCACACTACCTAAACCCCCGAGGGCAAATTGCTCAATCGGTAACATCACTTGGTCTGCAAGTTGAATATCACCTCGGATTAGTAGTAAACTATCGGTGGCTAAGAGTCTTACCCACTGAGCTTGACCCCGCCAGGCAAAAAAGCGGCTATCAGGAACATCTTCACCTGTTTGGGGATTGTCATCATTGACAGTGGCATCAAAAACATCAAGTCCTAGACTAAACTGAGAACGTAAGGCAACGACCTCTTGGGCATTGCGCTTAGTCCATTCTTGAAAAAACCGTAGTGCTGAAACACGAGTGCGTCCGTCTTCGTCAGCTCCTGAGGAAGGAAAACCCAAGTCTTCGAGGAAAACTGTCTCGCTTTCTCTTCTAGAGGCAGTTAAGCCCAGGGCAAATTCCTCAGTGGGCGTCTGTAGCAGTGGTTGGCGTATTGTCAGGTCAAAGTAGCGCGAATCCGATTCGATATCAAGGTTGTTAAATGGATCCTCAATAACCTCGCTTGAGGTATCACCATAGGAGAGAGTAACCTTACCATTGCGAGGATTAAGCGGTAAACTATAGCTTAGGTCTATGCCGTCGCTGCCATCGGTATTAGTGTAGCTGACACTAATACCATCCCCTAGTCCTAGTAAATTAGCCTGGGTCAAAGAGACTCCGCGACGGAAGCTACCAACACTAGGAGAACGTCCATTATTAGCAATAATCTGATATCTCCAAGAGTTTGCCTCTGTCACTGTGACTGAGAGCAAGCTAGTTCCTGGACCTGAACCAGTCGAGAGTTCGGCAGAAAGATTTTCGATCAGGGGGTCAAGTTGCAACAGGCGCAGGGCGTCGAGTAGACGTTGTACATTTAGGGGTTTGCCAGTAGCAATTTCAAGTCGCGAGCGTACATATCCAGGGTTCAGGCGTCCCTTGCTGCTGACTTCAATTTCGTCTAATCCCCCCTCAACGATGGCAATAGTTACACTACCCCTATCTAAGCTTTGGGGTGGTATAAAGGCACCAGAGGTCAAATAACCGTTGTCGGTATAAAGTTTGGTGACTGCTGTTCTAGCACTTAAAAGTTCAGCGAAGGTAATCGGGCGACTGGTAAAGGATTTAGTAACTACAGCTAACTGTTGATCACTAAAAGCAGTATTGCCAGTGAACTCAAAGCTTTCAACAGTAATCGTGTCTTGAATTATCGGCGAGGGAACTTCAGGGGTTGCAGGACTTTCCAGAGGAGGTTCGAGCAATTCTTCTGGCGGCGGCAGTAGCTGTGAGACAGGTGGTTCTGGCGAAGATGAGGGAGGTGGCGGGATTTTACTGTCATCTGGTCTTGGGGAATCAGGGATATGAGTTAGATTAATAACTAAATCATTTGAAAGTTGTACTTGAGAGAAAGGGGTCTCTGCTTTAACCGGTACAATTAGCCACAAGATTGCCAATAAAGCTGTGATGCTGCTGAAACGAAGTTGCACGTTTCTTCTTCTAGTTGATAGGAGGGTCTCAAATATACAGAACTGTTTAGCAAGATTGAAGTCTCCACGCTTTAAAAAGACGTGGATTCTAAGCGGATGTGGTTACGCGGTCTAAAAGACACGCTTCACCACGCTTACGATAAGATTTGGATAGTCCATCGAGTCCATACCGTTTCGGCAGCNACGACGGTTAAGTTCAAGCCAGTCGTTGAACTGATCTACCTGCGCTTTGGTTGGCTTAAGCTTAAATTCGTAGGTCAGATTAAACACTTGTATCACCTCCTTATGCTCTATTATACACCTATTCTTATGGAGCGTCAAGGCGGTTCCTAAACACTGACTGGCAATTCATCCCGTCGCGTGTTTCGAGGGTCTTCTTGCCGGAGTAGATAAAGTGTTCTTCAAAGTCTTCCCCAAAAACGAATTGAGCTCCTACGTCGGAGAAGTCGAGGAACCTGCTGACAAGATTACCGAGAAACTGAAATACTGCTAAGCCAACAGCTGTTTTGAGAATGAAGATGGCTAAGATTAGCTGTAAGCCAACGCTCCACAGCACAGTTGACCATCGCACTGCAGCCCGGTTAACTGAGAAGAGGTATCCTAATCCTATGAAAACTAATAGCCCCAGTAAGGAAATTACACGCTCCATAATACCTCTGAATCCTCTAAATTTGCATATTTATGCGATTAATCTTCACTAGGAAAGTTAGGGAATAGATTATTGACTGTATCTATTATCTTCAGCTTGATTTTTTCTAATTGTTTATTGTATTTTTCACAAAGACCGTATTTTAAGTCTGCTGCACGATTCAAATCATAATTTCTTTCGGCTTCTTCTATTCTTTTGTTCGTTTCTTCAATCACATTCTCTAGTATTTCCATTTCGTCTAAGTCAGTCTGGGATATTTCCTTTACCTTTAGCGCAAGTGCAGCCTTTAAGTCAAAAATATGGTAATTTTTTGCTAAAGAACGAATAAGCTCGATACTAATTTCAGACATTTTTAATTCCAGTATTTTCCAAGAAAAAGGTTTGCAGATTCCTGAAACAGCAACACTCTGTTCTCAAAGAATCTTTCTACCAGTTAGTAACCCCCTTACTTCCAACATCGCCGAGTAAGTGGGCAAAATGTGCAAAGTTTCATGCTCTGGAGTATGTTCTAAGGCAGTAGTAATTGCCTCCTGCAAATCCTCTTTAATAATCAATTTGCAGTTATTTTCCCCTTCTCCCTGAGAGTATTGTAAACGCAGGGCCATGTCATAAGTGCGATCGCCACTGACGACAATTGTGCCCCCTAGTTCCAGTAGCTTCTCAGTATCAACATCCCAAATCCAAGAAACATCAGTGCCATCTGGGGTTCGGTCATTGAGTACCAGCAGCTTGGTTGATGCCCCTCCTTGTTGATGTATGTCTTTAACTGCCCGGATAGTTTCATTCATCCCTACCGGATTTTTCGATAGCAGAATCCGCACCTGCTTACCGCCAACTGTTAATTCTTCTGCTCGTCCAAAGGCAGCGCGGAAGTTTTTGACTGTCTCGTAGATGAGAGCAGTGTCAATTCCCATCTCCTGGGCTACTAAACCAGCAGCCAAGGTGTTATATTTGTTATAGATACCTATTAGAATTTGTGGCCACTCCTGACTATTAACTGCTAGCTGACTTTTGCTAAAGTTACATTGAGGACAGTTATAGTCCCCCAAATGAGAGAGGTAAACTCCTTGATAATCTAGGGAATGCCCACAACTGGGGCAGTAAGTGGAATCTACGGCGTGGGGAATTTCATCAAGATAAGCCTCTGGTTCACTTAGACCGAAGAATAAAACTTTTTGCGGTAGCTGCTGACCAAGATGACACAGAGTTGGGTCATCAGCATTTAAAATAACCTTGGTCTCAGTGGGTAGAGGTGCGATCGCTTGCTGCCATTTCTGAGAAATAGTATCAACTTCCCCATATCGATCCAGTTGGTCGCGAAATAAATTTAAACCCAAAATAAACTGAGGCTGACAATTGCGCAAGACTAACGGTAGTACATTCTCATCTACCTCCAGGATTGCATAGTCGGCTTGAAGTTTACCGATTAAATTAGTATTTTCGATTAGCGCCGTTACCAACCCATTAATCAAATTAGCACCAGTGGCATTGTGGGCAACTCGCCAGCCTTGATTTTCTAGAATTGTGCGCAGCAGTAGGGAGGTGGTGGTTTTGCCATTAGTACCGACAATTAGAATGACGCCTCGCTTAATCTGGGCAGATAGTAAGGATAGTGCTTGTGGTTGTAGGCGAAGTGCAATTGCCCCTGGTAATACACTGGCTGCTCCTAGGCGTGATAAGCGTACCAATTTGGTGACTATTTTAGCTGCCCCTATCGAGAGACTTAATCTTAATTTATCGATTAATGACATTTTGCATCTTGTAGATAGAGGGAGAGGGGGGAGATGGGGAGAGGGGGGGATGGGGAGATGGGGAGATGATTTTTATGAAAATTCTGCCTTCTTCCTCCTGACTCCTGACTCCTTCTTCAAAAACTTTGTCTTTTTCTAGCAATCAGGACTTACGCAGTTGAGTCGATTTCGCCCCCTAGCCCCCCTAGTCCCCCAAATTTGGGGGATTTAGGGGGCAAATGCGTAGGTCTTAGCAATTTACTATATACTCCCATTTTTAGGCTTAGTTGCCCACATCCCCCTATATATAGAGTTAATTGACAAAAATAAACTACATATAGCGCTCCTCAATTAGTTAACCTAGTCTTATATACTAAAATTTTTATCTCCTGATAACTTATGTCCTTCGTTGGTCTACATATTCATAGTGACTATAGTCTGCTTGATGGTGCCTCTCAACTGCCAGCATTGGTAGATAGGGCTGTGGAGTTAGGAATGCCTGCAATTGCGCTAACAGATCACGGCGTGATGTACGGTGCAATTGAATTGATTAAAGTCTGCCGCAATAAAAACATCAAGCCAATTATCGGTAATGAAATGTATGTGATCAACGGTGATGTGGAAACGAGGGGACGTTACCGCAAGTATCACCAAGTAGTCTTGGCAAAAAATACCCAAGGCTATAAAAACTTAGTCAAGCTGACCACAATTTCTAACCTCAAGGGAATGCAAGGTAAGGGGATTTTTGCACGCCCCTGTATTAACAAGGAACTGCTTGAGCAGTATCATCAAGATTTAATTGTTACTAGTGCCTGTTTAGGTGGTGAAGTTCCCCAGGCTATTCTTAAAGGTGATAAAATCCAGGCACGCAAAGTAGCTAAGTGGTATAAGGAAGTATTTGGCGAAGATTATTATCTAGAAATTCAGGATCACGGTTCTGTAGAAGACCGTATCGTTAATGTTGAAATTGTCAAAATTGCCCGTGAGCTGGGGATTAAAATAGTTGCTACTAATGACTCTCACTATATCTCCTGCTACGATGTTGAAGCTCACGATGCTTTACTCTGTATTCAGACTGCGAAGCTGATCTCTGAAGATAAACGGATGCGCTATAGTGGCACCGAATATCTCAAGTCGGCACAGGAGATGGCGCGGCTATTTAGGGATCATCTGCCGGATGAGGTGATTGGTGAAGCGATCGCTAATACTCTAGAAGTTGCAGATAAAGTTAAGCCCTATGATATTTTAGGCGAACCCCGCATTCCTGATTATTCCGTACCCAGTGGTCACACTGCGGATACTTACTTGGAGGAAGTGACTTGGAAGGGACTAATTGAACGTCTAAAATGTCGGTCTCGTAGTGAAATTAAGCCTATATATAAAGAGCGTCTCGAATATGAATTGACAATGATGCAGCAGATGGGGTTTTCAACCTACTTTTTAGTAGTTTGGGACTACATCAAATTTGCCAGAGATCAAAGTATTCCTGTTGGTCCAGGTAGGGGTTCGGCAGCGGGTTCTTTAGTTGCTTATGCTCTCAAAATTACTAATATTGATCCAGTCCATCATGGATTACTTTTTGAGCGTTTTCTGAATCCAGAACGGAAATCAATGCCAGATATTGATACAGATTTCTGCATTGAAAGGCGTGATGAAGTGATTAAATACGTTACTGATAAATATGGTGAAGATAAGGTAGCGCAAATTATTACTTTTAACCGCATGACCTCGAAAGCAGTCTTAAAAGATGTCGCTAGAGTATTAGATATACCCTACAAAGAATCTGACCGCATGGCAAAAATGATCCCAGTAGCGCGGGGTAAGCCAGCCAAACTTTCGGTGATGATTTCCGAGCAAACACCAGAACCACAATTTAAAGAGGCTTATGAGCAAGACACCAAAGTTCGCCACTGGGTAGATATGGCAAGGCGGATTGAAGGTACTAATAAAACTTTTGGTGTCCACGCTGCTGGTGTCGTAATTTCAGCTCAACCCCTCGATGAAGTTGTACCGCTGCAAAAGAATAACGACGGTACTGTCATTACCCAGTATTTCATGGAAGATTTGGAATCACTGGGATTATTGAAAATGGATTTCTTAGGACTGAGAAATCTTACTACTATCGAGCATACCGTCAATTTAATTGAGAAAACTCAAAATCGTAAACTTGATTTAGATCAAATAGCTCTTTATGAAATCAAGTCTTTGGAAGTCTTGGCAAGAGGGAACGTCAAGAAAAAGCCCAGTGATATTCAAGATACCTACAAACTTTTAGAAAAAGGCGATTTAGAAGGTATTTTTCAGTTAGAATCTTCAGGGATGCGGCAGGTAGTAAGAGACCTAAAACCTGATAGTATTGAAGATATTTCTTCTATTTTGGCGCTTTATCGCCCTGGTCCTCTGGATGCAGGACTCATTCCCAAGTTTATTAATCGCAAGCACGGCAAGGAAAAAGTAGAATATCAACATCCACTCTTAGAGCCAATTTTGAAAGAGACTTACGGGACTCTCTGCTACCAGGAACAGATTATGCGGATGGCTCAGGATTTAGCAGGTTATTCTTTGGGTCAAGCTGATTTATTGAGGCGGTGTTTGAGTGGCTCAACCGAAATAGTTGATGCTGCCACGGGTAATTTAGTTTACTTGAGGGATATTGCCTATAAACCTGAGTATTGGTTAGGACGAAAAGTCTTATCACTAGATATAGATACACAGAAGATTACTCAGCAGCCAATTACTGAAATTCATGCTAATGGAGTTGATGATATTTGGGAGGTTACAACCAAAACCAAGCGTCAAATTAGAGCAACAGAAGATCATCGTTTCTACACGCCTTGGGGATGGCAACCTCTGAAAGGTTTTAAGATTGGTGATTATATTGGTTTAGCCAAGACACTTACTCTCAATCACAATAGTAAAATTTCAGTAGCTCAAATCCAGGAAACGCCTACAAAAAGGCTAGTAAGCCAGCAAGTTAGTAATTTTGCTACTGCTTTACAGAATTCAGAATTGATGGCAATTGCTGAGTCAGAAGTTTTTTGGGATGAGGTTGTTGAGATTAAGTATCTTGGCAAAGAAGACGTTTTTGACTTAAGCATTCGAGAAACTCATAACTTTATTGCCAATGACTTCATTGCTCACAACTGCATGGGCAAGAAAAAGGTTGTGGAGATGCAGAAGCATCGAGAGCTTTTCATCGATGGCGCAGCCAAAAATGGAGTACCAAAAAGAGTAGCAGAAGAATTATTTGAGCAAATGGTCCTCTTTGCTGAGTATTGCTTGACTTATGACACAGAAATTATGACTGTCGAATATGGTTCTTTGCCCATTGGCGAAATTGTTGAGAAACAGATTGAATGTACTGTGTATAGCGTTGATAGTAATGGCTACATTTACACGCAACCGATTGCTCAGTGGCATAATCGAGGAGAACAAGAAGTATTTGAATATACTTTGGATGACAATTCAATTATTCGAGCAACGAAAGACCACAACTTTATGACAACTGATGGCCAGATGCTACCAATTGATCAAATATTTGAGCGAGGCTTAGAATTGAAAAATGTCTAGGAAGGGCAAGCATTACTGATATCAGATATCAAAAATAATCCTATAAATAGTCTGAGTTTAAGTAATAAGTAATAAGTAATAAGTTGGAACAAAAATATCTATTTCTTATTACAAAACTTATTACTTAAAAAGTATTTTTGGCAAACATTTAGATAATAGATATTACTCTTCATGAGAGCGCCTGGAGTTATCTGCTGAGCTAGTTTGTGTATCCAAACTAACAGGACCTGCACCATAGTAGTAAACCATTAGTAATGCACCAAGAATTGCTAAGTTCTTCAAGAAAGAAATTGTCTCTGTTGGATCTGCCAAAAAGTTGTGGAAAATTATGGTGGAAGGAATCAAGAAAATGATTAATAAGAGAGAACCCCAACGAGTTTTGTAACCCAGAACCAGTGATATAGCACCAAGGAGCTCGAAAACAATAGCGCCAATTAGCAACATACCCACAAGCGGCAACCCTTGGTCAGTCATCATCTGCTGAGTACCTGAGAAGTTTAGGATCTTTTTGACGCCAGAGTATAGGAAGATTATAGCAATAAAAGTCCGTGCTACCAATGGAATGTAATTCATTTAAGGTTCACCTCTGGTCATAACATTGAAACATATCTGAAAGTATTCCTTAAAATCTGTCACTTGAACCTGTTTTTGCTGTCTTCGTCAACTTATCTTTACAATAATTAATTGACCAGCTAGGTAATCCCTCACCACAGGCACCAGTGAGAAAAGTTCACTCTTTTTTAAATTAGCGATCGCCATTCTAGAGAATAATACCCTTGTTCCCCCATCCTAAACCAACAAGGTATAAATCACTCAACCGAGAATTACTGTATCTTCTCAATCTCAGCAATGGGCAAAAACAAAGTCTCCTCGATTGCCTCTCGCACCTCACGACTTAGATAACAATCACTATGCAAGCAATCACTCAACAACTGGTTGGCATAATAATACTGCCATAGTAATTCCTTCTGCTGATCAGTGAACTGCCAATCATGACCAATATTACGATACTTAATCATTAAAGCTCTTAATTGCTCAGTCCAGGCTTGACCATTAGTTTGCCGCCACTGCTGGAATTGCTCTGGTTGATGCTCGCAATCAGGTCGTTGGTCTTTGAGTTGTTGAAGTGCTTGCTTCAGTTGATGATCTAGGTTAAGGGCAAGAGCGCGTTCAAGAGCGCGATCAATGGTGCGATCAAGGTTGAAGTCCAAGCAAAAATCAAGACAGAGGGAGAGATCAAGGCAGAGATAGAGACACAAATCAATAGCGCGAGTGAGGTCGAGGTTAAGGTCAAGATCAAGGTCAAGGTCAATATTGAGTACTCGAAAGAAGTAAAAGGCTCGCACAGCTGTTGGCTGCTGATAGGTTTTAACTGCTATTGATTTTTGGTTTAACCAGATCAGAAACTTCTGCAATTTTCCATCTTCAGCGAAGAGTCGATCAATGTTTGCTTTCGTCAACTTTAATAACTCATCTGCATTCCTCAGCATGCTAGCAGTTAGCAGAAATACTTGACGCCAGCGCTTTTCTGTAGCCTGATCAACTAGAGTTTCTAACTTAGAAGTGAGGGCAATTTCTCTGGCAGCAAAATACTCATGAAAAGCCAGGTAAGAAAAGGAATAAACTCCTTGGGCTCTTTCTCTAAGTAATCCCTGTTCCGCTTCAATTACTTGCAACACACGCTTACTATCAAGTTGTAATAATTCGGGATCGAGCTGTGCATTGGGTAAATTACCAATATAATCACCAATATATTCCTCAATCTCTGTGTGTCTAAAGAAGTAATGACCTTGCTCAAAAGTCCTCAAGGCGATTTGGCTAAGTAAATCTTGATTACGCTTCTTGGTTAAATTTTTGTATACTGTGCTGCTGGGGAATACAAAGCTAGTATTCCTTTGAGCAAGTAGCTCTACACCTTCTTCATAAACTTCACAGCTATTATCATTCAATTTTCCTTTATTCTCAAATTTTAAACACAATAATGTTAATAGTAACGGATGACTTGCCAATTCTTTGAGGGACTGAATTGCTGTCAGTTTTTCAATAAAATCTTCTGTTTTAATTGGAGTATTTAAGCCAAACCAATTCCGAGCAAATGTATTAATTTGTACATCATCAAAGTTGGCAATTTCTAATTCTTTAAAATTTTCAAGTTTATATTCTACTGTTGCCATTTGGCGGGTAATCACAAAATTATTATCGTTAAAACGATTGATAAATTTTACAACTCGTTGCCAGGTTAACAGTTTATCTTTAGTTCTAACTTGATCTAATCCATCTAGTAATACTAACGCCTTGCCTTGATTTAACAGTTGCTCAACTTTAACAGCAGCATCTTTGACAGCAGACTGCAAAAACTGTTGAGCAATATAGTCTAGTAAACTTTGCTCCTCTTGGACTTGTGCAAAATCTCTAAGGGTGATAAAGACGGGAACCTGCTGTGATAGCAATTGTCCTTGACTACACTGAAGAGCTAAATATTTCAAAAATGTAGTTTTGCCAGCCCCTGGAGTGCCCAAAACTATTAGCTTGCTGTAACGCTTTAGACTCTGTAAACCAGGTACTCGCTCTTGAGTAATTTTACTAAATTCAACATGAGAAAACTCTGATTGCTTGAAGCCTTGCAAGAGTTCAGCTAGATCAAGACGTTTGCGGCTAGGAATTGTCTCTAAAATTTCGACATTGGTATATATATCACCTAAAGTGAGTGATCCGGCAGTATTGAGAACTTGTATAGTTCCACAGCGCTCTTGAATACTGGCATAGGTTTTCTCTCGCACTTCTTCGAGTATAGTTTCAAGGTTATTTTCAACTGAATTAGAGCTAGAATCTCCTGTTACCTGTGATCGCAAATACCTTTCGCTGAGATGCTCCTGCAATCGGCGCTCCTTAACAGGTCCCTTACCACTAATATTGAATTTATTGTAAATTCCAGTCAGATGAGTGCTGACAGAACTTTCAGAAATGTCTAGAGCCTGGGCAACTTGCACCCGGTTTTTATTTCTACCAAACAGTTCAATCAGAATATCCTCTTCTGTCGGTGAAAGCTGTTTTTCATAAGCTATCCTAGTCAGAAATTCAGATGGTAATGACATTATCCTATCTCGCAATTATATAAAGATTTAGTTTAACTAACGGTACTCTAGGCTAGGCTTTTTAAGCCCAGTCGAGTACAACCTTTAAGAGTACTGGCTCGATTACAATTGTTACTGTTGTACTTGCACAGTAGCAGTGGAGTAACGATAGTACTAGTTTTCCCGACTGAGAGGGGAAAAATGTAGAAATAAAAATAAAACATGAGATTATTACCCTCATTTTTCAGTTTTAATTTAAAATCCTAATCGCTAAGCAGCATCTATTTACCCTAAAGGGCGCGGTAGTTAGACCATGTCCATTGATTTTCGCAACACCAACACACTTTGGGCTTCTATTTTGGCAGAAACCCTCAAGCGCTTGGGATTAAGTACGGCAGTAATTTGCCCAGGATCCCGTTCAACCCCCCTAGCTGTTGCCTTTGCCCAACAACAACAAGTAGAGGCAATTTCAGTTCTAGATGAACGTTCAGCTGCCTTCTTTGCTTTGGGGATTGCTAGGGCAACGGCACACCCTGTAGTTCTGGTTTGCACCTCTGGAACTGCTGGTGCTAATTTTTACCCAGCAGTAATTGAAGCGCGGGAGAGTTTCGTCCCGCTGTTGGTCTTAACCGCTGATCGTCCCCCGGAGCTCCGGGATTGTCATTCAGGGCAGACCATTGACCAAGTGAAATTATATGGTCACTATACCAAATGGCAAGCAGAATTGGCACTACCCTCTGTAGAAATTGGGATGCTGAGGTATTTGCGTCAGGTAGTCATTCATGCTTGGGAGCAGGCGCTTTTTCCAACTCCTGGTCCAGTTCATCTCAACTTACCCTTTCGCAATCCCCTGGCACCGCTAACACAACTCGATACTGATGCTCTACCGCCAGTATTTCAACTTGAGGACTTCTTCTGTGGAATCACTCCTTCAATCCCTTTGCCTCTCTCCTCTTCCTCTGCTGTGCCCCTCTCTGTTTACCAACAATGGCATCAATGTAACCAAGGTCTGATTATCGCAGGTCCTGCTCAACCTCAACACCCCCAGCAATATTGTCAGGCAGTTGCCCAGTTATCCCAAGCCTTAGAATGGCCGGTATTAGCAGAGGGGCTATCACCACTGAGAAACTATGCCCAACTCAACCCCAATTTAATTTCCACTTACGATTCGATTGTGCAGAATCGAGAACAGTTGCAACATCTTAAACCAGAGATGGTGATTCATCTAGGGGAACTACCAATTAGTAAACAGCTGCGCCTCTGGTTGAATGAGTGTCAGCCGCAACGCTGGGTAATTCACCCAGCGCACCACAATTTTGACCCCCTTCATGGTCAAACTACCCACCTGCGGATGTCCGTAGAAGAGGTGGGTAGATTGCTCAAAGAGTTCAAAGTTGAGAAATTGAAGGTTGAAAATTATCAAAAGTTGAAAATGAAAAGTTTGGAGAAGTTCAAAGTTCCTAGCTTCCAATTTTTGACCCAAACTTACCTACAGAAGTGGTGCAATGGTGAGGCCAAGGTGAGGTCAACAATTGACCAAAAAATGACTACGATGAGACAGTTGTTTGAAGGCAAAGCTGCTTGGTTAATTTCCCAAAGCCTACCGCCTAAAACCCCCCTATTTGTTGCTAATAGTATGCCTGTGCGAGATGTGGGATTGTTTTGGAAAACTGGCAATACTGGTATTCAACCTTTCTTTAATCGAGGGGCTAATGGTATTGATGGGACTTTATCTACAGCTTTGGGTGTTGCTCACCGTCGTCAACGCAGTGTTATGCTGACTGGTGATTTAGCTCTGTTGCACGATACCAACGGTTTTTTACTAAAGAATAAATTTGTCGGTCATTTAACTATTGTCTTAATCAATAATAATGGCGGCGGTATTTTTGAGACGCTGCCTATCTCTAAATTTGATCCACCTTTTGAAGAGTTCTTTGCAACACCACAGGAGGTTAACTTTTCCCAGTTGTGTATTACCTATGGAGTAGAACACCAGTTAATTGAATCTTGGGAACAGCTACAGCAGCTTTTGAACCCACTTCCTAGTAAGGGTATCCGAGTCTTGGAGTTGCAAACAGACCGCAAAGCTGATGCCCTCTGGCGTCAAAAATATCTGGGTAAATTGGCTGCTGATATCGGCATGGTTTAGGATTTTTGAAGAAAGAAAGGTAATTGTGCAATGGATAGATTAAATAACTACCGTCAACTCATTTGCCAGGTACTTGAGCCGTATACTCAAATGAAACCAGCTAATGGAGAAATTGAAGTCTACAAATTTTTTGATACTGTAGATGACCACTACCAAATCTTTCATGCAGGTTGGGATCAGCATCAGCGAGTATTTGGTGCCCTAATTCATCTCGATTTAATTAATGAAAAAATCTGGATTCAGTACGACGGTACTGAAGTGGGAGTTGCTAACGAGTTAGTAAATTTGGGTGTGCCAAAACAAGATATTGTGCTAGCTTATCACTCTCCTTTTATGCGTCAATATGACGGATTTGCTGTTGGTTAAAATAACTCTTGGTAATTACAATTACTGTTCAAATATCGAAATAGTAACGCACTGCTCCTGACTCTAACTCATTATCAATTGCTTCTACTGGATTTACTTGGGGAACATAAAACCAGTCAGGAGCCTTGACGACAATTTTTTTGTTAACTGTGGCGACTAAACCAAAATTAGAACCAATCAGCATCTGTGGCTGAAGATATCCTCTGGCTCCTAAGGCATCAGTTAGGGCTGCAGCAAGGATAGGTTGCTGAATATTTTCCACAGGATCGTCTGGTAAAACATAGTCTGCTGGCAGGGGATTCCAAGTGACAGTTGGCTTTTGCTTGGTGGGCTGAATTTGCAGAACCATTGTTTTTTTGTTGCATATCAGGTTCATTTTAGCTTGATCATTGCCATCCAATAGGATACTGTAATCCCATGATTTAAGAACTAAACTATACCACTCATCTCCAATAATTATGCTAGAACTATTATTCTACCTTCCCCAAATCGAGAAAATCGAGGCTTCTAGAGATGTCTATTAGGCAATAATTAAATCCCTTAGAAAACAAAAATTTCAATGATTCCTGCTACAACAACAGCAGATATACCAATCTTTAAATAATTACCAAAAGCAGCACTAGAACCTAAAAGATTCTTATCTTTTCCGAGGACTGCTTTAGGCTTTGATAATTTATTTGACGGCGCTTTCCTAAGATTATAACCCTTAACAAGTTTCCTTCGAGTAGCGCGCGATCGCATGAACCCATAAATATGCAAAGCCCCGAATGCAAAGAACAGTATTGCCAAAGGACTATTCCAGGTTTGGGACAATTCAGTAGAATCAAAATTAGCCTTTTGGTTTTCCATGACTCAGAAGTTCAAGATAAGCAACAAAGATTAGTGAGCGCTTCTTAATCTTCTTTCCACAAAAAGAGCGTATCTTTTTGCTTGAGATGAAGGAACCCCACTCAGAAGAGCTATTTATAGTTGTTGGTTAGTTGCATTACTCAACTGACCTCACCAGATAATGTAACAAAGTTTTAATCAGTTGTAAAGTTTTGTATAGTACTTTTTACTTTTATAAGTATTTATGCTTAATTTGCTCCAAGCTCTTTGGAGATACACTAAGTAGTCGGACATAAATAAAAGCAACTGTGTAAACAATTATGAAATCGCCCGGAATTCCCTTACACCCTACACCCCACACCCCACACCCTGCCTTAACCAGCAAACTTTATCAATGTCGCAGGTACTTAGCCCATAGGCAAGGTAGGGTATGGAAGACGCCGATAGGCGGGGGCAAAATACATTGCAGCTTTAGGTCAAAACGGTATAAATAGTTAGTCGATATTTTTTGAAAAAACTGTATTGTTATGGTTTTTAGAGCAGAAACCTCATGAGCTACTTTCTGAGACTTATATCTTTAGAAGCCAACCAAACTGGTGCAGACGGTTTTTTCAATGATGACGATGAGACTTACATTCAGCTCAATGGCGAAAGAATCTGGGAAGATGACTTGGAAACTGGGGATGTAGTCTTTTTTGACGATACGGATGGCTTTGTTGACGATATTGAGAATTCTTTCTTCTTTGAAGATTTTGTGACAGTCTCACTTTACGATGAGGATGAAGGTCTATTTGGAATAACAGAGGTTGGTGGTAATGATGACTTTTTAGGTAGTCATATCATTCAGCCAACAACGATAGAGCCATTTATCGAAGTGATTAACTTGAGTGAAAGTGGCTCTGAGTATACACTTACTTACGAAGTTACGTCCTGGCTGGCAGTCTAAAACCTGTTATCGCTAGAGAATCAACTAGTAATCGTAATTTATCCTGCTCAATGGTTACAAGTTCTGTTGAAGTTTCAAAAAATAAATTGTGGCTAGCTGCAATTAAGCCACCCATGTACAGCGTTGCAATTATCCCAATTTGGGTGGGTACGGCTGTGGCTGCTGTTGAAACCAGCATTATTAACTGGGGAATATTTTCAACCTTTCTAATCTCAGCAATCTTGATTATTGCTTGGCTCAACCTCAGTAATGATGTTTTTGATTCCGAAACTGGAATTGATAAAAATAAAGCTCACTCTGTGGTTAATTTAACTGGGAATAAAGCACTTATTTTTTGGTTGAGTAATTTATTGCTAACGGCAGGTATCCTGGGAATATTGGCAATTACTTGGTGGCAGAAAGACCCCACAGTAGTTGCGATAATTATACTCTGCTGTATTCTGGGATATAGCTATCAAGGCCCTCCCTTTCGCTTGGGCTACCAGGGTTTAGGTGAGATTATTTGCTTTGTCACTTTTGGACCAATGGCCGTGGCAGCAGCTTACTATTCTCAGACACAAACTTGGTCAATAAACTTTGTCCCTGCTTCAATAATTATCGGTATTACTACTAGCATAATTCTCTTTTGTTCCCATTTTCACCAAGTAGAAGATGATTTAGCAGCAGGGAAGCGATCGCCAATTGTCCGACTAGGTACAAAAACAGGCTCCTGGGTGTTAATTTGCTTTGGCAGCAGTGTTTATGCCCTAACTAGTTTATTTGTTATCCTGGGCATTTTTCCAGTCTTGACATTACTAATTATGCTCAGTTTGCCTTTTGCTATACAGCTATGTTGGCACGTTTACCAGCATCATGACCAACCCGAGAAAGTAAGTAATTGTAAGTTTATTGCTGTGGCAATGCATTTCTGGAGTGGCTTACTTTTAGGGTTAGGATTTGTGCTTTTGAATTGGTAATCAAGGCAAAGTCTCACAGTAAGGGACTTCCAAATAAAAAAATATCCAATTGCTCGCTTAGGCAAGGGAGTAGGGAGTAGGGAGTAGGGAGTAGGTGGAAGAAAATTGAATATACCTGATCAATTGGAGAAACGCTATAAATTCGACTTTTACCCTTACAGTCGTCGTTTTAAACGCCCCCTATCCACCAGTCACGGCGACTGGCATCTTAGAGAGGGCATTATCTTGCGCTTGAGTGACGACAATGGGCAAGTAGGCTGGGGTGAAATTGCTCCTATCCCTTGGTTTGGTTCTGAAAGCTTGCAGCAAGCCCTCGATTTCTGCAATCAACTAAGTAGTGAAATTACATTAAGTAATATTGACAACATACCTTCTCTTCTACCTGCCTGCCAATTTGGCTTTGAGTCGGCATGGGAATCGATAACAGCCCATCCTAAGCATTCATCCCTCTTCCCCTCTACTCCTCTAACTTACAGTTTTCTCTTACCAACTGGAAAGGCGGCTTTAGAAGCATGGCAGATACCTTGTAATCAAGGTCATCGCACTTTGAAATGGAAGATTGGCGTTGCCAATATTGAGCATGAACTCAAACTGTTTGAGCAGTTGACTCAAATCTTACCGCCCTCAGTAAAATTGCGCTTGGATAGTAATGGGGGACTCAGCACACAAGAAACCCATCAATGGCTACAGTTAGCTGATAAGTCGAGTATAGTTGAGTTCTTAGAACAGCCACTGTCTCCTGAGAAGTTCCAGGCAATGCTAGAGATAAGCCACCAATATTCGACGCCAATTGCTCTAGATGAATCAGTGGCAACACTTGATAAGCTGGAGGCTTGTTATCAACAGGGATGGCGAGGGATGGTTGTGATTAAGCCTAGTATTGCTGGTTCTCCCAAGCGTTTGCGGCAATTGTGCCAACAAGGCGAAATCGATGCTGTGTTCTCATCTGCCTTGGAAACTGCTATCGGTACCAAGGCTGCATTAAAATTGGCAAGTGAACTATCTAAATGCGATCGCGCTGTAGGTTTTGGTGTTAACCAGTATTTTAATCAGCACTTGGACATTGACTGTGAGCAAGAGGAGAGGGCCAGAGAAATTAGAGAAACTATGAACAATTAAACAGATCAGAGAAATCAATCAAATGCGTCTAATTAACAGCCAAAGATTATTAATCCTGATTCTACCGTTTGTCTTAATATGTTTAATCAGTTGTAATAATCAGACTCCTAGCATTTCCAACAACACCACCAGTACTACACCCTTGCGGGAGCCACTGACAGGAACCTGCGAGTGTCCCTATGATTTAACTACCTCTGGTAGGCAATGTGGTAAAACTTCATCCTATTCTCGCCCTAGCGGAGACAAGCCAGCCTGCTATGTCGGCGAAGGTAAAGCCACAGTAGACAAACAAGAAACAGCTGCATCAAAGATAGCTTCCAAGAGCATACACCTGAGCATGGGTAATCCCAGTAAAGCTACTTCTGATGCCAATAATAACTCTAACTATTTAATAGAAAAACCCCAATTTGCTTTTTCCTACAACAACTCTAAAGGTACTGCCAATTGGGTCAGTTGGCAATTGAACCAGTCTTGGATAGGCAATGTTGATAGACAAGACAACTTCCGCCCTGATACTTCGCTACCAGCTGACTACTATCAGGTCCGCTCTGGCGACTACCGAGGCAGTGGCTATGATCGAGGGCATCTATCCCCATCAGCTGATCGCACCAAAACAGCTGAGGATAATAGTGCAACTTTCTTTATGACTAATATGATACCCCAACACCCAGACAATAACCGAGAGGTATGGAGAGAGCTGGAGAAATATTCCAGAGAATTAGTGGAACAACAGGGAAAAGAACTCTATATTATTGCTGGACCAAAGGGAAAAATCAAAACTCTTGCCAAGGGCAAATTAACTGTACCGGCCTTCACCTGGAAAGTTATTTTAGTTTTAGATAAACCAGGCAGTGGTGTTAGAGGAGTCACGGCAAATACACGCACAATTGCGGTAATGATGCCTAACTCTGAAGTCGTCAATCAAACTGACTGGAAAGACTACCGAGTATCAGTTGATCAAGTGGAGAAAGAAACTGGTTATGACTTCTTTTCTAATCTACCTAAATCTCTTCAGAAACAGATAGAAAGCAAGGTGGACAAACAGTAATAAGCTGTCACGCATTTAATTTGTATGGCTCTCCCGTACGTGTGGTGATAATAAAATTTTATATATTGTAGGGTGGGTTAGGCGCGGGTCATAATTTGTGAATTCTAGTATTGTTTTCCTATCAGCGCCGTAACCCACCAAAGATAATTTGTAGTCTGATATACAGTTTCCACCAAGATCTCTGGAGAGCCATTTGTGTATTCAATTAAGAGGGAGAGAGGGGGAGAGGGAGAAGGTTTTAAGAATTCTCATGCAACCCAAAAATATACAGCGGTTTTCAATTTCGTGATGTACTTTCGTTATAGGTTTTAGGGAGTAGGGAGTAGGGAGCAGGGAGTAGGGAGTAGGGAGCAGGGAGCAGGGAGCAGGGAGCAGGGAAAAAATCCTGTGTACCTCATAGTTATGAAAGACGAAGTAGTCCGACATGAGCTTGTATAATAGCAACAAGGTCAAGAATTTCGGAAGTGGTAATGACATCGACAGTTGACATCGGAATTATTATCCCGTTGAAGGAAGAGTTTAGTGAACTTCACAAGCAACTTCCATCTCCGCAAAAATCTGAAGATAAAGAAACTGGGGCGACAGATTACTCATTTGAATGGGGTAGCTATCAATGTGTGACTACTTTTGTGGGAGAAATGGGTTTAGAAAAAGCTGCCTTGGCAACAGATAGGTTCATCAAACGCTGTCAGCCAACCACGATAGTATTGCTTGGCATTGCGGGGGGAATTGATGAAGATGTCAAGTTAGGAGATGTGGTAGTTGCCAAAAGTGTTAACAACTATTTAGCAAAAGCCAAAGCTGTTCCAGGAGACAATAATAGTTTTACTTTTGATGCTGGAGGAGATCCCTATCGCTGTAGTGATGATATAGTGCGACGAATACAAAATCTGGATTTTGCTCACAGTGAGATTTACCATCAGTGGCAGGAAAACTGTACGGAGAGACAGAGAAAAACAATCGCTGGAGAGCAACTGGCTGAGTTATTACAGAAAGATTATCTGAGAGAAACAGTAAAATTTACTGAAGGACCTATTGCTTCCGGACCAGTGGTGGGAGCGGCTAAAGAATTTATTAGTTGGTTGAAAAAAAATAACCGCAATTATTTGGCATTGGAGATGGAAGGGGGAGGTATGTTAGGGGCAGTTTATAGCAAAGATAACCCCGAGAAAACACTAATTTTAAGAGGGATTTCTGATTTTGGGGATGAGCGGAAACAAGAATTAGATCAAATCGGTAAGGGAGGGATTCGTCGTTATGCAATGAACAATGCGATCGCTTTGCTTTGGAAGCTCCTTGAAGCGGAGGTTTTACCGAAAGAGTCAGTGCAGTTTCAGGGAAAATTTCAGCAGTTAACTCTAGCAAAAAGAAATCAACTCGAAGATGAGATTACAAATCTCTTTAATGAAGATGAATTGATTAGAGTTTTGCGAAGAATGGAACTAGACCTAAATAATATTTCAGCTCGCAGTAATCCTTATATTAATAGGGTGTCCGATCTGGTGGAATGGCTAAACCGTCAAGGAAAAGTTGAAGAGTTTATATCAGAAGCGGCTAAGGTTAATTCCAATCTAAATTTTAATACTTGAGGTGCCTGATCGACCATAAAAACTCAAGAGATTGGTTGAATGACGGTGATGAACGGAAAATCATTTAATCTAGAAGTCAGAAACAAGTTGGAGGATGCGATCGCAAAGACCTTGAGTGAAAATGAGTTGATTATAGTTTTGCGAAGAATAGACCAAGAATTAGATAACATTTCATCTAGTAATAAGCCTTATCCTAACAGGATTTCAGATCTATTGCAATGGCTTGAAAAACAAGACGAAGTTACAATTGAAGATTTTTTGAATGAAGCAAAAAATCGAAATTCCAACAATTCTTTATTGAAAGAGATTGAAATTGATGATTTATTTTTTGGAAAATCTATTTTTAGTAATAATGAGCAACAAGGAGCCATATTAGATTTAGATAGATTGAAGGATCCCCCCAGGAATCCAAATATCAACTTAAAACCAGATGATGTTGTTTCTTTATTAATTCAACTTACAGAAAGGGCAGACTCAATAGATAAAGACGATGATTATCAATATTATGTCAATACACGTTTAGCAATTCCTCGGTTGGGGAATAATTATGACTATGAAAATTTACGGAAAACCTTTAAAGAAAATAAGGGTTATACCCAAAAACAAATTGAAGCTGAATTTAATAAATTAATTAGAGAAACTAATTTAGCTGTAGAAGAGATTAAGAAAAGACTACCTATAGAGAACAATCAATATTTTCAAATAGCGATTGAATGGATTCTTCCTGATAAACTATTATCTCTAAATGTTGACTGTTGGAAATATGACCAAAAAAATCAAAAAATCGCTTGTGATCTTAGATTCCATTCTGTACATGTTCGTTCGGCAAAACGTTTATCACCTGATTATAATGATTGTCGCGTAATGTGGCAAAGGAGATGGAATTTTATTACAACCAAACCTGACAAAATTAAGCTATTCAATTATCTTAAAGCCTGTGAAAATCTTAGCGAAGCAGAATTAAAGAAAAAATTCTTTATGAATGATAATAAAATGATTGTTGGCATAAATTTTTCTCAAGATTCGCACTGGTTAGAAAATGGAATACATGAGCTCATTATAAAAGCAGGAATTCCGATTGTCTTGTGGTCGAGATATGAGAGTTCTGAAGTCAACCATACTAATGATTGAGATAATTTAGTTGCTGGTTGTGAAAATAATCAACAAACTCTAAATCTTCAAGAGTTACGAAGATTAGTAACAGAAAAAAGATTAGACGCTGAAAACGATTTGAAGCATATAGGAAATAACCTTTGCTTTTTATGGGAAAATCCCTATAATTGTCCCTTAGTTAAGAAATTGCACCTATCCTATGAGTAATTGGAAAATTTTTCGAGGAGATAGAACCGCTCATTCCGTCAAAACCTGGCCAGAAACCCCGCCTTGGCGAAATTTTAATCAGAAACAAGGGCAAAAACCAACTTTTCAAGCTAATGACGAGGTGATTAATGCTGTCAACATGGCGATTTATTTACGTCGTCCTCTCCTAGTTACTGGAAAACCTGGTACAGGCAAGTCTAGTCTGGCTCGTGCCATATCTGATGAATTAAGATTAGAACCAGTCTTACGCTGGCCGATCAACACTCGCACCACTCTCCAAGAAGGATTATATTATTATGATGCGATCGCTCGCTTACAGGATTCCCAACTCAAGGAAGAAAAGCTCAATATTGGGAAATATATTCGATTAGGACCATTGGGAACCGCTATGTATCCCTCAAACCAGCCCAGAGTGTTACTTATTGATGAAATTGATAAAAGCGATATTGACCTCCCCAATGATTTATTAAATATCTTTGAGGAAGGTTATTTTGAAATCAAAGAACTTAGTCGGCTCAAAGATAATAAAGAATATCAAAAAGTCTCTGTTCAAACCCATGATGGCGCTACCCGTGAAGTGATAGAAGGACGCATCACTTGTCAAGAATTTCCTATCGTTATCATGACTAGTAACGGTGAGCGAGATTTTCCTCTCCCCTTTAAGCGTCGTTGCATTCAACTCTACATAAAAGAACCACAAAAGTCAGAATTAACCAATATTGTCAAAGCTCATTTGGGAGAAGAGTTAACTCAAGAAATCGAAGCACAAATTCAAGACTTTATAAACAAACGTGAACAAGGCCCCCTGGCAACGGATCAACTTCTTAATGTGGTGTTCATGCTTATGGGAGGTAAGGATAAACCGAAACCGAGCGAAGAAGAAAAAAAAGCGATTATTAAGCGTTTAATGGCTTATCTGAATACTACAGGAGATCAATAGGCTGTGATGTTAGAGCGGCTGATTGAGTTTATGGTAGAAGAAGGATGGGATTTAACCCCCAGCCAGATAGCTGATGTTCTCTGGTTTTGGCAGCAAGTTGAGTTAGACACACTAGGGGACTTGCGCGAAAATATAGTACCTGTCGAAGGATGGATACCAAGAATCTGGAGAAAGTTGGTTGATATATTCAAGTCCCTAGAGTCAAAAGAAGCCAAAGAAGAAAATTCTTCAGTCTCCTTACCTGCAGCCTCCTCTCCGTCTCTCCAGCTTCCGTCCTCTGAGCATTATCCCCTCACTACCTCAGCGCAAGACCAATCTTCTGTCGAAGAATTCCCCATCAAAGTACCAGATACCGGAATTCTCGGCAATACCCTAGAATTGGGACGCACTGCAAAACCCCTCAAACAAAAAATTAACTCTCGAATTGCTCAAGAACTGGATATTCTAGAAACAGTCAGACAAAGTGCCGAACTTAGCCTTCCTGGTTTTCCTGTTTATTTTCCGGTTCTCTCCCCTAAAAAAGTCCGTTGGTTGGATGCTGTCATCCTCATCGAAAAAAGTGAATCAATGCTGCTCTGGCAGCCGCTACTGGCAGAAGTGCAAGATTTTTTAGAAAATTTAGGGGCATTTCGAGATATTAAATCCTATCAAATCAGTTGGGATGAGATACAAGATAAACTACACATTCATCCCCTCCAGTTTCCGAACCAGAAAATAGCTCCTCAGTGTTTAATCGATGCTAGTGGTAGGCGTTTAATTCTGATTATTAGTGATTGTATCTCCTCGGCTTGGTACAGGGGAAAATACACTCAAACCCTCAGACAATGGGGGACCAAAGGATTTATAACCCTACTCAATCCCTTTCCAGAATCTCTTTGGGAGCGTACAGCCCTTGGTTATGGCGTTAAGATTCGCTTAGGTAATCAAAATCAAGGTTTAGTTTCCCAACAATGGCAAGCAATTCCCTTCTCATCTTGGGAAGAACACAAGATCAATCAACAAACCAGTGTTAAACTGCCCATTCTCAGTTTAGAACGGGAGTCAATGGGAGCCTGGGTAAATGTGATCACTGGCAAAGGAAAAAGCCTTTGTGCAGGAGCATGGCTAACAACTAACTCCTTAGCCGAAGTCAACAACCAAGAAGAAGCAGCAGAAAACCTTTCACCCTGGCAGCAAATCAATCAATTTTATGCCACTTCTTCCCAATTTGCTTGGCAGTTAATTCAGTTGCTATCTGCTATTCCCGTAACTCTCTCCACCATCCGTTTGGTGCAACAAACCCTCATCCCTGACTCCAAACAAGTCAATGTGGCAGAAGTGGTGATGAGCGACTTACTTACCCCAGAAGCCCCATTAAAAGATTATCAGCATCCCCAGCAAATCCAATTTCAATTTAAACCAGGGATTAGAGAGGCATTTCAAGAACGGCTAGGGGGACAAGATTTCGTTCTCACTGTCATCAGCAAGCTTACTGAAAAACTGGCAGAACGTTTTGGTTATAGTATCCGTGAATTTGAAGCGATTATCTTAACTAATCCTCTCAAACTCACCAGTCATGAAGATTTTAATCTACTTCAGGTCTTTGCAACGATTACCGTTTCCACACTCCGACAATACGGGGGAAAATATGCTGACTATGCTCAACAACTGGAACAAAGTTATTCGCGGTTGAGTATTTACCCAAACAAAGAAACTATCTTCTCAGTTACGGTTGCGACTTTAACTGTTGTTCCTACTACAAGTGTTCCTAATACAAGTGATACCCTACAACTCTTTGAGGATGAAACAGTTTTTGTAAATAGGCGGGGTAAAATCATCCGCCGAGAACCTCTTAAAGCCTATTATTACGACGAATCCCTATCAGCCAACCACCAACAGCCGCCAGCAAGTGCTGAATGTGAACCGATACGGATGATTGCCATCCCAGAAGGGGAATTTTGGATGGGTTCATCCAAAAAGAAAAAAGAGCGATATAACGATGAAAGTCCCCAACACAAAGTAAAAGTGCCTTCATTTTTCATGAGCCAAACCTCAATTACTGAGGCACAGTGGAGGTTTGTCGCTAACCTACCCCAACAACAACGAAAGCTTAATCCTAATCCTAGCAGTGATGGAGATAACCACCCTGTAAGCTATGTCAGTTGGTACGATGCGATCGAGTTTTGCGCCCGTTTATCCAGCTATAGCCGACGAGACTACCGCTTGCCCAGTGAAGCGGAGTGGGAATACGCCTGTAGAGCCATTCAAAATGAAAATTCAACAATTAACAATGTCTCCTATCCGTCATTCCATTTCGGGGAAACCCTAACGACAGAACTGGCAAATTATGGAGGTTCAACTTATCAACAAGAACCAGAAGGGGAGTATCGAGGGGAAACAACCCCTGTCCGTAGTTTTAAACCTAATGCCTTTGGTTTATACGATATGCACGGCAATGTCTGGGAATGGTGTTTAGACCCCTGGCACGATAACTATAAAGGTGCACCCACTGATGGCAGTGTCTGGGATGAACAAAATGAGAATGATAATCGTTATCACTACATATCAAAAAATATTGATTTATTTTTGGAGGATAGTAGAACACATGTACTACGTGGCGGCTCTTGCGGCAGCCTTCCGAGGAACTGCCGTTCTGCGTATCGCATCTACTTCTCCTATCCCGGCGTCGTCGGCAACGATATCGGTTTTCGGGTGGTGTGCGCTCTCGCCAGGACTTTTTAGCACTTTGCTCGGGCATAGGGAGCAGGGAGCAGGCAGCAGGGAGCAGGCAATAGGCAGTAGGGAGTAGAGAGCAGGGAGCAGGCAGTAGGGAGCAGGGAGTAGGCAGCAGGGAGCAGGCAATAGGCAGCAGGGAGCAGGCAATAGGCAGTAGGGAGCAGGGAGTAGGCAGCAGGGAGTAGGCAATAGGCAGTAGGCAATAGACAGTAGGGATAAGGGATTAGCCCTCTTTTGTCATTCTGAGAAAAGTAAAATCATAGCCAAAGGGAGAATTTGCGATCGCTTTCCTGATAGAAACTTATGTCTTAGGTCGAAATAGAGAACATCTTTATATGTAGGGCTTGCTGAATTAATATAAAAGGTCTGCTAGGCAAGGGTTTTGAGTCTTTTTTTACGCTTACCAGTGCAAGGTTATAACATCGGGGGGCTAAAAATCCTTGCACTTAATAGGAACATCTCGGAGCTGATCATAGATAATCAAGCTTAGAACTATCGGCTTTTCCCTACTCCCTGCTCCCTACTCCCTGCTCCCTCTCCTTACCACCAGACTTATTCAGCAAACCCTATGTAAGGGTTTCAGAGTTTGCTCTAGCGAGAGTGACAAAAGAGCGGTAGGTAACAGGGAACAATAGGATAAATTCAGAGGTTTTTAAATGTCGGACATTAATAATTTTAAAGACTTAAAAATTTGGCAAACAGGCATGTATATAGCTGAAAAGTGTTATTTCTTGACTAAAATCTTCCCTAAAGACGAATTATACGGCATGGTGCAGCAAATTAGGAGAGCAGCAGTATCTATCCCGGCTAATATAGCAGAGGGATATGGGAGAAGATCAACCGCTGAGTACATCAGATTTCTTAATATTGCTCAAGGGTCAATTAACGAATTAGAAACACATATTATTTTATCTTCTAGAGTAGGACTATCTAAACCAACAGATATAGAATTCATTATTTCTTTACTCACACAAGAAAGTCGAATGATTATTGCTCTAATTAAAAAACTAAAAAAATGACTTCTATTTCTCCTTCCCTGCTCCCTACTCCCTACTCCCTACTCCCTACTCCCTGCTCCTTACTGCCTACTCCCCACTCCCTACTCCCCACTTCCTACTCCCCACTCCCTGCTCCTTACTGCCTACTCCCTACTCCCTACTCCCTACTCCCTACTCCCCACTCCCTGCTCCCTAGTATTAACTACCCATGGCAACCACAATAAAGATCGCACGTCAACAAAAACAAGTCCGTGGATTTGTAGAAGATATCAATGGCATTTCCCTAGATATGATCCTCATCCCCTCTGGAACATTTCTCATGGGCGCACCAGAGACAGAAGAAGAAAGTTTAGAAAGAGAAAGACCTCAACACGAAGTAACAGTTTCCAGTTTTTTCATGGGACGTTACCCCATCACCCAAGCACAGTGGAGGGCAATTGCCTGGAATACTGATCTTAAAGTAAGACGAGACCTTGATCCTAATCCCTCCTATTTTAAAGACCGTCAATATAGGGACTACAGACCCATTGAACGTATCAGTTGGTATGACGCGATCGAATTTTGCGCTCGCCTGTCGCGCCACACTCAAAAGAATTACCGCCTACCCAGCGAAGCCGAGTGGGAATACGCCTGTCGTGCTGGAACAACTACCCCCTTTCATTTTGGCGAGACCATATCGACAGAGTTAGCCAATTATAACGGAGCAAATAAGAAATATGGAGTTTACAGCAGGGGTGAGAAAGGGGAATATCGAAAAAAAACCACCTATGTTGATTATTTTAAAGTGGCTAATGCCTTTGGGCTAAGCGATATGCATGGTAATGTCTGGGAATGGTGTCTAGACCCCTGGCATGAAAACTATAAAGGCGCACCCTTAGATAATCGTGTCTGGGACGAACGAAATGAAAATGATAATCATTATCAAAATATATCAAAAAACATTGATATATTTTTACGAGATAATAGAATTCGTGTACTACGTGGCGGCTCTTGTGTCAGCTATCCACGGTTCTGCCGTTCTGCGTATCGCTTCGACTTCAATCCCGGCGACGACCTCAACCCTTTCAGTTTTCGGGTGGTGTGCGCTCTCGCCAGGACTTTTTAGCCCTTTGCCCTTTTGCCCTTTTGCCCTTTGCCCTCGCGCCGATTTTTTTGCTTAACATTTCTTAACAACTACTCATAACTAGGGTTTGTTGAATAAGTCTGGTGGTAAGGAGAGGGAACAGGGAGCAGGGAGCAGGGAGTAGTGAAAAGCCGATAGTTCTAAGAAGCTTGATTATCTATGATCAGCTCCGAGATTTTCCTATTAAGTGCAAGGATTTTGAGCCTAAGGATGCTACAATCTTGCACTTGTAAGCGTCAAACAAGCTCAAAATCCAAGTCTTACATACCTTCTAGATTAATTCAGCAAGCCCTAAGTATTCACCGCGTCACCGCGTCACCGCGTCACCGCGTCACCCCATCTCCCCATCTCCCCATCCCCCCATCTCCCCCTCTCCCCCTCTCCTAACTCTCCACAGATTTAGTAGAAAGTCCTACTAAATTCCCAGACTTGCTACTGCCCACAATATAGATATCCACTTCAACCACACCAACACAATAGACTTGAATATCGCTAAGATAAATTTTGAGAGTATCAACCAAAACCTGATACCTCTCAACAGTTTCCCTTTCTTCCTGATTGTGCCAATCTGCTGGTGCGACCGCTCTATTGAAGAATTGATCAAGTCCTATAACCTTAACAGGTAAATCTGGAGCATGATTAGTAAGCTGCAGCAACTGTTGTGGAGTAATAACACTTTGCTCCCACCACAAAACCTCAAAAGGATACTCCGACTCACTCATCCATAGCAAGCCTTCAGATACCTGCTTTAACTGGTTAATTAGTTCCCTAGTTGAAGGGTTAACCGCTGTTAAATTAACAGGGTAATCAATTCCCCTTCCTAAAAAGTAATCACTTTCATCATCTTCATCTCTCCTCTGGGACAAAATCTTAGGGATCTTTTGTCCGGTAATAGTAGTATCTAACAGCTTTAATAAATTACTAGAATTCAGCTTAAGGACGGAAGTTGGAATAATTTGAAGTTTACAACTAGCATAAGCTGTGTTAGATACCAAAACCAAACTGACACCGAAACTAATACCCCCTTGAAACCAGGGCACCACTGATAGCTTTTCCTTCATCTTTTGCACCAGCTTGGATCAAGCTTAGTGTTCCCAATTAAGCACTTCCAGTAACAATTTCCTTGCGGGAGATGGGGGGAGGGGGAGAGGGGGAGACGCGGTGACGCGGTGACGCGGTGACGCGGAGAATTCAAATCCCACGCAAAATTTCGTTCACCCGGGGGAGGGGGAGATTAATTGGCTTCTAAAATAGGATAATACTCTGCATAATCTATAGCGGAGTAATTGACATCCTCCCAGCGCTAAAAGCGCGGGATTCCTAAACCTCGCGATGCGAGGTTTCTGCTTCTTCCACATCTGCGTACACCACCAACTCGCGTTAGTTATGTCCCCGTCTTACGTTATGTCCACAGACTTTCGACCCATTGCAGAGTCC
>JAAHGS010000160.1 GCA_010692645.1 Symploca sp. SIO2E9
CTCAACAGCCGACGGACCCAACTGACCCTACCGATCCGACTCAACAGCCGACGGACCCAACTGACCCTACCGATCCGACTCAACAGCCGACGGACCCAACTGACCCTACCGATCCGACTCAACAGCCGACGGACCCAACTGACCCTACCGATCCGACTCAACAGCCAACCGAGCCAACCGAGCCAACTGATCCGACTGACCTGACTCAACAGCCAACCGATCCAACTGAGCCAACTGATCCGACTGACCTGACTCAACAGCCAACTGAGCCAACTGATCCGACTGACCTGACTCAACAGCCGACGGACCCAACCGAGCCAACTGATCCGAATCAACAGCCAATAGATCCAACCGAGCCAACTGATCCGAATCAACAGCCTACCGATCCAACTGAGCCAACTGACCTGACTCAACAGCCTACCGATCCAACTGAGCCAACTGACCTGACTCAACAGCCAATAGATCCAACTGAGCCAACTGACCTGACTCAACAGCCAATAGATCCAACTGAGCCAACTGACCTGACTCAACAGCCAATAGATCCAACTGAGCCAACTGATCCGAATCAACAGCCTACCGATCCAACCGAGCCAACTGATCCGAATCAACAGCCTACCGATCCAACCGAGCCAACTGATCCGACTCAACAGTCTACCGATCCAACTAATCCTACCGATCCGACAACAGCAGAGGAGGAGGAGGAAGAAGAAATTGAGCTAGAAGTTGCGCAAATAATAAACGATAACGAGGAACCAGAGCTAACACAACCGGAGCTACTACAAGAAACTGAGCCAATACTAAAAAACGAGCAACCACCAGAGACAGAACCGACAGAAAACACCACGACAACGACTCAGGAGTTACCTACTAAGGAGCAAACTCAATCATCAACAGAGGAAACTAACAATAATAGCACTGTTGAAATCGAACGTTTCTTTAGTGAAACTGAGACAAAATTTACGCGAGAGTATGAATCATATTTAGGGCTTGAAGAAACTCAAATCATTTCTCTCAATGAAGCCCGTGAGGCCCTCAGGCAGGTTGAAGGGCTTCCTGGCATGAAATCGGCACTGATTTATGCCCGATTTGTGCCGGAAAAAGGAGCGTCAGAGGAAACATCTGACAAAGGAAACCATGAACTCGAATTGCTAGTAGTCACATCCTCAGAGAAACCAATTCGCAAACGAACTGGTATTAAACGCCGACAAGTTCTCAAAGTTGCTGAGGATTTCAGAAGTACCGTCACCAACCGTGTCAATATCGGTGGCTATGTCTCATCAAGCCGACAACTCCGCAAATTGTTAGTAGAACCGATAGAGAATGTACTGCAACAGCGAGGCATTCAAAACCTGATATTTTCCATGGATGGAGGCTTACGCTCTGTAGCTGTTGCCGCCCTCTACGATGGAAAACAATTCCTTGTGGAGCAATATAGCGTTAGCCTTATTCCCAGTCTTAGTCTCACTAATACCAAGTACCGAGATATTAAAGACTCCCGAGTTTTGGCAATGGGTGCTGAGAAATTTACTGATAAAAAGCATAAGTCCTTGCCAGCAGTGCCATTGGAGTTGTCAATGATTACCCAGCAATTTTGGCAGGGTAAATCATTCATTGATGATGACTTTACTCGCAACAATCTCCAATACCAACGTACAGCACAGTCTTTTGAGATCATCCACTTGGCAACCCATGCCGATTTCCGCTCTGGTAGTTCCAACAATTCCTATATTCAGCTGTGGGATACTAAGTTAACCCTAGATGAATTGCCAGATATGAGTTGGAATAAACCGAAGGTAGATTTATTGGTATTGAGTGCTTGCCGCACCGCCTTAGGAAATGAAGAGGCAGAGTTAGGCTTTTCGGGGTTAGCTGTTAAAGCTGGGGTAAAGTCCTCAATGGGAAGCTTGTGGTACGTCAGTGATGAAGCCACACTGGGACTAATGGCAAAATTCTACCAGCAGTTAAATAGTACTGGTCTCAAAGCTGAAGCCATCAGACAGGCACAGTTAGCAATGCTCAACGGAGATGTAAAGCTAGATAATGGTCAGTTGATTACAGATGGTATAACCCTTAACTTGCCGCCCGAGATAACACAATCAGGAAAAAGAGTGATGAGACATCCCTACTATTGGGCTGGTTTTACCCTAGTTGGTAATCCTTGGTAAAGATTGATTGTTCATAGTTCATTGTTGATTGTTCATAAACCTATGAACCATAAACCAAAAATTAAAGACGCGGGGACACGGTGACACGGGGACGCGGGGACAAATTGGATGGGGATTTGACCCCAACCAATTTTATGCACCGCAAGTGACGGTGGGGTATTTAACCCAAATTAATTTCGATAACCTCTGAATCCTCGTCGTTTTAACGCGAGGAGAGGTCAATATGAACACTCTAGCGGTACAATACTAGCTCTGTGGTAGTTAAGCTTGGAGTTTTAATGATTGGAGCAACTATTACGTATATCCAGAATTATTGATACCCTTAATGAGTGGGTTGGTCGCTTAACTTACTGGTTAGTACTGTTGATGGTGCTAATCGGTGTCTGGAATGTGGCTGGTCGTTACTTGGGGCGTTCACTCGGTCAAAAATTGACTTCCAATGCTTTACTTGAGAGTCAGTGGTATTTGTTTGACTTAGTTTTTCTCTTGGGTAGCGCCTATGCCCTTAAGCATAACGAACACGTGCGGGTGGATATTTTCCAGAGAAATTTGAGTCCCAAGTGGCGAGCAATGGCTAACTTGATTGGAACTGTATTTTTCCTAATTCCCTTCTGCTTGATGGTAATTTATTTCTCTTGGGAAACTATTGTTAATTCCTGGAGTATTCTGGAAACTTCACCTGATCCTGATGGTTTACCCCGTTACCCAATCAAGTCGATAATCATTGTTAGTTTTGGACTGCTGATTGTGCAAGGTATCTCGGAGGCAATCAAAAATTTGGCAATTTTCACAGGTTACCTAGCCCCTCAGGAGCAACACCATGACTCTAGCCTATGAATGGTTAGGTCCGTTGATGTTTGCCGGGGCATTGGTTTTGCTATCTCTGGGTTATCCAGTTGCCTTCTCATTGGGGGGGGTGGCGATTTTATTTGCGATATTGGGTTCAATTTTAGGTGTCTTTGACCCAATCTTATTCTCTGCAATGCCCCTGCGGATTTTTGCCATCATGTCGAACTATACACTGTTGGCAATCCCATACTTCATTTTCATGGGCTCAATGCTGGAAAAATCCGGGATTGCTGAGCGACTTTTGGAAACGATGGGGATTCTGTTTGGGCGGATGCGGGGTGGTTTGGCTCTGGCTGTGGTGATTGTTGGGGCTTTGCTTGCTGCTTCTACTGGTGTGGTGGCAGCAACAGTAGTGGCAATGGGGCTGATTTCTTTGCCAGTGATGCTGCGCTACGGCTATAATAAAGAGTTAGCCACTGGCGTAATTGTGGCATCTGGGACCCTTGGTCAAATTATTCCACCCAGTGTGGTACTGGTGGTATTGGCGGATCAGTTAGGCAAACCAGTAGGGGATCTGTTCATAGGCTCTGTGATTCCCGGTTTAATGATGGCTGGGGCTTTTGCTATTCACGTCATTTTTGTAGCATTGTTTAAACCAGAGGCAGCACCGGCATTACCAACGGAGGTTCGTGATATTGGTGCTAAAGCTTTGGTAATCCGCTTAATTGAGTCAGTGCTGCCGCCACTATTGTTAATTATTTTAGTACTAGGCAGTATCTTTTTTGGAATTGCGACACCAACGGAAGCAGGGGCTGTGGGCAGTTTGGGAGCAATGCTACTTGCTGCTTTTAATCGCTGCTTAAGTTGGGCATCTCTTAAGAGGGTATGCGATGCTACGCTGCGGATTACCTGTATGGTAATGTTTATTTTACTAGGTTCTACAGCATTCAGTTTGGTGTTTAGAGGTCTAGAGGGCGATCGCCTGATGGAAAAAGTCCTTTTAAATTTACCAGGGGGTGCCGTGGGTTTCTTAGTGGTAAGCATGTTAACTATCTTTTTATTAGGGTTTTTCATTGATTTTTTTGAAATCGCTTTTATTGTTGTGCCTTTATTTAAACCAGTTGCAGAGCAATTAGGACTTGATCTCGTCTGGTATGGTGTTATTGTTGGAGCTAATCTCCAGGCGTCATTTCTAACACCACCCTTTGGTTTTGCCCTTTTCTATTTGCGTGGTGTTGCCCCACCAGAGGTAAAAACTACAGATATTTACCGAGGTGCGATTCCTTTTATTCTTTTACAGTTACTGGTTTTGGCGCTAATTATTACTTTCCCTGGCTTGGTGAGTCTGTTGCCTTCGTTGATGGAATAATTTAAGTAATAAGTAATAAGTGATAAGTAATAAGTAATAAGTGATAAGTGATAAGTGATAAGTGATAAGTGATAAGTGATAAGTGATAAGTGATAACATTTATTGGTTTTTGAGGGAAAAGTATTGGTAGCCAATATTTCGATAATCGATATTAACAGTATTAAACTGTATTAAAGATTATGAAGATGTGGTGAGGAGTTTCCTTGGGTAGGGCAAACTGAAGGAAAAAGGCATATTTAACAACAAGCTGATGAGACAACTCTTAGATGTTACTCCTATTGCTACTGAGTCTAGTGACGCTACTTCTGCATCGGCTCTACAAAGGCGAACCTATGAGGAAGTTTTGGTCATGGGGCAATCAATGCCTTTGGCTTTGTTAAGGCTAGCACCGTCTCAAGCTGTATCTGTGCGCTTAGATGTTCGGGGTGAAGTTGAGGTATCTGCTTTGGAAACTAAGCAATTGGTTCCTCTGGGAGTTTCTTTGCCTTTAACACAAATTCCAGAGAGGGTATATTTGCTAGCACGAACCTTTAGTGATGAACTTAGGGACCGATCGCTTGAAGTTACTTTTTTCAATGTAAATAATCGAGAACTTACTAGCTATAAACTGCTGCTAACTGTACTTCAAATCTGTCTGGATGTGGATGCTAATCGAGATGGGATTGTGGATGAAAATAATCCACATAAAGCTGATTGGAAATGGGGAGCAGATGGTTATGGCGCTATTTTATTGGTAAATAGTGACCAGGATATCGATTATTCCGATGATAAACAAGATTTAGATGATTATCGGATTAATGGTTTGCTTGATTTCAAAGATTTTAGTTTCCTGGTTATTCGCAGAATCGGTCCAAGAGATTTGCCTTCTGGGTGTGAATTACGTTTATCAGTTAATAGAGAAACTTCTAGACGAATTAGAATCTTTGATGAACTCGATCGCAGTAGTGGGCATGAGTTAATTGGGCCGGGGAGAAGGGATGCCACAATTAGGGATACTGAGCAGGATTTGGTCTTAGCAGTTGAAGGACTACATTATCCGGATATCGATTTCGATGGTTTGGTAAAAATAGACCTAACTTTAAGCTGCGAGCATGAACAGGTTTACAAAGATCAAGTTATGTTTAGGGTAGCTCCCTGGATTATGACTCCTAATACTCTAGCTCCGAAAACGGTTTATATTTGTCGTCTGGAGGATAAATCAAATCGCAAACTTATTGAGGAACTCAGAAAAATTGTAGGAAAAGCTAAGGCACAATTAGAGGTTGTACCACCCAGTTCTAATCAAGGCGATCGCTGGATGCAAGATGAGATAGAAATTGGCTATACTCAAGCACCTGGAAAATTGATGTACGTGGTACTGGATTCACCGCGAAATCGAGGCTTAGATGACTTTCCAGAAGAAAGATTGCTTGGTCCAAATTTCGGTTTGGTAACTAGAGAAAGCCGAGAAAGAGCTAATAAATTAGATTCTTTTGGTAATTTAGAAGTAAGTCCGCCTGTGAGTGTAAATGGTGTTAATTATCCTCTAGGTAGAATTGTTTTTGGTGGTACAAGACCAGAAATTACTGAGGATCGTCGTCGGATGATGAAGGTAGTCCGAGATTTTTTATATGCTCAGCAGGTTCAAGCTCCAATTGAAGTTTTCTCTGATTGGCTCAGTGTTGGTCATATTGATGAGTTTATGACTTTTGTCCCAGCTCCTACAGCTAAAGGATTTAAGTTGATTCTTACTAGTGCTGATCAAAGTTATACAATTCTCAAACAGCTGGAATCAGATGGTTATGGTAAGGCGATTTTAAGGGAAGGAAAGTATTTTTCTAGAGGAAGAAAGGCGGATATTACTGTTTCAGAAGTTTTGGATGATAAAACCCTGGCTCGACAGAATAGGCGTTTTCAAGAATTTATCAATTGGAATCGAGAGGTTTTGAAGCAGGAATTGGGTTTAACGGAAGGAGATATTATCGATTTGCCTGCCTTGTTTGAGGATGATGGGGAAGGTAGAGCAGAAACTTTTTCTCCTGATATGGTTAATATGATTGTTCTAGGGAAACATTTGGTTATTCCTAAGCCCTATGGGCCGAAGGTGAAGGGAGAATGCCAATTTGAAGCTTATGTTAAACGAGTTTTAGAGCCTCTTGGTTTAATTTGCCATTTTCTTGATGACTGGGAACCCTATTTTCGGGGTAGGGGAGAGGTGCATTGTGGTACTAATACTCGTAGGGTGCCTTTTGCGCAGAGTTGGTGGGAGGCTTTTGTCTAGTTGTACTGATGTTTGCTACAGATTATGGAGAGTGGGGTAGAGATGCGATATATCGCGTCTCTATATCTCTATAACGGTTATCGATAACGCATATTGAATTTTTGGAGAGGTCTAATCTAAAATCTATACAAAATCAAGCAAGCAAAACCCCACTATATATGTATATATGTTGGGTTTCGTTGCCTCAACCCAACCTACTCTTCCCAAGCTACTCTTAACTTGTGCTATTAGGCGTGGAATTAATTCTACGGCGGAAAAAAGATAAAGGGCAAAAAGGGCAAAGGGCTATTTTTTCCTGGCACCAACGCAGACGACACGAAAACCGATAACGTTGAGGCTCTCGCCGCGCCCGGAATAGCTGACGCGAGACGCGCAACGGCAGAAAGAAGGATTGTAGGTCCACGAACCACCGCGCAGAATATGATAAGGATTATCATTATCATTATTTTCTTCTAGCCATGCAGTACCATCATTTGGCGCTCCTTCATAATTTTTATGCCCATCATCTGCACACCATTCCCATACATTTCCATGCATATCGTATAAGCCAAAAGCATTAGCAGGAAATATGCCAACAGGGGTGGTTTCTCCTCTAAATTCTCCCTTTGGCTCCAAAGCATAGGTATAGCTGGCATCATAATTTGCCAATTTGTCAGTAATGGTTTCGCCAAAGTAAAATGGGGTTGTAGTCAAGGCACAGCAGGCATATTCCCATTCGGCTTCACTAGGCAGGCGGTATTCTCTTTGAGTCTGTCTCGATAATCTTTGGCAAAATTCTACTGCATCGTACCAAGAAACTTGCTCTACAGGATGGCTATTGCTGTTTTGGCTGTTGTTGAAATAGGCAGGGTTAGGGTTAAGCTCACGTTCAACCTTCAAATCTTTACAGGATGCAATTGCTCTCCACTGTGCCTGAGTTACTGGATATTTACCTATAAAGAATGGTTGAACTGTTACTTCGTGTTCAGGTTTTTCCCTATTAAATCCCTGCCAATTAAATTTTTGAATAAGCCTTTCTATTTCCTTACCTTCTGTTCCCATCAGAAATTTACCGCCAGGAATAGAGATCATTTCCAGGCTGACACCATTACCCAAGTAGTCTTTAAAAAAATTAGCTTTTTGGTTAGACTCACGTTTAACTATCTCCCCCCTTGCATCCACCGTCACAGTTTCTCTTGAGACAGAAACACTCAATAAATTTAACCACTCTTCTATTGATTGGGAGCGCTCTTCAGGTTCCAGTGCCATCCCTTTGAGTATTGCTTGATTAGTGCGATCGCTAATACTAGGATTAAGCTGAGATGGTGGAACTAATTCCTCATTAAACAACTTTCGACCCAAAGAAGCAGTAGCACGCTCACCTGTCACAGCATAATAAAGAGATGCTGCTAGGGAATACACGTCAACTGTTTTCTGGCGACTACCTTTACCCACCTGCTCGTAGGGGGCAAAACGACGGTTGCCAGCCATGTCAGTTTGAGTGCTAGTGACCGGGCTAATCCCCTTTGCAATACCAAAATCAATTAGTACAGCCTCTTCCGGAGTTCGCATCATAATGTTGAGAGGTGTAGCATCCCGATGCACTAACTTAGCTTGATGCATGAAGTTCAAGGCATCTCCAATTTGGCAAATAACTTTTACTGCCTGAATCTCTGTTAATGCACCTTGCCGCTTAACGAAATCGTACAAATTTTCCCCTGGAATATACTCCATTATCAGATAGGGGTTTTCAGCTTCTGTAAAAAAGTCAATGACTTGGACAATATGAGGATGGGGTTTTTCACAAAGCTGTTTGAGTTTCTTCCCTTCCTTGTGAAAGAGCCTTAAATATTCGCTATATTCGGGGTCACGTTTGAAATGATCTAAAATAGTCTTGATTACAAAATGCTTGTTATTTTCAAGGTGACGAACTTTGTAAGTAATGCCAAAGCCACCTGAACCGAGTTTTTTTTCAATAACATAGGGGCGGTTTTTAAACCGATACCCTGGTGTCCATAACATTATGACCTAGCTTTCCTTCTTTCTAGATTGCCGATGATGCAAGCTGCGAATAAATGAGCTAATTACCTGCCGCGAAGGTTTCTTGGAATTCCAAGTAGTACTCCTCTAGCTTCTAGTACTCCCTTTCAGGCAGTTATACTGTCAGCCTCCTAATTGATTCTGTTGATATCTTAGAAGACTTCTTGCACTGTAGCTCATGCACTCACGATAACAACTTGATTTAACAGATGCCAAGGGAGCAATTGCAAAGTTTTAGTAATTGATATCATAAGACCTCTTGCATAAATCCCGAGTAACCCCTCCCCAGCCCTCCCCTGCAGATCGAGGGAGCAAGCTTTCTTCCCCACGCATCGGAGGGATTGAGGGGGGTCAATTCTACTTTTGCAAGAGGTTTATTATTTCTACTGGGTAAACAGTGAAACTAACTGCGCCACATAGCCTCCAGCTGATTCACTCATCTATTATTTCTTCCTTACTCTGTCTTACTGTGAAGCGTCGGGAGGGTAAGTAATAAGTAATAAGTAATAAGTGTCTCTCCCGTACTTGTGGGAATAAAAAAATCTGAATCTGTAGTAGTAGTAGAGTGGGTTAGGCATTGGTATATTTTTGGCTATAAACCCATAAATTTTGATTCGTGCCGTAACCCACCATCAAATAATATGTAAGTCACTATACAATTTCCCTCCAAATGCCGGCAAAGCCTATATCTTCCGGAGGAATAAAAGCAACATCTTCATACACTGCTGTAATTGGGCAGTGAAAGTCGATACTTTCCAGGTACAATTCATCCCTTTCTTTGTAGCGGTGAAGTACCCAGTGTCCTTCAGCATCCCTACGAAAACGTTCCACTCGCATTCTTTTTTGATTAATTAGGACGTATTCTTGTAGGGTTTCGAGTTCACTGTAGTCTGTGAATTGATCGCATCGGTCAAACGCTTCAGTTTTATCAGAAAGTACTTCAATAATTAAGCAGGGGTAACGTTTATAGTAGTCAAAGTTTCTATCCCGTTGATCACAAGTTACCATAACATCGGGATAGTAAAAGATATTGAGAAATTCAATTCGGGCTTTCATATCTGTCGCATAAAGACGACAGCCTGTTCCCCGAAGATGATTTCTGAGTAAGGCGATTAGGTTAGTCGTGATAGTAACATGAGCATCGCTTGCTCCTGCCATGGCATAGATTTGCCCTTGAATATATTCGTGTTTGTGAGGGCTTTCTTTCTCGGCTTCTAGGTAGGCTTCTGGAGAAAAATAGGGGTGATGTTGGTTAACCGTCATAGGAAGATATCTCTTTTGTCACTCTTGTCAGAGAGTATTTGAAACGTCGAAATTTCGTGGCAAAGCTCCTGAGTTGAGGTAAGACAACGTTATGAAAACAGGTTCGATTTCCCCTAAAGAAGGGATTTACTGTTGAAAAACTCCCCATTCCTTGTTATTTCTTAAAACATCTAAATCCTACCGTTCAACTCATCCTCATAGAAAAGAGACTGGTTACTATTTTCTATCGGCCAATCGGCATTTTCACCACCAATAAATAAGCTCTCAATTTCCACATATTCTTTAGAAAGTTGCTGAAGAGAATTAATTAAAACATCAAGTGCGATCGCATCGCTGGTGCCTAAATCAAACCAACAGCGTCCCCATGTACCCAAATACTCAAACTCGCTCTTATTATGCATCAATGCCATCAGGCTACTGTCTGCTACTTGGTCTCTATACTCCATATAGCTGATGTCAACGCCAACTTCCTGAACCTGGAGATTTTCAGCATCAAATCCCCCTAGTTTGCCTAGTAAAAACCAGGAGTTAAAGACTTCTTCAACATATTCCTTTTCCCTTGGCGAAGGAACGGTGTTGAATTCTAGCCAAACCCACAAATCGAAAGGGTTAAATTCACGAAATTCTATTTTCATTGTTTATTGTTTATTGTTTATTGTTCATTGTGGCTATAACTGAAGGCAGGAGGCAGAAGGCACAAGAGTTTGGGCCATTAACTAATATCAAATAAATATATGATTTAAATGCGTAACAGCTTATGACTTGATTGTTCTTTAAACACCTATTACACCAAACCATTGCTTTAGCAAGGCTTTTTGTTCAGGGTTTAGGAATAGACGGATCTTCCTTGATTTTCTGGCTGTAGCTCCTAAGTCCATGCATTCGACAACTAAAGACATGAAGGATGGAGAGAAGATCGGTTGTGAGTTCGGTTTCTGGGCAGTAAACAGGGTTTGATAGAACCACTATTTCTCCACCGTTTTGCTTCGCCATAAACTCGAATATTTCAAATCCAAATCGACACAATCGGTCTCGACAGGCAACAACAATTGTGAGCTTATCGCCTCGCATAAGTCTGACCAGTAGGGTTTGCAGTCCTTTGCGCTTGAAGTTGAGTCCTGAACCGATGTCTTTGATGACTTCAGCTCCTGGGTACTTCGATTGCATGAACTTGACTTGACGAACAAGATCGTCTCGCTGTTTGGTTGAGCTGACTCGGCAATAGCAAACAACGGTAGCTCTAGCTGAACCATGGGCGTAGGACTCAACATTGTAGAGTCTTTGTCCTGCTTCGTTCCTGATGCTTTCGATTTTCCCTTGATCTGCATATCTTCTTAAGGTGTTAGGATGCAAACCCAAAAATTCGACCGCTTTTCTGAGTGGTACATATGCCATACCCAAAAGGTAGCATGTATTAGTGTTAGTTAGCAAATCTATTACTGCTGATTAACCTCTAACTCCAGGCACGGAAAAAGGTATTATCTTGCCAACTAGCAGCAGTACGCTGTTCAATCTCTGCCAAAGCTGTCTGAGGGAGTGGTTCAAAAGCTCTTGCTACTTCCACATTCGACTCTAACTGGGCAATGTTTTCAGCAGCAACAATAGCACAATCAACGCCTGCTTGTGAGAGAGTATATCCCAGTGCTTGATGCATACCATCAAGTACTCCTGGTTTGAACAGACGCCCATAAGCTGGTACTTTCATCGCAATTACACCTACCCCTCGCTGCTGTGCCACGGGCAGCACTTTAGGTATAAAGGGACGTGGGTGGTGTTTATCAGCAGCATTGATCGGAATGAGTGTGGTGTCAAACTGATAACGACGTAACCCCTCAACAATGACATCTGGTTCATGGTGTCCGGTGATGCCACTCAAGCGCAGGATGTTCTGTTGCTTGGCTTCTTCTATAGCTTGAATTGCACCATCTTTACTGAAGATTTTATCTAATTCTTGTTCAAAGGAAACGTGGTGCAGCTGCCACAGATCAAGATAGTCAGTGTTGAGGCGTTTAAGCGATCGCTCTAAATCTCGCCAGGCCCCATCGCGGTCGCGCGCACCTGTCTTAGTTGCCAGAAACACCTGATTTCGATGGAATGGCAGTACTTTACCCAAATGGTATTCAGAAGACCCATAACTAGCAGCTGTATCAAAGTAGCGAATGCCCAATGCCAGGGCGCGTTTGATCATTGCTATAGCTTGTAATTCACGGTTTGCTTTGTCTATAGGAGTTTTACCTGCCCCACCCAAACCGAAAATGGGGACGCGCACGCCAGTACGGCCTAACTCTCGTTCTCCCATGGCTGTTTTTACTGGCAACTGTTCTTGTGCAACAGAAGTACTATGGTTTTTGATTGACCCACAGCCAACAACGCCAGCAGCAACAGTAGCACTAGCTATCAAAAAATTGCGTCTTGTGGTTTGTCGAGTCATAGCCAATTCTGAATTATCTAAGCTCCACTTCTATTGTGCTTTAGTGAAGGCAGTGAAGGGAGTAAGCGGCTAATTGAGTACCCGAATAGGGATTACCCCAAGGGACTTCCAAATAACAAAATATCCCATCGAGGAGATGGGGAGATGGGGGGATGGGGAGATGGGGAGATGATTCTTGAGGTCATCTTTCCAAGTAAATTGGATAATTTATCGAAATTAATTTGGGTTAAATACCCCACCGTCACTTGCGGTGCATAAAATTGGTTGGGGTCAAATCCCCATCCAATTTGTCCCCGCGTCCCCGTGTCACCGTGTCCCCGCGTCTTTAATTCTTGGAGTTCCCTAAAAGCGATTAGCGCACCAGCGCCAGTGCCAGAGGCAATCGCACTTACTCGGAATTTTTTGTGTGCACTTCAACACCGAAGAGAGTTTCAATCCAAACCCTTGCCCCGCATGGCTTAGGGTTGTTAGGTCGATAGACTACCAGGCAAGGTCCATGAATTTGCACCTCGTGACCGTAAGTATTTTTTTGTCCTTGCTTAACGCTAATCACCGGAGCGGATTTTTCCTGTTTTTGATTTTGTCGAATAGTGTGCTGATTAACGTGAATGATAGTTACGGGGGAAGGTCTTTTTCTGTGCCAACGGGCTTTGGGACCTCTTGTTCCCTCTTTCACTTTTGGCATTCCCCCTACCAGAGGAATCATCCAGAACTTCCCAGCCTTAAAGGCTCCCTGAATTCTGCCTCCAGAGAGTAACTGGCGTACTCGCCTCACCGATACACCCATCAGATGTGCTGCTTGTGTACTACCAATAAACATTTCTCAAATACTCTTCCCATAAAACTATAGTTTATTTTCTCATGCTGATAGTCTTCTTGTCATCAGGGAAATTACCTGTACTTCAAAGATTCAAAGACGCTAGCAAGCAGGCTCTATCACTACTACCTGATTTTTGTTCTGAAAAACCCTCAAAAAGCTGCTGGCAACATAGAGGCAGCTTGGCGCGATCGCATTCTACTAATCTTTCCAAAAAGGCGATCGCTACAATTGAGCTCTGCTTGCATTGGGGGTCAAGAGGGTAAAGCCTATTCTTGAGTAGCAATCTTACCCGCGTACTTTATTTTTTGTATTCCTTCTTTGAATTTATCGTAATCTTTTATAGGTTCGACTAGTTCAGTCTTAAGGTTATGCTCACGGTGGAGCTTTGTAATTACATACCTAGCTGAATCACTTTCAATACTGTCATCTATCCCTCTTGTGTCACTCTCCGAAAACCCTTGCCATTTCTAAATCCTAGAGCCTTTGTATAGGAAGCGATTAGCTTCGCTAGTGCCGAAGGCAATCGCAGACTTTTTCCTTCATAGAAATTGTTCAGATCCGGGAAATCGCTAAAATTAGATGAACAAACGCTATATCTACTAATATATCTCCTTGCTAGAAAATATCAATAATAGGAAAAACCGGAGAGTGACAGAAGAGAGATAACACTTATTACCAAAAAAATGGAGAGCGAACAAAATCTAAGGTAATGTCACGTTCAGGTATAAAATCAAGACCAGTTTGTAGCTGAGCAAACTGTTTGTTTTCAAAGGATAAAATACCTGTTTCTTGACTATAATCAATTTGATCAATGATAAATGAGCGAGAACCAAAACCCATTAAAATTTCAATTTTATCACCTTCTTCGTAATTGAAATCTTCGATAGTGTCTATTCCAAACCTTGTAGTGTCAATTCCCAATTTTTGATGTTCTCCGTATGAATAAATAGTCAAGCCGGGCAAGGCAGTAAAGGTGTTATTAGCAAGTTGAAAAGTATCAGCTCCTTGACCACCAATCAGGGTATCATCATCATAACCACCTTGTAAAATATCGTTTCCATTCCCACCATTGAGGAGATCTTTACCATAATCGCCGGCTAGAGTATCATTGCCCTTCCCACCATTAAGAAGATCATTACCCAATTCACCAGCAAGATAGTCATTACCATTCCCACCAATAAGAGTATCGTTGCCTGAAGCATAAGGGAAAATTTTCAACCCACCTCTCAAAACATCATCACCATTGCCACCATCGATAAAATCATCACCGCTTCCTCCTTCTAAGGTGTCGTTATCATCTCCACCAGTAAGAATCTTGTCCTCATCTAGAACACCATCAAACAGACTAGTAAAAACAGGCTCAAACAAGTGTATGTCTAAATCAGTTAAATCTATGTCTACATCTTTCATTGAATTGATATTTTTGGAGAAGTTTATTAGCTAGAGCCAAAGATGAATTTGGTAATATTGTTCTTAAGCTCTGCATCAACATAGATTTCAATATAGCTATCTCTGCCAGATTTTAGTTGCCATATTGGCAAGTTTATCTAAAAGTACCTTTTCAGCACTTAAGCAATTACGCTCTTGAACTCGAAATTAATCACTGTGGATTCTACAAAACCACAAGCTTGTGCAACTTGCAAGCGAGTTAAACCTATATTTTGACCAAAAAAATGGGTTTGGTGCCTCCTTCTTCTAGGGGGAATTTCAATATCAACGCCTTTGATAAAGAGACTACACGAATACTCAACAAAGGAGTACAATAAGAACAAGGAGGTGAACAAGTGTTTAATTTAACTTACGAATTTAAACTTAAACCAACAGCAAACCAAGTCGTTATATTTGAACAATGGCTGGAACAGTGCCGGAAAGTCTACAACTACGCTTTAGCCGAAAGAAAAGACTGGTTTAAGTCGAGATCGTGTAAGATAAACGCTTGTTCCCTCAAGTCAGAATACATCATTCCAGCTGATGCCAAACGCCCGAATTATGCCAGTCAGTGCCGAGGGCTTACTACTGCTAGAGCTTTAATTGCCCAACTAAAAGCAGTTCAAGTCCATGTGCTTCAACAAACAATTAAGCGACTAGAAAAGGCGTTTGTAAGCATGTGGGAGAACTCCCACGGGTTCCCTCGCTTTAAGAAGTATGGATCAATGCGGTCATTTGTCTTTCCTCAATTGGGAGTGAAGCCCTTAGAAAAGGGATTAATCAAGCTTCCAAAAATAGGAAAGGTTAAGCTCCGGCAATCAAGAGAGATTCCTCAAGGGGGAGAAGTTAAGCAGGCGCGAGTAGTGCGCAAGGCTTCTGGCTGGT
>JAAHGS010000161.1 GCA_010692645.1 Symploca sp. SIO2E9
AAATGGTGTAATTGATCTTGCTAGGATTTCAAACGAGCCAAAATTCGTAAGTGCGTGTCATCTGAGGTTTCCTCAGATGTTTATACCGCACGTACAATGCCGATTTCTCAGTCGGAATAGCATTTTTGTCAAAACTAAATAATCTGCACGTACCGCAGGGCATGCGTGAACCTCCTATTAATTTAGGTAAAAGCTTGGAGAGTAGTCCATTAACAGGGTTTCTAGATAATAAGTGATATTCTAGTAGACTCGGACTAGACATAATCGTGTAAGACCTGAGTAGAATTGTTTAATTCCAAAGGGCAGTGATTAGCTCAAGAATCCCTCGCTTTTAGCGACGGGAGTGTCAAATAGAATAGATTTAAATCAATGGCTCAGGAACGAATTGTACCCGAATTTAAGGTTGAACCAGGAATAATTACCAGAGATGAAGGATTGCTACTGTATGAGGACATGATGCTGGGGCGCTTGTTTGAGGACAAGTGTGCTGAAATGTACTACAGGGGCAAGATGTTTGGTTTTGTTCACCTTTACAATGGTCAGGAGGCAGTCTCCACGGGTGTGATTAGGGCTTTGCGGCGGGATGAAGATTATGTATGTAGTACTTACCGTGATCATGTCCATGCTTTGAGTGCTGGGGTCAGTGCACAGGAGGTAATGGCGGAGTTGTTTGGTAAGGAGACTGGCTGCAGTAAGGGACGTGGCGGTTCGATGCACATGTTCTCACAGAAACATCGTCTACTCGGTGGTTATGCTTTTGTTGCTGAGGGTATTCCTGTTGCTACTGGTTGTGCTTATCAGAGTCTATATCGGCGTAAGGCTTTAGGGGATAGTAGTGCTGATCAAGTTACGGCTGCCTTTTTCGGTGATGGGGCTTGCAATAATGGTCAGTTTTTTGAATGCTTGAATATGGCTGCCCTCTGGAAACTGCCAATTCTCTATGTTGTTGAAAATAATAAATGGGCGATTGGTATGGCTCATGAAAGGGCAACTTCTCAGCCTGAAATTTATAAGAAAGCTAGTGTGTTTGGCATGCATGGCGTCGAGGTAGATGGTATGGATGTGCTGGCAGTACGTGCAGCTGCCACTGAAGCAATTGCCCGTGCTCGTGCTGGAGAGGGCCCTACTTTAATTGAAGCTTTAACCTATCGCTTCCGAGGTCATTCTCTTGCTGATCCTGATGAACTTCGCTCTAAGGAAGAGAAGGATTTCTGGTTTGTTCGTGATCCGATTAAAAAGTTGACAGCCTATCTCACTGAACAGAATTTGGCGTCTGAGGAGGAACTTAAAGCGATTGAGAGCAAAGTTCAGGAAGAGATTAATGATGCTGTTAAGTTTGCTGAGGAAAGTCCTGAACCTGATGCAAGTGAGCTTTATCGCTATGTGTTTGCTGAAGATTGATGAGAGGTTAATTGTTTATTAAGTCTCAGTAACAATACTTCCCGTCTTTAGATTTAGAATGCTCTCTACCTGTGCGGATTGTACCAATCAAGGTAGAGACTATTACGCAACGCTTGATTTTGCCTGTGTATTCTGTAGTAAGAGAGACTCTTCCTAAGTCTCCTCCCTTGGTATTTCCCTGATACTTAAATTGGACTTTCCATGGCCCTGTAACGGTTTTGTTACCTGGAGAGTCAAGGGTTGTTTCGTATTCGCCTTTGTCGTTTTTATATTTGTCTACGCGGATATTTTTTCCGAGGTTATGCCAATGAATGCCTGAAGGAATGAATTCTTCGTATTTAGCTGGATGCACTGCCCACTGCACAACTTTGTCTTTTTCTCTAAGGCTGAATTGCCAGGTTCTTTTTTCTAGTTTGGCTTTGCTTTTTGTTTCTTGCATTGCTCTGTAAATTTGATTTTGGGCTGTGTTGAGGTGCTGAATGTTTACGGAAAGTACCCAACTTGGGGTTGCGATCGCAGCTAATATTGATATCATTAGTACTACGATTATTAGTTCGATTAGTGTGAAGCCTTTGGTTGAATTTGAGACTGTTTTTTTATTATATTTATTTTTAGTTTGCATCGGCTTTTACCCTGAGAAAATTAGTCTTTCAAGTTCAGTTTTAATTCGATTTTTTGAAGGACTAACAGGGGATAAGCACTTAATAATTAAAAAAAACCGACTTCTGGAAAGTCAGGGTTTTTACGGTTGTGTTTGGTAGGGTAGGTGTTATAGAATATCCATTCAATTGTTATTATCTTTTAGTTTCTAATTGTCGGTGTCACATTCATCTCCTTTCCCAATTTGCATGGCTCCTAAAAGGGTTTGCACCTTCACACATCGCCTTGTTGACTCAATAGGCTGTTGATTTTCACTAGTATCGGGTACAGCAACAGCAATTATTAAGCCATTCTCGGAAAAGTTTGAAGCATCCTTAAGTGGCAGATTACCATTGAAGTCAAATGTAATCGTTTGTTCGTTACCTGAAGCATACTCAAAGGTGTCACTAGATATGTTTTCTCCATTAATGCTTGTTCCTAGCAAAACTTGTCCAGGCTTAAGCTCAAAATCGTTGCCCAAAGTTTTCCAGGTATTAGGATCTAAGTCATCAGGAGTAACATCGTTTCCATTGTTATCTTTAGCTAGATATGTGGCAACTTGTGGAACACGATCATCTGTTCTAAAACTAACGCTGTAGCTGAGTTTCCTCCTTTTAGCGTCGCTTTGTGCTCTCTGTAGTGCATTCAAAATTTCGTCATTGGCAGCATTTACTCGGCGCTGATTAGTAAATGCTAACCAACCGGGAGCAGCGATTGCACTTAAAACTGAGATAATGATAATCACCACTATTAGTTCGATTAGGGTGAATCCTGCCTCATTTTGAGAAATTTCTCGCTTACTATCTGCTGAGGTAATTAATTTTGGCTTTGGCTGAACTAAGTTTCTAGCTGCTTCTTTTCGGTAAAGTCTTTGTATGGTTTTTAATAATGCTAAGTTTTTCAACTTGCCCTCCTATATTTTTTTATAATGTCAGCAATTCGACTCAAAAGCGATAGGAGGTTTAACTACCGAAAGTTGCCCTTCCTCTGACCTCAATTTTTGCTGATGGAAAAAAGGCAGGTTTGTTAGGATTATACTTATCATTCCTAGGATCTATGCGAGCCTTAGCATTCCCTCTTAAAAAGACTTGCGCTATGGTTCTGTCAGAATCAATACAGGCATAAAAACTTGATGTTCCAAAGGAAGCACCAACTAGTCCTAACAATTCGTCATTACCATCATCGTCTGTTCTAGGGTTGCCTTCATTATCTATCTTTTGAGGGCAAGCTTTAGGTTCAGGAGCGCCATCTCCAGGATTTCCTGATTTGCTGTTGTCGATATAATCGATCAGGGTTATAATTCGCTGTTTTTGTCGATTATATTCGCCTTCTCTTTGCCAATTTTTCAACTGTTCTTTAATAGTACCGGTATCTTCGGGATCAAAAGGCTGATTGAAGCCTGGATCCGCTTCTTTATCCTCAACCACCTCACCATCAAAATCCCTAACTGCATCTTTAATTTGAAACCTACCAATGCGAGTAGTACATGACCAAGTATCATTAGCGCAGTTAGTGTCTTCGGTGTCATTGTTAATTTGGTAGTATGCAACGAGGGAGTAAACAGAAGTATCGTGGGTGCTATCATCCTTAACAGTAATTGCATCTGGTATTAACTGTAGCTTCCAAAAGACAAGAACAGGTTCACATACATCTTGTTCACAACCTCCTACCTCACCAGCTAGAGGCGGTAATTGATTTTTAATTTGGTCTAAATCATCATATATATATGCAGCTTGTTCTAAATCTCTGGTTATGTACTCAGCTGCTGCCTGAATTTCCTGCTCTGAGGCTGTTTTTGCTTGTTCATCACGGTCTGTTTTCACCATTGTGACCATGAAGGATAGCAAAGAGCTGATAATTATCGATGCTAGGATCATCGCCACTAGCAGTTCTATAAGAGTAAAGCCACTAGTTTTTTTTGCTCGTCGAGAGCGCTTGCGGTGACGGGTTAGAAAAAATTTGAGTGGCTTGATCATGGTATAGCGGTTTCCGAGTTAGACTATTTTAGTGATTGCATCTGTGGCGATGATCTAGATGGGGGATTTGTTTGATTAACCACAACCTAAGCGATCGCAATAATCGCTAAGAGTGTTCTCATCCCCAGAAATTTCTGTCGAAAGCTCCACTAGCGGTGCTTGTTCCTTATTATTCAAGCCTGTTCCTCCAGTAAAAGTCGATTCTGTTTCACCCCTACCAGCAATTAGTTCTCTCTTACCGTCAAAGGCATTAGCGCGATATACTCTGATACCCAGAAGGTATCCTTTTTGAGTTTCCTGTGCACTGCGAAAAGCTTGGATAATTAAGTCTTTGTTACTGCCATTACTACAACCACCATCGTTATCTAAGTCTACGCAATACAAACTTAGGGCTTCTGTGTCTACGCAGTAGCCAGAATCATTTGCCGTTAGGTTATCGCAGGCTGGTAAGATGATCTCTTCAAGAGATTTAACTTCAGCAAATTTAAGTTGCTCTTCAAAAACATTGAAATTATCGCCCTCATCATCTTCTGGGGCTTTTGTAATAATCTCTAGATGTTTTGGAGGGGTGATTGCTCCGGATTTAATACCATCTATGTAGGAACTTGCCGCTTGCGCTCCCCATTCCACACGTTTAGCCTGCATTCTAGTGGCTACTGAGAGGACAAGTACAGGTGCGATCGATGTCATTAGGATAGCAACCACCATGATTGCTAGCAGGGACTCCATAATCGTAAAGCCAGATTGGCTGTTATGGAGCTGAAGAAGAAGTTTTAGCCGTTTGCGGGTGAACATAATCGAGTCATCAGCTTTTGAGGTTTGAGGGTTGGGTTGCTAGGTTTATATGCAATCTTGAGGGCGTTGATCTTCTGGAATTGCAAATTGATTGGGGTTTTCTTTCTCTTGAGCACACAGTAGGGTTTCAACCCAAGGATCATCTCTACCAACTTCCCGGAAGAATTCTTGGGGATTACCTGCTGGTGGTTGAGTAAATCTTTCCGAAAATAGGTCTGGGCTTTGGGATAAGATGGCTACATCGTAACCATATTGTCTTGCTGGTGCTCGGAAGAATGGTACTCGGAATTCTTCTGCACCACCTCTGTAATTGAACTGATCAAATCTAGTACCTTGCGAGTATACAGGGTTAGTTTCAGGATCACCATTAAAGAATAGTGTATCCTGGTTCCAATCAGCCGCTTGATAAGGTCCTGTAGCATAAGCACTTCGTTTAGCTTGGATAAAGCTACCTTCAATTTTGGTTGTACTGTTTTTTTCCCAAGCTTCTAAGAAACGTACAAAGTTATTTAAACCACCACCAGTTTCTTCTACACCTTCAGCGAAACCACTTGGTCTAGATGGAGAGTTTCCTGCTACAAATGCTGCATTATAGATTTGTTCATCTTCCTCAACCCGCTGTAGCCATTGCTCCTCTAGCTGTCCATCAAATGCAACTGCCCCGTTGGCAGGCTCTCCTGTAGGGTTGAATATCTGCAACATTGGTATTAGTTGGGGCTGGGCTGCAGTCATGGCGGTGATATTACCTCCCAAAGTACCTGTCGCAAACCCGAGGAAACGACCACCAAAAATATTACCTGCATTAATAGCTAGATTGCCTGAACCCAGGAAGTTGCCAGTTAAACTTTGGGTACTGTTAATGGTCATATCCAAATCAGAAACCCAAAAGATGTTATTTGGGTTAACTCCCTGTAAATTAGTAGGAGCATCAGGGATATTACTACTAGCATCAAATACAATAGATTCCCCCGGTGCTGATTTTATGACGAAGATAGGGTCTATGTGTTGATTGTTGTTGAGAGTGATATTTCCAGCAATGGTTTCGCCAGGAGCAAGCTCGTAGACATTAACCTTTGCTTGAGCATTTAGTTCTAGAGGATTTAGCGGCGTTACTTGAGTAAGATCTGCTACGACATTTTCTAACCTTGGATCTGTTGCTAGCGCCCTCAGTTGTGCTAGGTCAGCTATTACCAGTCCAATTTCATTATTAACTCCTGGACAAGGATTAGGTAGGGCATTTGTCACATTATACTCTTGTTGAGAACCCTGAGTTCCTATACACACTGCGAAATCGGAAGGATCATCAGCAGCTTCACCATTCAATTCCTCCAGATTAGGTAGGATTGCGACTAACTCTTCTGGAAATTCTGGAGTACCTGGTAGAAGTATTTGTCTCTCTAAAATTTGCTGATTTGGATCTGTCGATAGTTGAGCTGGATCCTCATTATCTACTAGATAGTAGGGAAGTGCATTGTCATTGTAATCTGGTGTATTTGGATCTGCTAATAGAGTTGCTGGATCTGTATTGCCTGTATCAGTTACCGCAAACCAGAGGGCATTATCTGCCAAATCAGGTGTAGTACTAGCATTACCGTATTGGAAGGGTTGCGGAGTATTGCCTACTATTCCTCTTGGTTGTGGCGTTAGATTTCCATTACCAACTAGTGTCAGTAAGCCATAAGCATTCCGTTCAAAAGCAACACGGCGGGGATAACCCAAATCCTCAGGAGCTACATAGCGTAGACCATCTGAGTTATCTGTATTGATATTACCTGTAGTGCCAGCACCACTTTGTTTCCAATCATTTGGACCACACAAGGACGCAGGGATCCTCCGGCAAATTTCCATCTGGTACTCAGGGAACTCTGTGCGTCGCTGAATGGGTGTTACACCATTAACCAGATAGGAACCAACATAACTATTCTCTAGAACACCATCGTTATCGTTAGGTTTATTTCTAGGAAAAGGTGTAGGTGTATCACCCCGATCCCACCACAAAGCACTGGTAACAAAATTATTCCACCAGAAGCCATTATTAAGTCGAGTATCTACAGCAGAGTTACCTACATGATTTCCTAAGTCATAATCACCCTGATTGCGGAAGCCATCTACAAAATCATCAGAAAGTAAAGTCACAGCATCTGCGAGAATAGTTGCAGGACGCCATTGATCTCCAGTTCCATCGCAACCAGGCTGCCCATTGCGACAAGCAAAGCTGTTGTTAGGTTTGTCGCGTGTATAGAAATTTCTATAGTTGCCTTGCAGGGGTTGTGTGAATTCTTCTATTTCCTCTCCTGGGCCTGGTTTAGCATGGAGATTAAAATTACCCTGGATGTAAACTGGTACATTAGAAGCCAGAATTAAACCCTTTTCTTCGTTCTCTTCATCAAAATCATTATTATTAGTACGAGATAGGGTTTGACCATTAATTAAGCGGATACCATTAGGACGACGAGTAGGGTCAAGTTGAAAGTCGCTAGGACTAACTTCTTCTTGCTCAGGGCTAGGATAATTGCGATCGCTATTAATATCATCACCTGCACCTGCATCTATAGCATCCTGATTTACAAGCGTCTCCCCACTTGCCTGACTCAAATCTGGCAAAGCATCATCACGAGTTGCATAGATAATTCCACTATTAGGCAGTAGGAAGTCATCGCCAACTTGTTGAAGTCTCAACTGAGCCAAGTCTATTTCCGTAACTCGAATCTCTAAGGGCTGGCGTTGCTCTAAGGGAAGTGTGTAGATACTATTTAGACCTTGAGCTTGGTTGAGAGCAATTTTAGCCTCATCTTCAGTACCTAGAGGATTTAGAGCCTCTGGATCATCTAAGAAGCTACTAATTGCCTTAATTTCTCTAGCATCAAGGAAGGCTGCCTCCTTAATCGCACCATTGGCTAAGTAAGCAGGGCCACCTGGTGTGACTGTATCTTCCAAAATCTCGATCGCACAGGAGGCAGCATCAATTGCTGCTCGATCAGCTAAAGTAAGAGGATCTCCATTAGCATCATTTCTCATCGCCTCGTGTAAAGGCATGTTAGCTAGACGTCCATCTGGGAACATCATCGTAGCTTGTTCTATAAGTTCGGCTTGATGAGCAGCTAAGTTAGTAGCAGTAGATGTTGTGAAGTTATAAACAACACCGTTATTAGATCTAGCTGTGGCAATGTCTGGTGGAGTAGTCCAAGGGTTATATTGAATAGCTGCGCCAATACGATCCCAAGGTAAACCCACAGTGCCATTGTGAGCGGTATTGTAATTAGTTGGATCGTAGTAACTGCTAACACAAGCAATTGGCGTTTGCTCTGCCCCCTCGTTTGCTGCATAGTGGTAAAGTACCGTAGCCCGCATTCGGAAATCAGGCGGGGCTGTATTCTCATCGATATTAATTGTAATAGGATTATCAACGCCCCCTTGCATGGGCATCGTGTCGGGCCAAACTAGATGATACGGGTTCCCTCCTAATTCAGTGGGAGCATTAGGCGGAGGCTCAAAGTTGTCTAGAGTTGTAAGATTTGGCAGAAAGGAGGGGTTAAAACCAACATCTGTGTTTAAAGCATCAATCGTAGAACCTGGGTATCCATAAACCCCAGCTCCTGTAACTATGCGCAATCCACCAGGAAAGTCGTCTGTCTCGTATGGCTCTGCTTTAGCTGCTACTGCCTCCCAAAAACCTCCTCTGCCAGTATCACCCAAGTCATCTAAGGTTTGTATTTGACTTTCTCTAGTGCGGTTATTATCTGTATTTCCATTACCATTTTTGTTATTCCACCTAAAATCATTAGGTTCTTGATCAAGCGTTTGTTCCCCTTGCTTATACTTACCAGGATTTACCTCGCCCTCCTCAGTCCAAAACTTAGGAAGACCATTACCTAAAGAAATGCGATCACCTATATTGAATTCTTTTTTCTCCTGTTCCTGTCGTAGTATTAATGGATCTGTAGTAGGCAAGAATAAGGTGTCACCATCTGAGTTGAGGGTCAAACCTGTGTTATTTGTGTTAAGTATTCTCCACGGTAGCGGTGGTTCTCCATTAGGTAAGGGGTCATTGATAAATGCACCCAGGGCATCATCTCTGTTAGCAGTTGCAACTTCTGTAAAAGGAACTCGCCTTACTCGCTCTCTGAAATATTTTCTGAGTTCTTGTTGCTGAATTTCTTCTATACTTTTCGTTTGGTCTTGTCCTTCTTTAATTGCCTTATCAACTGCATCGATAACAGTTTGTGGAGCATTAGCCTCGAAATTTACCCCATTATTTTCAAGGACTTTACTTATCATCGCTCCAATACGAAAGTCGAAAGCTAGACTGTTGTAGCCAACTTTGCTGCCGCCGTCTTCTGTAGTCGTATTATTTTTACCGTCAATTTTCCTAATACCATCATTCCCGTTCTTGGTAGGATCATTCTCTATACCTCTACCTTTAAATAGGTGAACCTCAACTGGCTTTGGCTCTGTAGCGTCTTCATCTATTCTGATGTCACCTAAAGCAACGTTCCCTCCCACCAGAATTTCGCTATTTTCCTCTTCGTAATAACAGGATTCAGGACTACTTACCTGGTAAAACTTCAGCTGATTATCCGCACCGCCCTGGTAACTAGCGCTCCCAACTAATAGATTACCATTAGTGAAAACTCGACCATTCAGATTAAAAGGGCCGCCTAAGTTACCAACTTCGATATCATCGTCAAACCAGACAGCATTATTGTTTAGAGGAATACGCGCTCTGTCTTGATGCATCTCTAATGCCGAAAAGCCCTTGTTGCCTGTGTAAAGTTCATATTTATCATCAAGACCATCTGTATCAGTTATCGGAACATTGGTTGTGTAGACAAAAAATGCTTTCTTAACTCTACTGCCAATACGAAACCAGTCGTTAGTACTCACCAAAGCACCACCGCCTGCTGCTGTTTGACAACTAAGAGATAGTTGCCCCTCATCAATTGGTAGTGTTCTTGCTTCTAGGGGCGTTCTTGCCCTTGCAAATGTTTTTTTCCCATCATTTGTTTCGTCAACTGGAGGATTTTTGTAGTAAATCCCATAGAGAGTATAACTATCAAATTTTCCGTTGTTATCTGTATCAACGGGAAATCTCCAGGCACTATCTAGTTTTTTATCATCTTCGTTATCTGTGTCGAAATCATATTCTAGTAACAGACGTGTCTCATCTCCAAAGTTATATCTGTCATTAATAAGAGCATTTTCAAGTGCCTCATCTGAAGGAGTTGCTCGTGGCAGAGTAGGATCATCCTCAAACAAGAACTTTAATTTCGCCCTTGCCCTGTCAATCGCTGGAGTCGCCGCCGCCAGCACCGCCCTATTTACTCTAAAATTACTAGCATTCTTCGCCCTATCAAAAGAGCGAATCAAAATTGCCGTCGTCAGCAACACCACCACCAGCGTTACCATCGTCACCGTCGGCAAGACAAAACCTGCCCTAGCAAAACTGCGCCTTCTACCCAAGACAAGCAAGCTACGCAAAAGCCACTTCATAAAAGCTTTAGTGATGGCTCTCGATAGCTTCCAAATGATTTTAAATAATTTCCGAAAGGACTTAACTAATCTGCGGGTTGACATGGCTGCTTTACCGTCAAATCTGGGATCACCCTAAAGAATGAAAAAAAATTAATAGTAAACAACTAGCTTCAATCCAGCCAACTCTAGCCTAATGAAAGCAGAGTCTCAGACTGGGTAAATACCAGCAAAAGCTTATTCTATCTATATCAACCTCTGTAGTCACAATCGAACTACTCACTAGCAATCGGGAGGATAGGTTAAAATCTGCTTTAAAGCAAGTTAAAATTATCCGTAATTTTCCTGATTGAGTTTAAATTAGCTCGTATTGTTATACGAAGGTATAAGCTACGCACCCTGAATATACCAAGCAAACTCCTACAGGGCTAGCTCTCCACTATCCCTTCAAAGTTGCTCATGTTTTGAGAGCCACTGCCTGGAAATTTTCACAAACAGCGAACTACTATTATCCTACCCACTTGTTCGAGAAAACCTATCACTACAGTAGGAAAATTTTGGGATAAGGGCGCACGTTGGTTTAGGTTTACAAGGGCGCACGTGGGTTTACTTTTACAAGGGCGCACGTGGGTTTACTTTTACAAGGGCGCACGTGGGTTTACTTTTACAAGGGCGCACGTGGGTTTACTTTTACAAGGGCGCACGTGGGTTTACCTTTACAAGGGCGCACGTGGGTTTACTTTTACAAGGGCGCACGTGGGTTTACCTTTACAAGGGCGCACGTGGGTTTACCTTTACAAGGGCGCACGTTGGTTTACTTTTACAAGGGCGCACGTTGGTTTACTTTTACAAGGGCGCACGTGGGTTTACTTTTACAAGGGCGCACGTGGGTTTACCTTTAAAAGGGCGCACGTTGGTTTACCTTTAAAAGGGCGCACGTCGGTGCGCCCCTACGCTGCATCCCACAAATATACTTAATAATGGTTGAGGTTAATCCCAGCCTCATTCGCCATAGCTTGCAAACCTTTTTTCTCCAGAGTCTTAATGGCTTTAGTCGAAAGTCGCAACCTCACCCAGCGGTTGCCCTCAGGCCACCAAACCCTTTTAGAATGTAAATTAACCTGCTGTAGCTTCTTTGTGCGTCGGTGCGAGTGAGAAATCGCATAGCCATTATTCGCCTTCTTGCCAGTCAGTTGACACTTACGTGACATGGTGTTCTCCAGTACTGTATTGACCACAATCTTATATTGTAACTAGGGCTTGCTGAATAAGTCTTTGGTAAGGAGAGGGAGAAGGGAGCAGGGAGCAGGGAGTAGGGAAAAACCGATAGTTCTAAGCTTGATTATCCATGATCAGCTCCGAGATTTTCCGATTAAGTGCAGGGATTTTGAGCCCATAGTTGCTATAACCTGGCACTTGAAAGCGAAAAAAAGGCTCAAAACCCTTGTTTGGTATGCATTCTATATTAATTCAGCAAGCCCTAACTAAGGCTCATGGTACGCGCTCTGCGCATGCTGCGCAAACATTGGGTTGGTATTCGGCAGTTGTGGAATGTTTTCTCAATGAACAATTAACAAATTACAAACAATCCCACCTAGACAAGTCAATCCCTGCTAGTTCCGCCAACTTCTGATTGTTAAGGTGATACTCTTGTTGTAGCTGGCGGTATATTCGCTGTTCAATCTGCTGAGTCGGGCGCTGGTTAATAATATTTACTTTGTTATTGTGTTCTCTAAGGCGGTAACTGATTTTTTCGCTAATCCTGGAGGGCAGTAATTCCCGGCACACTATCTCTGTGTGGTGTAGTAAGTAGTGCAGGTTCAGATTTTTAATTGAATACCCTATATTCTTCTTGCGCTCAAAAACTTGATTGTAGTAATCAACATCGACATTTAAAAACTCAAAAACTCGCTTGAGTACAGCTAAAGGTTGTTGTTTAATCTCTTCAAAGAGAATAATTAAAATCTGGTCTTTTTCAAAATACTGTAAATATTTTTGGTAATGCTGATAATAATTTACAGTTCTATGGTAGAATCTTCTAAATCTTCTGAACTTAAATGATTCCTCAAAAGTCCTTGGTGCTTCGCCTCTGAGCAACCAATGGAAATAAAAGGAAAGAGCACAATCTAGAGGTTCTCTTAACAGTACTATAAGCTTCAGTGAAGAGCTATCTAAAGTTTTGTAAATCTGCTCAGCAGCTTGCTCATAACTAAAATAACCAACTGAAACCTCACCAACAGCTTGCTGAGAATTCCAGTTAGCGAATTTTGGCTTATACCAATTTAGTCCTAAATAATAACGATGAGTACCAAAAAACTCTAGCTCTTTATCGACGGGCACAAATACATCGGGATGGGCAGCCAAACAAGCATAAAGCCAAGTAGTTGCACTTTTTGGAGCTCCTAATACCAAAAAGTTAGGTAATCTAGCCTCAATATCCTTTGCTGCTAAATCTTGATACTCTTGCCAGCGCTTGATACCAACATCAAATTGTTTATTGAGTTCCCAAATTACTTCAAATACTGGTTTTTGAGATTGAAAAAGTCGTTCCTCAGGCTCAATCTTCTTTGCCAAGGCTAAAAGTCTAAACCTCAAGTTATCCGTTTCTACGGTACCCGAGGGCCAACTAACAAAACCTCTGCCAAGTTTTATCCCAGCATCAGTTATATCCTTACCACGTATTCTTGCAACTTGGGGAATTGGCAAATCTAAGTAACGTACCAGTCGATATGCCTCTTGTTGATTATTAGGCATAGGGACAGTAGAAACACGCTTGAGAATCTCCCCAAACTCAGATTCTACCAGAGACTTAATCCTCTGCTCCAATAGCATAATAAATAATAGGTAATAAGCAATAAATATTATTATCTTAACTTATTACTTATTACTTATTACTTATTACTTATTACTTAAATCTGCTTAGTCAACTGCGTCAGCACCTTATTAGAACGTTCCACAAAAGTCTTCATGCCATCAGCATCAAAGCCCTTCTGTGCCATCAAAGCCAAATCATAAATATGATGGCACAGCATATTAGCCAATTCAGCAGAAGGGGAATCGCCTCCAGTTTGGACAATAGAACCCTGGCTAATTTTGACCAAATTCTCCACCAGTGGATGAGCCGTATTAACTACTAAAACATGTTCTTCTGGAAACTGAATTGACTGCTGCTGCATTAGTGCCGTCATCTCCTGGAGACGCCGCATTGCTTCTGGCAAGAGCACCATAGCTGGAGGTGTACCCTGGGGATCATCGGACTTCAGCGCTTGGGTACGGATGTTGACTTTCGGCTTGTTGAGGGCTTTCTCAAACAGTTCTTTAATAGTTTCAGAACGGGTTTTGTTAGTTTTAGGATCAACAATATCCGCTGCCTTATCCTTGTCAACTAGGGTATCATCTAAGTCAGCATCTACCCGCGCAAATTTGACATCAGAATATTCACGTTCGAGGAAACTGATAAAGTGACTATCGATAAAGGAGTCCATAAATAGGACTTCCAAACCTTGGTTTTTGTGAAGTTCTACATAGGTAGCCTGGGTAATTTCATCAGTACAGTAGAAGACGCGGTTTTCGTGGCTTTCTTTGTTGCGCTCCAAATACTCTTTGAGAGTAGTGTAGGGTTCAGTAGAAACTGCTGCTTTTTCCTCATCACCACTGGTAGGAGAAGTAACATCTTCCCAGGCATCACCCTCCTGAGACTGTACTTCTACTTTGGGAGTCTCTGAATCGCTACCCTGCTCTGATGCTTCCTTGCTCTCTTGCTCCCCTACCTCATAGGTGGTGCGGTAGATGACAATCTCCTCAACTTGCTTTTTGAATTTGTCGTTGTTGAGAGAGCCAAACTTGACAAAGGTGCCGACATCTTGCCAGCAACGGATGTACTCAGCGCGGTTTTCAGTATAGAGTTCTTTGAGGCGATCGCCAATTTTTTTAGCAATAAAATCAGCAATGCGGCGCACAGTGCGGTCATTTGTGAGGGCGCTACGAGAGACATTGAGGGGAATATCAGGGCTATCAATGACACCCCTGAGCGGCATCAAAAAGTTAGGAATGATTTCTTCGCAATGGTCACTGACAAATACCTGATTACAGAATAGTTTAATTTGTCCCTTGTTGACATCGACATCAGGTTTTAGCTTCGGGAAGTAAAGAATACCATTAAGCAGGAAGGGATAATCAGTATTCAGGTGTACCCACAATAGCGGTTCTTCCTGGAAGGGGTGGAGGTAGCGGTAGAACTCTAAATAATCTTCTTTATTTAACTCTCGTGGTGATTTCTTCCAAATTGCCTCATGCTTATTAATAACCTCCCCCTCGAATTTAATCGATACTGGCATAAAATCGCAGTAGGTTTTCACCAGCTGGCGAACCCTGGATGGTTCAAGGTACTCCTTCTCCTCTTCTTGGAGGGTAAGGGTTATGGTTGTGCCTCGCTCTGTGCGCTCTGAATCTGAGATTTCAAAGGCTGGTGAACCGTCGCAAGACCAATGAACAGCTGAGGCTCCTGCCTTATAAGATAAGGTATCAATTTCTACGTTCTTCGCCACCATAAAGGAGGAGTAGAAACCTAAACCGAAATGACCGATAATTTGTTGGTCAGCATCTTTTTGATACTTCTGGATAAATTCTTCAGCGCTAGAGAAGGCAACCTGGTTAATATACTTTTTGATCTCATCGGCAGTCATCCCGATGCCATTATCCGAGACGGAGAGGGTATTTTTGTCCTTATCAACACTGATGGTAATTTCCGGTTCCCCGACTTCACCGTCAACTTCCCCAGAATAAGAAACCATCTTCAATTTCTGGATAGCATCCACGCCGTTAGAAATCAGTTCCCGCAAGAAGATTTCATGATCAGTGTATAGGGACTTCTTAATAATGGGAAAGATATTCTCTGTATGAATTGTGATGTTGCCCTGTTCTAGTACAGTCATGGGTCTAACTCAATCTCAATCATGTTAACGGTCTTACTAAGAAGATTTTGTGCTATCTCGGTAAGTTTTGCTTCTGGGATTGCCCCCTAAATTAGATTCGGATATCCCTACTAACAGTTTTAACTTGCATCTTGTCAGTAGATGTAGATGGGGAGATGGGGAGATGGGGAGAGGGGGAGATGGGGAGAGGGGGAGAGGGGGAGATGGA
>JAAHGS010000162.1:0-4574 GCA_010692645.1 Symploca sp. SIO2E9
AGAACGGATAGGTAGCGAAGTACTCAAATTAAAAACCTTGAACTTATACGCGGCGAGTTACGTCGTGTACGCCCTACGGACTGGAGTAGCGCCTTCGCCTTCAGGATGAAGTGGGATTTTGCTCTGAAGTAAGCTTTGGATTAGTTGTTCCGTAGAGGAAAGTCCAGATGTGGGTAGCTTTGGGTAAGTCTTATGTAACGGTTGAGGGCGATACTCATAAATTACCCACCCTTACTTCCTTGAAGGGTGGGTTTTCGGTAGCCTTGCGATTAGATAGCAAAAAACAGTGATAAATCAGGACAAAATGGGTGAAATTAGACACTTTTTTTAGTGTCTAATGGTCTTGTCGATCCGTTTTTATTTTTGGCTTCATAGTATTGTTGCATTGATGGTCGGACAATGCCTAAGCGCAGAAACTCGATTCAAACTGAAAAACTCTCAACGCAAATAGTCCCAATTATAGGAATGGCTAAATCTGTTGAAACTGAGATTGTATCAACTATGCAGCGCTTGGGTATTGTGCGCTCAGAAACTTATAACAAACTTGGCAGTCTTAGGCACTGGGGGCTGGACTGGAAAAAAGCCTATTCCTTAGTTAGAGCCAAAAGAACTCCTGAGTCATTAGGCTTGCCATCAAAACTGATGGAATGGACAGTTAGTGATGTCGCCAAAGCTATTAGCGCTCAGCAGGCTGCTTGCATCGAAGCCCTAGGAACAGCTTTGCATCATCGATATCCGGGCAAAGAGAATCAAAAGCACCGGAAACAGTGCTATAAACAGCTATCTGATACCAGTTTTCTAGATCATCCCTTCTTGCATCGTATAGTCAGGAAACAGTTTCAACGCGGTCATAGCTGGGTAAAGAATCAAATAGTTTACCAGCAAGGTGGTTACTCCTGTAAGCGCATTTCTCGTCATACCTATGAGTTAGAATTGGCTGGACTACGACGTGGTCAGCGTAATCGGATATTAGTTAGGTCTAACCGTAAGATAACTGGGCAAATCAGCGTCATCCACAATCTTGAGTTTGAGCGCTTCGAGATTCACTTTCTGGTCAACCATGGCACTATTACCGCGCCAGGGCAGCGTCGAGAGATTGGCATAGACAAAGGTTATACTGAGGCATTTTATGATTCAAACGGTCGCGCCTACGGTAAAGGCTTGGGTTCGGTGGCGACTGCTAAATCAGACCGCATCACTGCTAAAAATCGCAATCGTGGCAAGTTGTGGGCATTACACCGGAAGCTGGAAAAAATAGACCCTGCCAAGTCGGCGAGAATTCTAGAAAACAATTTGAGCAGGAAAACAGAGAATCGACGCTATAGGCAAGACACCGCAGCAATCGCTCAAGTTATTGGTGCTGCCTCCAAATCCCTGCTCAATGGTGTTTGCGCAGCATGCCCGGAGGGCGTACCCTTAAAAGTTTTTGCCGAAGACTTGACCCAACCGATGAAAGGGAAGCCTCAGTCTAAAGCTATGTCCCGCAAGCTTAACAGCTGGATGAAAGGCTACATGCGGGACTCACTACAGAAATGGGCTAATTGGACAGGTTCATTAGTCCAAGAGATTCAACCGAGCTACACGTCGCAAGTTGACTCTGTTACTGGGACTTTATTGGGTCGCAGGGATAGGGACAGCTTCATCAGGTTTACTGGGGTCGTGTTGCAGGCTGACCACAACGCTGCTTTGAATATCCTTGCCCGTGGTACAGATAAGGAGATCTCCCGATTCATGAAGAAAGAGGAGGTTCAAGCAGTGTTGTTGCGCCGTACTGCGCGTTTTTTGAAAGGGATGGGACTTACGCTCTTGCAGGCGGTCGAGCTTGGATGGCTTGACCCTAAGCATAGCAAAAGTAAGGCTTTCGAGGAACTGCTCATCGGGATGTGAGCATCGTCTAGATAGATGGGTGGCAGATTCAACTCCAATTATCGTTACGACCACCCCTCACTCGGACAACAATAAACTGACCTTGACCGATTAATCCGGTTTTTCACCGATTAATCCCGGTTCAAGAGTATCCCTTCTGCGATAACTATGTCTGGAATTAAGCGCCGTCACTTCTTACAAATTGCAGGCTCAAGCTTAGCCACTGTGGGCTTGAGTCATATCGACATCATTACCCAAGGCGATCGCTATGGTAAAATCCTTGCTAAAAATACACCGAGAAAGCTAGCTCTTTTGGTCGGAATTAATCAATATCCAGAGGCTGGCAGATTCACTAACCTTTCAGGATGCGTCACTGATGTTGACTTGCAACAACAGCTCCTGATTCACCGTTTTGGCTTCAATTCCAAGGATATTGTCCGATTAACTTCTTCAGAAAAGGACCAGCAACCCACCCGTGATAATATCATCACAGCTTTTGAAGAACATTTAATCAAACAAGCGAAACCAGGTGATATCGTAGTTTTCCATTTTTCTGGTCATGGTTCCCGCTTAATAGAACTTGATCGTAGTGTTCGTAACTGCCTAAAACGACCACAAAACAGTACTTTAGTCCCTGCTGATTTAAATCCAGAGGGTTGGGCTAACGATATCATGGGGCGTACCTTGTTCCTGTTGGTTTCTGCCTTAAATACTGAAAATGTGACCTTGGTATTAGACAGTTGTTACTCTGGTGGTGGTACTAGAGGGAATTTTCGAGTACGTTCTATTACTGGTAGTACTTCTCAGCCTAGTCCCCAAGAACTTGAATACCAACAACAATGGCTTAGAAGGTTACAACTTTCACCAGCACAGGTAGCTTCTCAGCGCTGTGCAGGAGTTGCCAAGGGAGTAGTTATTGCCTCGGCCCAAGCGAATCAATTAGCTGCTGATGCTAATTTTAATAGTTTTCATGCTGGTGCTTTTACCTACTACCTGACTCTCTACCTATGGCAACAAACAGCGACAGTTAGTAGCGCCATCGCTCAAGTCAGCAATGCGCTCAAACCCCAGTACTCTCAAGGACCTTTAGCTGATGGTAATGTCAATGAGCCGGTTTATTTTCTCCAGCAATCAGCCTTCTCTACTGATGCCGTAATTACTAAGCTCAAGGGTAATCAAGCTACTGTTTGGTTGGGAGGAGTAAACCAACAAATTCTACCCACTTTTGATTCTGGTACCACTTTTACGATTTTCAATCATGACGGGGAAGCCATAGGAGAAGTAGAATTAGCTTCCCGTCAAGGATTAATTGGGGAAACTGTTCCTTTGCAGGATCAATTAAAGTCATCATTACAACCAGGAAGCAGACTACAAGTCTCCAGTCGGGTGATTCCAGCTGATTTAAAATTATCTATTGGTGTTGATCCTTCCCTAGCTAGTGAGAGTGAACTAGCTAAAGAAGCGCTCAGTGCGATTAGACGTTTGAAGGTTGTCACTGCCCAATCGAGGGACAGACTCTATCCAGGAGGGGTATCTTACATTCTGAGTCGGATGACGACTGATTATTTGTCCTATCAACAGGGGAGTGATCTACCAGATGTGGGTAGTATAGGTTTATTTACCCAAGGATTAGAAGTAGTACCATCATCCTTTGGTCAAGCTGGGGAAACTGTTACCGCTGCTGTGGAACGTTTAGAGGCTAAGCTAAAGTCTCTGTTGGCAATTGATATACTCAAGAAAACTCTCAACTCTAACTCTTCCCAGTTAGATGTCGAAGTCTCCCTTAATTTAGTCGGTAGACAAGAGGAAATTATTGCCAGGGCGTCTACTTCCACTAGTCGAAGTAATAGTCAAGGGATAGCCCCAGTTTATCCTCATATCTTACCACTTAAGCAATTATTTCAGTTTAAAGTTCAAAATCATGAGTCCAGTAATCTTTACTTCACGATTATTTTGATTGACTCGGAAGGGGAATTGGTGGTGGTTTTTCCCTATCACTGGCCTGTCTCTAATGAGGATATGGAACTCAAAGCTGGTCAAGAATTATTCGTGGGTGATTCGGATCAACTAAAATTACAAGCGATCGCTAGTGGTAGTGGAGAAGCATTAGTGATTTTGAGTCGTTCTCCTCTGACCAAAGCTGTAAAACTGCTACAATCTCTAGCACAAGAGCAAAATCGCAGTTCAGGTCCAGTTGTGATTGAGCGATCGCCTGTGGATGTAGTTGGTAGTTTACTGGATGATTTAAGTGATTATCGTAGTAGTGATACTGTTGCGGTACAGCAAGTTAATGCGGCTGAGATTGCGACTTTATCTATTACTTTTGAGGTTGGTTCGGGGACTTCCAATTAGAGACGCGGGGATGGGGGGATGGGGAGACGCGGAGATGGTTCTAATGGTCAGATTTCCAATTTCGCTCACCCCTGACATGCTCCCGGTTCAAAAAGGTGACACTTGAGGGTGCAGAAAGTAGGATAGAAAACACCCTTAATAATTTTACTTTTTTAAAATGAAATTGAACATCAGCAAGATGGGCTGCTTACTCCCACTGCTTCTGCTGGCATTTGCCTCTCCAAAGGTGGAGGCGGGAGAAGTCACAGCTGAATCTGGTGCTAACGGTACTAACACTCAAGTTAATTCTAACGGCAACCAATTTGACATCAGTGGAGGAGAACTTTCCGGAAACAATCTCTTTCACAGTTTTGAGA
>JAAHGS010000162.1:4674-15421 GCA_010692645.1 Symploca sp. SIO2E9
GAGGCGGGAGAAGTCACAGCTGAATCTGGTGCTAACGGTACTAACACTCAAGTTAATTCTAACGGCAACCAATTTGACATCAGTGGAGGAGAACTTTCCGGAAACAATCTCTTTCACAGTTTTGAGAAGTTTGGCCTTGACGCTAACCAGATAGCTAACTTTCTTTCTAACCCTGATATTCAAAATATTTTGGGCAGAGTAGTTGGTGGTGATGTCTCGGTGATTGATGGTTTGATTCGGGTTAGTGGTGGTAATCCTAATCTGTTTTTGATGAATCCGGCGGGGATAGTTTTTGGTGCTAATGCTCGTCTGGATGTGCCTGGTTCTTTTACCGCTACCACGGCTACTGGTATTGGTTTTGATGATAATTTTTTTAATGCGATCGGCTCCAATAATTATACGGAGTTAGTTGGTAGTCCTAATAATTTTGCTTTTGCCGCTAGTGAGCCTGGTTCAATTTTCAATGCCGGAGCTTTGGAAGTTAATAATGGGCAGAATTTAACTCTTTTGGGTGGGAGTGTAATTAGTACTGGTAGTATCTCAGCAGAGGGTGGTCAAATTACGATTGCTGCTGTAGCTGGTGAGAATAGAGTACGCATTTCTCAACAGGGGCAGGTATTATCTCTGGAATTGGAAACTGTGGGTGATGGAGAGACAGCTAGTCTTACTAATCCATTGTCTTTTAATCCTGTTTCTTTGCCTCAAATGTTGACTGATGTAGAGGTAGGGGATGCCACGGGAGTGACGGTTAATGAGGATGGGAGTATTTCTCTGAGTGGCTCTGGTATTAGTTTTGATGCCGAGACTGGTACGGTGGTTGCTTCTGGCAGTTTGGATGTTGCCGATACAGCATCAGGAAGCAGTGGTGGAACTGTTGCGGTTTTGGGAGATAAGGTGGCACTGGTGGGTGCTGAAATTGAGGCTTCTGGTGATAGTGGTGGCGGAATAGTTTTAGTTGGTGGTGATTATCAGGGCGAAGGAAAAGTACCGAATGCAGATGTGACTTATGTCAGTAGTGACTCGGAGATTGCTGCTGATGGGTTAGTACACGGTGATGGTGGTAGTGTGATTGTCTGGGCAGATAAAGTAACTCAGTTTTTCGGCAAGATTAGTGTTCGTGGTGGGAGTGAAGCTGGTAATGGGGGGTTGGTTGAGGTTTCGGGTAAGGAGAATCTGATTTTTGATGGTGTTGTCGATGTTAGTGCTAGTAATGGTAGTTTTGGAACTTTGCTGCTGGATCCGACTAACATTATTATCTCCGATGAAGATAGTACACCAGGAGTGGATGATGCCTTACCTGATATCTTTGAGGATGAATTGGATGGAGAAATTACGATTAATGCCAGCACTCTCGAAAGTCAGATAGGGAATGTGGTTTTAGAGGCGACTAATGACATCACAATTGCTGATGGTGTGTCGCTGGATTTTGTTGCTGGTGAGTCGATTACATTTACAGCAGAGGCAGATAACGCTGGTTCTGGCTCTTTTTCGATGGATCCGACTCAATCGATTACAACTAATGGGAGAGAACTGTCAATAGATGGATCCACTATACAAGTTGGTGATATTTCCACAAATGGTGGTGACATCACTCTTGATGGTACATTAATCCTTACCAGTGACCCCACCCTCAGTACTGGTGATGAATTTGGTGGCAACATCAATCTTGAAGGCATAGTTATTGTTAGTGATGCTTCATCTTCAAGAAATTTAATTCTAAAAGCAGGAGAAGGTGAGGTCACTATTAAGCCTGACATGGCTACTGACATCGGTAATGTCAGGGGTATCAACAATTTAGAGATCAGTGGCAAAAAGATTTCAGTTGAAAATATTAGGGTTCAAACTGAGGGAGACTTGACTCTGAGTGCTGAAAATATTACTCTTACATTAAATAATCAGCAGCTTATTTCTTCTGGGGATATAAACCTAACAGCAATGGATACATTGGAAGTAAGTTATGCTCCCGACGACCCCTTCATTGTCTTACAAGCAGATGGGAATCTAACTCTTCAAGGTAATAATGCTATTAATATTCAACCAGAATCTTCTAATACCCTATCATGGTTTCAAAGTGGCGGTGACCTTACTTTAATGAGTAATAACCCGATTACAGCCAATGCTCGTTTTGCTAGTGGTGGTGAGTTTTCGGCTACTAATTTATCATTATCTCCCACTAACTTAGACGGAATTATCAGTTCCCAGGGAGATGTTACCTTTGGCGATTATACAGGTCCAGCGCTGAAAGTAGAAGCAACAGGAAGTATTAGAGGCGGAAATCTCATCATCACAGAAGCAAATACTCCTAAGAACATAAACCCAAATCAGGTAATTCGAGTCGAGGATCCAGATATTGCCATTCTGGCTAGTAGTCCAGCTCTAATTTTGCGAGCCGGTTTAACTGAGCTACAAAATACTCCTAATCTTCCTCCAGATCAATCAGTAGACGTAACAACCTTGACATCCACTGAAGCAGAAAGCATAACAACTTTCACCTCGAACGGATTACCATCCTTGCCAGGAAGTATTCAAGTGAAAACAATTAATACTTCTGTTGGGGGAGATGGTGGTCCTGTAATTTTATCTGCTACAGGTGATATCAGCACAGGAACTATTAACTCAGCTGATGTAGATATTTCTCATGAGGCAGAGACTGGCAATATCAAGGTTGGAGATATTGATGGGGAAAGGATAAATATTTCAGGTTCAGAGATTATGACAGGAGAGATTTCTGGTACTAATTTAGTCAAATTGACATCTACTTCAGGGGATATCATCGTTAAAACTATTTTTGCTCAAAGTAGTATTGAAATTACAAGTATTGAAATTACATCTGCTGGTCTTTTTCGAGCCACAGACGAGTTTAATGCCATTGTTAGTACTGAGTCTGAGACAAGCATTACAGGACTAGAAGATGTTCCCACCAGTATTCAGATTTCCAGTGGCAATTTTAGTGATCGTATTATTATCAGGCATGGAGGCGCAACTGGAACGGATAATGGCGAACGCATCCTGGTACAAGGAGGGAGTGAACCCTTTGTAGTAGGACCAAATTTAGGACCAAATATTAAAGAGCTTCCCCCAAACGTAAGTGGTGCTAGGGCAAGTATTATTATAACGGCATCGGGTAACGCAGCCGTAGAAAAATCCTTGCAAGATATTGCATTTGAGCCACCTCCTGAGGTAGTTATTAAAGAGCCAACTCCTGAGGTAGTTATTAAAGAGCCAACTCCTGAGATAGTCATCAAAGAGCCAACTCCTGAGATAGTCATCAAAGAGCCAACTCCTGAGATAGTCATCAAAGAGCCAACTCCTGAGATAGTTGCTCCAGTAACTGAACTACCTCCAACTACTGAGACACCTCCAACTACTGAGCAGCCTCCACCCGATGACCAAAATTCTGACGACTCTGAAAATAACAATCAAGAGATTGCCAGCCAACCTTTTGAACCAGAAGAAAGACAAGCCAACCTTGAAAATAGCTGTGAAGACGATAAAAACTCTGAGCAATCTGATCAAGAGGAATGCGAGAAATACCAGCCCACTTCTGAACTGAGATTACTGAATTTAGAATTAACAAATGAAAATTTCACTGACTCAACTCAATTAGAAATCAACGCTCAAGGGCAACTAGAAATAAAAGGATCAGGTATAGAAATAGAAAATCTAGATTTACCCGCAAATGCCAAGTAACAATTTATCTTTGTTAGCCCTAACCTTAAATATCTTTACCAGAATTGGGAGAGGGACTTTAAAGACTTTTTACCTTTCTCTCAATGTTGGGATAGGAGGCTGGGGGATGTTAGCAAAGTGGCACAAAGTGCAGGCATTTCATTCAATTGCAAAGATGGCATGCTCTCGTAGCAACTAGTATCTAATATCAATTTAATTTCTGCTTGCTACAGATTTCGTTTGTAATGAAAAGTAAATATTTACCAGAAATGTCCCTTTAATGACCTTGATATCATGGTAAGCTGCAATTAGCGAAATCAAAATGCTCTAAAATCATCTACCAGCACATAGGTATAGAAAGCGCCCTTGAGTTTTTTAATTTTTTAAAATGAAATTCTTCACCAGCAAGATTGGCTGCTTATTCTCACTGCTTCTGCTAGCATTTACCTCTCCAAAGGTTGAGGCGGGAGAAGTCACAGCTGAATCTGGTGCTAACGGTACTAACACTCAAGTTAATTCTAACGGCAACCAATTTGACATCAGTGGAGGAGAACTTTCCGGAAACAATCTCTTTCACAGTTTTGAGAAGTTTGGCCTTGACGCTAACCAGATAGCTAACTTTCTTTCTAACCCTGATATTCAAAATATTTTGGGCAGAGTAGTTGGTGGTGATGTCTCGGTGATTGATGGTTTGATTCGGGTTAGTGGTGGTAATCCTAATCTGTTTTTGATGAATCCGGCGGGGATAGTTTTTGGTGCTAATGCTCGTCTGGATGTGCCTGGTTCTTTTACCGCTACCACGGCTACTGGTATTGGTTTTGATGATAATTTTTTTAATGCGATCGGCTCCAATAATTATACGGAGTTAGTTGGTAGTCCTAATAATTTTGCTTTTGCCGCTAGTGAGCCTGGTTCAATTTTCAATGCCGGAGCTTTGGAAGTTAATAATGGGCAGAATTTAACTCTTTTGGGTGGGAGTGTAATTAGTACTGGTAGTATCTCAGCAGAGGGTGGTCAAATTACGATTGCTGCTGTAGCTGGTGAGAATAGAGTACGCATTTCTCAACAGGGGCAGGTATTATCTCTGGAATTGGAAACTGTGGGTGATGGAGAGACAGCTAGTCTTACTAATCCATTGTCTTTTAATCCTGTTTCTTTGCCTCAAATGTTGACTGATGTAGAGGTAGGGGATGCCACGGGAGTGACGGTTAATGAGGATGGGAGTATTTCTCTGAGTGGCTCTGGTATTAGTTTTGATGCCGAGACTGGTACGGTGGTTGCTTCTGGCAGTTTGGATGTTGCCGATACAGCATCAGGAAGCAGTGGTGGAACTGTTGCGGTTTTGGGAGATAAGGTGGCACTGGTGGGTGCTGAAATTGAGGCTTCTGGTGATAGTGGTGGCGGAATAGTTTTAGTTGGTGGTGATTATCAGGGCGAAGGAAAAGTACCGAATGCAGATGTGACTTATGTCAGTAGTGACTCGGAGATTGCTGCTGATGGGTTAGTACACGGTGATGGTGGTAGTGTGATTGTCTGGGCAGATAAAGTAACTCAGTTTTTCGGCAAGATTAGTGTTCGTGGTGGGAGTGAAGCTGGTAATGGGGGGTTGGTTGAGGTTTCGGGTAAGGAGAATCTGATTTTTGATGGTGTTGTCGATGTTAGTGCTAGTAATGGTAGTTTTGGAACTTTGCTGCTGGATCCGACTAACATTATTATCTCCGATGAAGATAGTACACCAGGAGTGGATGATGCCTTACCTGATATCTTTGAGGATGAATTGGATGGAGAAATTACGATTAATGCCAGCACTCTCGAAAGTCAGATAGGGAATGTGGTTTTAGAGGCGACTAATGACATCACAATTGCTGATGGTGTTTCACTGAACTTTGTTACTGGTGAGTCGATTACATTTACAGCAGATGCAGATAAAAATGGTTTTGGCTCTTTTTCGATGGATCCGACTCAATCTATTATAACTAATGGGAGAAATGTCTCAATTTCAGGAGAGGCTATAAAAGCTGGTGATATTAACACTTTGGATAATATAGCTGGTGGAGGCTCTGTCAATTTATCTGCTATAGGTGATATCAGTACAGGAACTATTAATACTAAAGGGTTCGCGACAAGTGGTGATGTAGATATTTCTTCTGAAGCAGTGACTGGCAATATCAAGGTTGAAGATATTACTGGGGAAAGTATAAATATTTCAGGTTCAGAAATTATAACAGGAGATATTTCTGGTGGTTTTGAACCATTATCTATCTCGGGAAGCAGTATTGTGACAGGGGATATCGGGGAAGTTAGTTCAGTCAAATTGATATCTACTTCAGGGGATATCATCGTTGAAACTATTAATGTTGCAAGTGGTGGTATTGAAATTACATCTGCTGGTCTTTTTCGGGCCATAGGTTCGCGTAATTCCTTCTTTCAAGAAACTTTTGACCTCACAGAAACTCCTGAATTAGTCGAGTTCCTCGAAGATAAAGGTGTTGCAGTGGATGATTTGGATTATCCATTTGTCACAATCAATACAGAAGGCTTTCTAACCAGTATTAGTACTTCCACTTCCACTTCTGATTCTGATAGTGCTCGTATTATTATCAGGTATGGAGGTGCAACCGGACCTGATAACGGCGAACCTATCCTGATACAAGGGGGAGGTGAACCCTTTGTAGTCGGACCAGTTGTAACTGTTCTAGGTGAACCATTCGTACCAGATGAGGAGGGTTCTAGTTTTCCAGATGACTTTCCCTTTCAACTGAAGAGAAATGAAAGTTACCTTAAACTTAATAATGATGAATTTCCCACAGATGTAAGTGGTACTGTGGGAGGGATTATTATAACGGATGGGGGTAACTCAGACTTAGTAACATCTATACGGAATAGACCATTTGAGCCAACTCCTGAGATAGTCATCAAAGAGCCAACTCCTGAGATAGTCATCAAAGAGCCAACTCCTGAGATAGTCATCAAAGAGCCAACTCCTGAGATAGTCATCAAAGAGCCAACTCCTGAGATAGTTATTAAAGAGCCAACTCCTGAGATAGTCATCAAAGAGCCAACTCCTGAGATAGTTGCTCCAGTAACTGAACTACCTCCAGTTACTGAGACACCTCCAACTACTGAGACACCTCCAGTTACTGAGACACCTCCAACTACTGAGACACCTCCAACTACTGAGACACCTCCAACTACTGAGACACCTCCAACTACTGAGACACCTCCAGTTACTGAGACACCTCCAACTACTGAGACACCTCCAACTACTGAGACACCTCCAACTACTGAGACACCTCCAACTACTGAGACACCTCCAACTACTGAGACACCTCCACCCGATGACCAAAATCCTGACGACTCTGAAAATAACAATCAAGAGATTGCCAGCCAACCTTTTGAACCAGAAGAAAGACAAGCCAACCTTGAAAATAGCTGTGAAGACGATAAAAACTCTGATCAATCTGATCAAGAGGAGTGCGAAAAATCCCAGCCCACTTTTGAACTAAGACTACTGCGTTTAGAATTAACAACTGACAATTTCACCGACTCAACTCAATTAGAAATCAACGCTCAAGGACAACTAGAAATAAAAGGATCAGGTATAGAAATAGAAAATCTAGATTTACCCGCAAATGCCAACTAACAATTTATCTTTGTTAGCCCTAACCTTAAATATCTTTCCCAAAATTCGGAGAGAGACTTTAAATACTTTTTACCTTTCTCTCAATCTAATGAGCTGATAGATTCCTGAAAACCATGCCATTTCCTAAAATTGGTCTCACCCTCCTTGCTGTCATCTCCACATCCTTAATAATTTGCTCAGCAGTACCAATACCAAAATCAACAATAGCGGCACAAACTCAAGAAAATAGCCGCCAAACTCAAGCAGACCAATTATTCCGGCAAGGACATGAACAATATCAGCAAGGTCAGTTAAAAATAGCTATCGATTTGTGGGAACAAGCCCTTAAAATTTACCAGGAAATCACAAACCCAAAATTAGAAGCATCTATACTAGGCAACTTAGGCATTGCTTATAATAATCTAGGTGAATATCTCCAAGCCATTGATTACCACAAGCAAGCCTTGGTAATTATGCAAGAGATAGGTAATCGCCAAGGAGAATGGAAAGTATTGCTTAATTTAGGTAATGCCTATGAATCCCTTGGTCACTATGAACAGGTAATCACCTACTATCAGCAAAGTTTGGCTATTGTAGAAGAAATCAATAACCGTGAGGGAGAAGCATTAATCCTAGGAAATCTGGGGGCAATTTACGCTCAACAAAAAGACTATACGCAAGCACAGAGCTATTATAAGCAAAGTTTAGCAATTGCCCAAGATATTAATGACCAAGAATCCCAAGCTTATAACTTCCAAAATTTAGGCTCATCTTACTATGCTCAATCAGTAGATGATTATCTTCAAGGGGATATTAGCCAAGCTCAAATTCAAGAATATGTTCGTAAAGCAATAGAACACTTTCAGAATAGTTTAGCGATCGCTAAAGAAATTAATAATCGTAAACTAGAAGGGGAAGTACTAGTTAATCTAGGTATGACCCATGAAAAAACAGGGGATTACGCCTCAGCATTTAAATACTACCAAGAAAGTTTAGCGATCGCACAAGCCCTTGGCAGGCGACGACTAGAAGCAACAGCCCTCAATAATTTAGGACACGCTCTATTTAACTCTGGCAAACTGATAGAAGCTGAGACCAAAGTCCGCCAAGCACTAGAAATTTTAGAATCTTTAAGACCAGGATTACCTGATGCAGATAAAGTTTCAATTTTTGACACCCAAGTTAGTAAGTATAACCTACTGCAACAAATCCTAATTGCCCAGGGAAAAATTGAAGAATCTTTAGAGATTGCTGAGCAAGGAAGGGCAAGGGCTTTTGTTGAATTAATTGCCCAGCGTCTTTCTCCAGAAGCGGCATCAGAATTTAATCTGAAATCTCAACCACCAAATATTGCTCAAATCAAACAGATAGCCCAACAACACAATGCCACCCTAGTTGAATATTCTCTGGTTCCTGATCATGAGTTTAATTTTCAAGGCAAACAAAGGGGCGAAACCTCACAATTGTTTATTTGGGTAGTCCAACCCACAGGAAAAATAGACTTTCGTCAGGTTGACTTGAAAGAAATTCGACAGGAGCAAAAAAATACTCTGACTACTCTCGTTGAACACACTCGTGAAGCCATTGGTGTCGGAGAACGTGGTATATTTAGTATGGAAACAGAGACTCAAGCTAATCAGGAGGGGTATTTAACTAAAAACCTGCAGATGTTGCATAAATTGCTGATTGAGCCAATTGCTGATTTGTTACCTACGGAAGAAGAATCCCATGTGATTTTCATTCCTCAAGAAGACTTGTTTTTAGTTCCTTTCCCAGCCCTGCAAAATGCTTCTGAGCAATACTTAATCGAAAAACATACTATCCTCAGCGCTCCTGCAATTCAAGTACTGGCATTAACCCAAGAACAAAGAGAGCGTGTAAAGAACTTACATGCAACCTCTCTACCCAACCAAAATATTCTCGTAGTAGGCAATCCCACGATGCCAACTCTTAAAGTTGGGGAGAGACAAGAGCCACTGAAACCATTACAGGGAGCAGAAACAGAAGCTATAGAAATTGCTAGTCTTCTTGGCACTCAAGCCTTAATTGGTGATCAAGCTACTAAAACTGAGATTATCAAACAACTGCCCTCAGCGAGATTAGTACATTTAGCTACCCATGGTTTACTAGATGAAATTCTCGAATCAGGAATACCTGGTGCTATTGCTCTAGCTCCCTCAGAAAATGATCATGGTTTTCTCACTAGTAGGGAAATTTTAGAATTAAAACTCAATGCAGAATTAGTAGTCCTCAGTGCCTGTCATACAGGAGAAGGGAAGCTAACAGGAGATGGCGTAATTGGACTTTCTCGTTCCTTAATTGCAGCAGGCACCCCTAGTACAATTGTATCTCTATGGGCAGTTCCAGACAATGCTACTGCTGTGTTGATGAAAGAGTTTTATCGTAATTTCCAGCAAAATCAAGACAAAGCCCAAGCACTGCGGCAAGCGATGTTAGCAACTAAAGTAAAGCACCCTTCACCAAAACAATGGGCAGCATTTACCCTAATTGGTGAAGCAGATTAGAAGAGAGGGGGGGATGGGGAGAGGGGGAGAGGGGGAGATGTCTAGAATCGATATATACGAGGCAGTACAAATATTATTCAAAGCTGTTAGCCAGTTATTGACACTCCCTCGCTAAAAGCGAGGGATTCTTAGGTCGTGGGGATTCCAACGAATTTACCCTCACTAAGCATCTTGACCGTATGTCCTACGGCTGCAAGCCCGCGTATCGCGACTACTTGAGCGGCTGCCACATCCCTATCTGTGGTGTAGCCGCAATTACTGCATGAGTGGACACGCTCAGTTAAAGTTTTCTTCCCCGTTTCTGTTAAACAATTGGGGCAGATTTGAGAAGTCTTTTTGGCGTCTACTTTCTGAAAAAATACACCACGCTTTAAACAGCATTGGGAGAGTATTTGTAGAAACTGACCCCAGCCAGCATCTAAGCAATGTTTTGATAGCATGCCTTTAGCTAGTCCTTTCAGGTTTAAGTCTTCTGCAAATATCATTCCTGCCTGCTCACAAAGGTTGTGGGCTAATTCCCAATGGTAGTTTTTGCGGATATTCCCAACTCGCTCATACAGCTTACTTACTTTGTATTGCGCCTTCTTTTGGTTCTTACTCCCTCGACGCTTCCTACTAACCCTCTTTTGCAGCAATTTAAGCTTGCGTTCGAGGCTTTTGAAAGGTCGCGGATTAGGGAACAATCTACCAGTTGAAGTGGCTACAAAACTTAAGATTCCTACATCTATCCCTAGCGGTTCCCCGTGGGGTGTAACTTGAGGTATGTCAACATCCCACTGAACCGTTAGCATCACATACCAGCCACTAGCACGCTTAACAACTTGAGCCTGTTTGATTTTGGCATCGCTAGGGATTGGACGTGATTGCCTGAACTTTACCCATCCTGTTTTGGGTAGCTTAATCAAGCCATCCTTGATGGGGTCAACCCCCA
>JAAHGS010000163.1 GCA_010692645.1 Symploca sp. SIO2E9
TTTCAACAAGCTGTACCTCACTCAATTGAAAAGCCCTATATTTATGCCCGCCTACTTAAGTAGTCGGACATAAATAAAAGCAATTGTGTAAACAATTATGAAATCGCCCGGAATTCCCCTACACCCTACACCCCACACCCCACACCCTGCCTCAACCAGCAAACTTTATTTTTGTCCAGGTACTTAGCGGTCGTTTTTCTTGATAATTGAATTGTAAAAATCGACAATTAATTCACCTATTAAATCATCTGTATATTGTCGATAATTTTGATATATAAAGGCTCAAAACAACTTCATTAATCAGGGCAATTAATTCACATTTGCTCTACCCATTTCTTGGCTAGTAAGTTTAAGATTAAAAAGTAAAGAATTAAAGGGAGACAGTAAATGACAGCTACCAAATTACTCACTAGTGGATTGATTGCAGGCACTCTGGCTTTAGGAATAGTGGGAACCATAGGTGAGTCAGCTACCGCCGCAACTTTTTCCTATAAATGGAATGAACCAGATGAAGCTGATAAATCCTACTTTACCAACCAGTGGTGTGATACTGCTAAGCAATGTTATAGCGACAAAACACAACCCTTAGGGCTAAATAATAAGATTGGCTCCCATCAATCTATTCAAACTACTTACAATGATGTAACAGGTGAATTAACTTGGTCGGCAACATTTGATAAAAAAGACAACAAACTTCCCAATGGTGGTTGGTTAGTTTTGAGTGATGGGCCCAATCCCAAGGATCAAAATTACGAGTACGCAATCTTCTATTTAGATGGAATTACTAAAAATCTGACAGCCTACGCCTACAACGGACAAAACAATAGCAGTAGTTGGAATACTAACCCCTTCCTCCAGTCCTGGGAAGACGGTGTTAAGGTAGTCAATAATGGTACAGAGCGAACTCTTAGCTTTTCAATCAATACCAATGCTATCAATTCTAGAACTGACTTAGGGGATAACTGGAAGGGAGCTCAGTACGGTGATAATCTGGGGATTTGGTTCCACGAAGTCAAGTTTAAGCGCAACAGAGATGATTTAATTGCAAAGTACGACCAAGAGGGCAAACTCACTCAGTTTAATTATCAAAAAAGTGGCTGGTTCGATAGCGGAGCACTCTATACCAGTATGCAAGAGGTGCCAGAACCTGGTACGATGGGAGCTATTGGCGTCAGTTTGCTCGGTTTATTAGGTTTCTCGAAAAGGAAAAAGCAGCAAGCGCAATAAACTATCCTTTGCCGAATTATTACTCTCAAAGATTCCAAGGACTGACACGGAGGGGCTTATATACACTCTCCGTGTCCTATTTTTTTTGTGGCCCAGTCCGAGCTTCGATTAATTGATTTTACGCCCTATTTTGGGGTAATTTGGTGTAAGTCTGTTACAGCGGTAGTTCTTTAGTTTTGCTGATCAACACCAGTTATGTCTGAACCCTTCTCAACTGAAGTGAGCGATCGCATCTGCAAACATATGAATGAAGATCATGCTGATGCTTTAGCTCTCTATGCCAAAACCTTTGGCAAGTCTCCTGATACAGAAGCAGCTCAAATGCTCTCAATTGACGCTCAGGGTATGAATCTCAGAGCAACAGTCAATGGTTCATCTGTACCTGTGCGCATTGAGTTTGATCATACTCTCAAAGATTCCGAAGATGCTCATTATACCCTAATTGACATGATTAAAAAAGCAAGAGGGATGGTCAATTGAAATCCCCTCTTGACTAAAGGCGAGGAGATTTCCAAACGTCCCGATCATTGATTGTCATAATTCCCAAGATTAACCCTATGCGTTATAGTCTTGGGTTTTTGCTAGCAGGTGGCATCGTTGGAATCGTTGAGATTTCAGATGGGGAGTTTCAAAAGATCTCTTGCATAAATCTCGAGCAACCCCTCCCCTGCCCTCCCCTGCCAGGAGAGGGAGCAAGATTTCTTCCCCCCGCATCGGAGGGATTGAGGGGGGTCAATTCGACTTTTGTATTACTCTATTGTTGGCGATTTTACTGCGCGCCGTTTTCTCGAACTCAGCAGGTGTCATAAAATGATCCCTTGGTTTCCTCAAAGGTAATTCTATTATTTAGTCGAGTTAGACTATGTAGCCAATAGTTTAGAGTTGGTAACAGTAGTAACCAGGCACAGGAAAGAGAATGTTATGCTAACGACTTAGGGTGTCAGAAACTGTTAGCGTTTTTGTCTGGGGGTTAATCAACGGTGCTTGCCAGTGAATATCATGAGCGACCATGACTAACAACAGTACATCGGGACGCAATCCCGTCTTTAACTTAATAAAAATCCTTCTAATTGATGATGACTCTATTTATCGATTAGGTTTATGCAATGCCCTCGAATCTTATCCTAAACTGCAAGTTGTTGCTGAGGTAGATACTGCTACAGCAGCACTAGAGTTCTTGGATAGGCGTACTCCTGAGACTACAGTAAATTTAGTCGTTCTGGAACTACTGCTTGGTAGCTCTCAACTAAATTATTTATCTGGTTTGCAACTGTGTCAACAACTGAAGGCTCAGTACCCTAATTTGCCAATTTTACTGCTGACAAAGCAATCGGAACCAAGGTTGCTAGTCAGGGCAAAAGAGTCTGGCGCTGAGGGTTATTGCCCTAAGGGAACTTCAGTTGCTATCATTGCTTCAGCAATGGCTCAGGTGGCTTCTGGTAAGTTTTATTGGCAAGAACTATCGACACAGCCAAGGGCATCAGCTAGCTCTTTACGCCCTCCTAGCTGGCAGATCCAACTGCGACACTCAGGATTAGGGCAAATTGAAGCCGCTTTGGCTCTTGTAGAACAAAGGCTGCAAGAACCCAAACTGTCAAACTGGGACTGGTTATTCTGGAGTGGACGTCGCCGAGAACTTTTAACAGCGCGTTGGGTAGTCAATCAGCTCTTGCCTAATGATATCTTAGTAATCTCACCATCGCCGGAGAAATCATCTCCAGCAGCAACTCAAAAGCTGCCTACTCTCAGAACTCAAAGTGCTAGGCAAACACCACCACTATTGGCAAGAGGTTTACCCTTAGAAAATTCTCCAGAAGAGGAAGAGGGAGAAACTGCTGCTTTAGTGGCACCTGCATCGGAAGTCAGTTTAGTACCTGGGCAATCGGTACTATTTGAGGCGACTGTAGAGAAACTCTACTCAGGAGTTAAAAACCTCAGCGGTGTGATGCTAGAAATTGAGATTCTTCAAGCTGAAAAAAGAAGGGATTTGCTATATATAGTCCTGCGAAAATTTGAGGAGATTTTGGAAGAATTGCGCTTTTCCCAGGTAAGGCTGGAGCAACTTTCCCCAAAGCGATCGCAAATACTACTAGATTTATGGCAAATATCAGTGATCGATTTTTTTGGCAAGTATTCTACTTTGTCAGTGAATAATAGTGAATTGGAAGTTGTCGAAGTTTTACTCGGTGATGCCTTAATTATTCAAAATGGTATCCTTGATAAAATTCCATTAGTTACAGAATTGTTGGCACATTTGCTGTTTAAAGCTCCTTTAATGATTGATAATGTCTCCTATAGGGTTGATACCCCTGAAGCCCTAGCGAGATTAGAAATTCTACTACAAAATCTAGTTATTCAAGTTGCTAATGCTGTCATACAACCGCTTTTAAATAACTTTGCAGACTTTGAAATAATCAAGCAAAGTTTATATGATCGAAGTCTGATTTCATCTAGGGAAATTGCCCGTTTCCGCAATAATCTATCTTGGAAATATCGCCAACTCCGATTGCTCAATGAGCCGCAAGCAATCTTTGAGAGTCGCTATGAATTGTTGGTACTCAGTGATACCGGTATCAAAAGAACTTCGATTTATGCTCCCAGACGCCAGGAGTTAGAACAGCTTCAGGGCATTCAGTTAGCCGTTACTTTGGCTTATGAACTCAGAGATGCTATCTCACCTCGTCTGAGAGCGACAGTTGGTTGGATTGGTAGCGGTGTTGTTTATATTCTCACGCAAGTCATTGGCAGAGGCATTGGTTTGATTTTTCGTGGCGTGATTCAAGGTGTCGGCAGTAGCTTACAGGAAACACGGTTTGGTAGAAATAGTGAACGTTGGAAGTAAGAGCGATTACCTAAATGTTTTTGAAGTAATAAGTAATAATCTTTATTTGTTGTTACTTGTTACTTCAATTCAGATTATTTATAGCATTTTTTATTTCTATTTGAGTAGCTTAAGCTCTCAGTGATATTGAGCTGCTGTCACTATATAGCATCAAGCATTTAGGTTACGACATTTCTAAATCCAGCAAACCCTTTGATAGACTGCTGTTTCCTGTTTCCTGTTCCCTAGCGCGTAGCGCTATAACCATGGTGCAGCCATTGAATGATTAACTCAGGCAGGTGAGTTCTTTTTCTACTAGCAGGATTTATACAAACATGTTTGGTATTAGCCTTGGCTAATTTTTGCCCTGGAAAGGAAACAGCAACAATTTGATAATTAACTTCAAACTCATTATCACTTAGATGCTGGGGAACCAAACGAATCAAAAGCTCGTCACCGCAAAACATCGGGCGAAAAAAGTCCACTTCAGCATGAACTATGGGAACTGCAGTAGATGAGTTAGTGAAAAACTCCTTGAGATTAATGCCAGCGGCTGCTAGGGATTCTTCATAGGCTTCATGGCACATCACCAAGACATTGGCAAAATAAACGACACCAGCTGCATCGGTATCAGAAAAGCGAACGGTATAGTTATGGGTGAAAAGCATTCTGTAGAAAGCTTAAATGAAACTGGAATATATCGATTATTAATCAATTACAAGCAATCAAGAATTAGATTCTAAACGTCGCTGCCATTCGGCATCAATTTGGTCTTTTCGCTCTAATTCTTGATCTAGTAAATCAGTTTCGCTGGTATAGACTAAATCCTCTTTGCTAATGACCTTTTGAGCGGCAAACTGTTGAGCATATGCAATCTTTTGCTTCAAATTAGCGTCTGCCTGATTGAGTGCGATTGCTTGTTCTTGGCGTTGTTGATTTCGCACTTCAATACGGCTATTTTTCCACTGAACCCAGAAATAACGTATCAGTGGTATTGCTAAAAAACCGATACCATAAACTATTAGAATCGGGTAAATTGAATCTACAAAGGCAACAAATCCACCAAACTGTGCGGCAATTCCCCCCTGCAACAAATCCCCTAGAACTAGAGCCAGGATCAAGTTTAGTGCCCCTAGTCCAATGGCTAGCATTATTTGTCCACTGCTTGCCTGACTAAACTGCCAAAGTCGTTCTTTGAGATAAGCTTGTAAAGATTGCTGATATTGCTCTTTAGCTGTTGTCTGCAATTGTGGGAAGTGATAAACAATTTCCCCTTCTGGAGAAACTTCAGGATGCCCATTAAACCTCGTGAGAACCGGCAGCATATAATCTTCATACTCACGCTGATATCCCTCCCCAAGATTATCCAGATAGGGGGCAATTTGTTCAGCAGCAACAGCGCCTCGCGAGTTGCGAATAACCACGCCAATTTCTTGCCAGCGACGCTCTTCTAAATCGGCATTGGGATTGCCATCGCCAAACAAAAATGAGAAGATTGCTTCGAGAAAATTCATCTGACTCCTTTCGGAGGAGCTGGAAAATGTTCTTTGCCTTTGAGGGCTACTGTCGTAATAGCCTGGGTTGAAGAACCAAAAGATATCAGGTCCCCAGAAGCGAGGCAGGAAAAAGATACCTCCGCCACCAGTATCACGGCTTCCACCCCCTCTGGAATCATTGTCATTGCTAGAGTTAATGCTAACGAGTATAATCGCGATCGCAATCATAATTAGGGCAATTGACAGCAGCAGGACAATTCCAAAGGAAATCCGAATCAAGTAGAATAAAATGCGCCAAACCTTAGCCCACCATTCAAGTAACTGTAGCTGCAAGAACTTGTTGCGGAGAATTGAGCGAAAGTTTTTGGGAAAGAGATAGGCAATCTCCCCAGACTCTGAAACTTGCAAATGTCCGCCAGCATCGGAGGCTAAAGCCAGTAATCCTTGTTCTGCTAGGTTAATATTCAATCCAGCCTTGGTGGCAACGTCTCCAACGGTGACGCGGTAACCCAGCTGTTCAACAGCTTTCATAATGTTGGAATCAGGAACCATGACCAATATTTATAGAAATTTATCGTCTATCTCAAGTATAGAATTCTTTAATTTTGAGGCTGATACAGATAACCGCACATTCAGGAAACTCTAATGGCAATGTCTATCGGGAGTATCAGCAGCAAGCATCTATGCTCATTCCTCAACTTAGAATAATCAAGATAGTCAAAGGTGGTTAATTTTAGCGGGCTTGACCACATAAAATTATAAAATTGACTTGAGGGGGTTCATCTACCAAGGAAAAGAGCGCTTCGCTCTAGAAACGACATTTTTTCACAAAAGGGGTGCGGGAGGATTTCATCCCCGATTTAAAAATGCGGGGATGAAATCCGACGCGGCGACTTGAGTCGCCGTGTTATAATATAAAGCAGCTTGCGCCTGAGAAGTCGGAGTTCATTTTTTTCAAGGTACGCCGGGACTCGGCGAAACCCAGACAGTTAAATCTGTTTGAAACGCCCAGCGCTGAATTAACAGTGCCTAAAGGGAGATAACCCGACGCCCATGGGGCAAACGTTGGCTGCCTGGGAACCCGATAAAAACGGGATATATGGGATGAAAGTTCCATAGAATCTCCTTTCTTCTAGAAAAGAGAGCGTCAATTGATTGCCCATAACACCATTGGCAAAGTCAAGAAAGCTAACAGTGTCGATAAAACTACCACTCTAGCTGTGCGTGCAGCATCTCCCCCAAACTCATTAACTAATAAGAAGGCAGTGATCGCAGTAGGCATGGAACTTTGCAGGACTAGCACTTGTAGGTCTAGTCCTGCAAGACCAAGGGCTTTGCCCACCAGATAGGCTGTAAGTGCTCCTCCTACTAGACGCATCAAACTAGCAGCGACTTCATAGGGTTTGAATTGAAAGTGATTGCTGGCAATTTGCATTCCCAGGATTAATAAGGCAACCGGAATAGCAGCTTGGGCTAGCAGATGGAGACCTTGATCGGTTTTAAAAGGCAGCTGCACATTAAACCAGTGTAAGCCTAAGCCTAGTAAGATTGCCCAGATTAATGGTAGCTTGAGAGTAATACGAACCGCTGACCAGAAACTGCCTCCGATTAGGAAAACTGGTGCTGTTGTCAGGATGACAATGCTAGAGGCGATCATATAAACTACTGCACGCTCTAATCCTGCCTCTCCCAGGGCAAATAAAGTTATCGGTAAACCCAGATTGCCATTGTTAGGAAAAGCTGTGGTAGCAACAAGACTTTTTTGCACTGGTGCTGATAAGCCTAGTGTCTGCCCGAGTAGCCAGGCTGCCAGACAGAGTAGAAAGTAAGTAAGGATGAATCCGAAGAAGATGCCAAGAGCATTTTCGGCACTGAGAGTGGTGCGATAGAGGCTATCAGTAACCAATACAGGAAACAGTACGTAGAGAGAAAGGCGGGAAAGTGTGGAGAGTTCTAGGTGCAGGGTTTTAGCTGCCACAAAGCCCACAAGAACAATTAACCCGACGGGAATAACCGCAGATAGGATGGCAATCATACTGGTGCAGTATTTTTTGGGGAGTGATAATTTAACAGAGAGCAATTATTCCAAAAATCTGCATCAGTTAGAGTTTGATACGAACTTGGACAAGTTAAATTAATAGCTCCTCAGAACAAACAACTAACAAGCTTACACCTATTTATACGGGCAGAGCGTCACAGCAGTTAAAATAGTGGTCTAAGACCGATTTTCTCCAACTCACTCCCATAATCTAACTTTTTTGGACTTAACCTTGACCTATCAACTGTGGAGAAATTTTAGTTACTGCTCAATTATATCTAGTTGCTTACACATCCAGTCATAAAATCAAAGGCGATCGCTTCTTAGCACAAACTCACAAAAGAGGTAGTTAAAATCAAAGGTTAAAAAAAATGAAACTTTTGTCCCTACTCACTTAAGTATTTCCGATTGGAATTTCCACGATAAACTCTGTTCCTTGCCCTGGAGCAGAAACACAACTGAGATGACCACCGTGTTTTTCCACTATAATCTGATAGCTGATCGCTAAACCTAAACCAGTACCACGCCCCACAGGCTTGGTAGTAAAAAACGGATCAAATATCTGCTTTTGCACTTGCTCATTCATCCCAGGACCGTTGTCAATAATCCGAATGACAACTTTTTCTTCTGTCTTTAGTTTTTCTGTTAGCAACTGCTCACTGATTTTTTCCGTATGGATCCAAATTTTCGATGTTATCGATTCTCTTTGATTGTTTGACCTTGAGTTACTGTCATTATCATTTGACTCTGATAAAGCATCGATCGCATTATTGAGCAAATTCATAAATACCTGATTCAACTGAGAATTATAACAGTTAACTGGTGGCAGTTCACCATAATTTTTAATCACCTCAATCTTAGAGCGGTCCCCCACAGCACGCAGGCGATGATTCAAAATCAATAGAGTTTTATCAAGACCATCATGAATATCAATATATTCTTTCTCTAATTGATTCAGTCTAGAAAAATTTCTGAGTGAGAGAACAATTTCATGAATGCGTTCAGCTCCTACCTGCATTGAATTCATCAACTTTTGCCAATCTTCCATCAGAAAATCTAAGTCGATTTCCTCAATTAAATCTTTAATTTCTGGTGTAGGATTAGGATAAGTCTGCTGGTAGGTTTCAATTAGGCGGATGAGGTCAGAAGCGTATTCACTAGCAGGAATCAGATTACCGTAGATAAAACTGACTGGATTGTTGATTTCATGGGCAACACCGGCGACCATTTGCCCAAGGCTAGACATTTTTTCAGTTTGAATGAGTCTAGCTTGAGTGCGTTTTAATTCGCTCAGGGTTAACTCTAACTGAGTTGCCCTATCTCGTTCGCGAGCTTCCGATAGTCGTAGTGCTTCCTCTGCCTGTTTACGCTCTGTGATATCCATGATGTTACCAAAAACTCGCAAACTATTACCCTGCTCGTAAACTGTCTGGGCTGTTGTCCGCACCCAGCGATGATTGTTCTTGGCAGTGATCAAGGGTAACTCGAGATCATAGGGCTTGCCATCTTCAAGAGCATTGCGAAAGGCTTCTCGGATAACTGGTTGGGCTGTTGGTGAATAAAAGCTCAAATAGAAATCTATACTCTCCATGCTATCGTTGAGTTGGAACTCAACACTAAGTTCTAGAATTTGAGAAACCTCTTGGGTCCAAAAGCACTCTTTAGATACCAGGTCAATTGACCAACCGCCAACCTTGGTAATCCGCACGGTTTGATTTAACAGAGTCTTACTCTGGCGCAATGCCTTCTCAACTTGCTTACGTTCGCAAATTTCCTTTTGCAGTAGTGCTTTTTGCCTGCGGATCGTCAGTTGATTCTCAACACGAGCTAAAACCTCTTGTATCTGAAATGGTTTGGTGATGTAGTCTGCACACCCAGCCTCAAAAGCCTTGACCTTATCTAATACTTCGTTGAGAGCGCTTAAGAAAATTACAGGAATTTCCCTAGTTTGCTCTATTGCCTTCAGCTTTTGACAAAGTTCATAGCCATTCATATCTGGCATTCTGATGTCAAGCAAAATCAAATCTGGTGGAGCTGCTTGCACACCCATTAAAGCTGTTGAAGCGTTGATTGCCCTCCTTACCTCATATCCATGTGTACTCAGCATCTTTGATAACAGGCGCAGATTATCTGGTTTATCATCAACGATGAGAATTTTACTTTTAGCTTCTGGAGCTTGATTGCTATTCATCTAAACATCGGCGTGGAGACTCCCGTTATACGCCCTTGGGCATCGCCGTAGGGCTATTAACCGTAGGTTTAACGGTGATAGGAAACGCCGCCTCCTATGAGATAATAAGCACATGCCGAAAAGGAAAAACTAAGCAGTAAGCAATGCACCTTGAAAATTAGGGTTAGGGGCTTCCAACTAGGAAAGCTTAGTTGGTTGAAAGCTCTAAGCAACAAGTACCAACTCTGGTAAAACTCCGTACCGCAGGAGTTGCGGAATTGGGACTCTACAATGGGTCGAAAGTCTGTGGACATCTGGGTAAAACCAAGCATAGTGTTAACTGTGTAAGGCACTGATGGATCAAGCTCCAAACGAGAGCTTCCGACCCTTTCCTGGTCTAATTGTGTGAGACTACATGCCTTGCTATGGTTATCTTGTGGCATCTTTGATCGCAGTGGAGTCAATTAGCGCCCTTGCTGTTGGATTTTTGCTAATGGTGAGTTAGAGATAGCTGGAAAAATAGAAAGGTAAACTGGGATGACCTCAGGTAAAAATTATGCCGCTACAGTGCGATCCTAGCCCGAAGATAATTTGTTGTCTGAAGCATTTAACTCGCCTGCTGGTTGAGTTAAATTTGCAATCTGTTCAAATTGAAACTTATTGACCAAGTCCTGGAGAGCCTTGGCGATGGAAACATTTTCCTTACGAAGGAGTTCAATTACGCTCAACATCTGTTCTTCATCAAGCTGGGTAGCGGCTTGGTGGAGCATTACTACCCAGTTAGCAGGTAATAATGCCAATTCCTCTCTAGTGAGCTTGCCGAGAGTATCAGACTTAGCAAGTATAATCTGAGTAGATTCTTCATAGACATAACGCACCCCCAGATATTGAGCCATTTTCTCAAAAATGATTTCCTCCCGGAAAGGTTTGCTGACAAAATCATTGAACCCAGATGATAGGATTACAGCTCGCTGCTTATTAAACACACTAGCAGTCAGGGCAATGATTGCTGTTGCTTGACCCTTCAAATGAGTTCTAATCTTTTTTGTTGCCTCATAACCATCAAGTACAGGCATTCGCATATCCATCCAAATCAGGTGTGGTTCCCAATGCTCCCAGATTTCAAAGGCTTCTTGCCCATTTTTGGCTTCGCGCACCTCAAACCCCAACGGTGAGATTAGATTGACCAAAATCAGGCGACTCTCCCATTTATCATCAGCTACTAGGATGCGATATACAGGTTGGTTAGGTGCTAAACCGAGCAAACGCTGATGTGACTGTTTAGTCTCAACTTGGGTTGCCTCAACCGGATCGATTTCAAGCTCAAATTTAAAAATTGTTCCCTGATTGACTATGCTGCTGACGCTGATGTCTCCTCCCATCATTTGCACGAATTTTTTACTAATGGATAAGCCTAAACCCGTTCCTTCCTGAGATTGTCGGCCAGTTTCAGTTTGGACAAAGGCTTCAAATAAAGTGTCTAATTCTGCTGGGGCAATGCCAGAACCTGTGTCTTCTACTTCAAATAACAGCTTCTTTGGTTGTGATTGAGGAGGTGAGGGAGAAGAAAGATTCTGTGATACGGAAGCTGTTGGTAATTTATTCTCCCCCTGTTCCCCTATCTCCTCCGCTTCTGTACACAAGAGATCGACTTCCACACGCAGCATTACCCAGCCTTTTTGAGTAAACTTGATGCCATTTCCCAGGAGGTTAATCAAAACCTGGCGTAGTTTGCTCTCGTCAGCTCTCACGTATTGGGGAACACCTGGTTCGAGTTCAAATCTCAACTCTAAGCCTTTAGATGCTGCTTTCAGCTTTAGCATTTCTTCGAGACTTTTGAGTAAATGGTACAGGTCAAAGCTATTTTGATGTAACGCAATCTGACCAGCCTCGATTTTAGACATTTCCAGCACGTCGTTGAGTAAACTCAACAAATGTTCGCCACTACGACCAATAATTCCTAAATGCTCCCGTTGTCTGGGAGTAAGCAATGAATCACGGATCATCACTTGGGTGAAGCCCAGAATAGCGTTGAGAGGAGTACGAAGTTCATGGCTCATATTGGCTAGAAATTCGCTTTTGGCTCTGTTTGCAGCATCAGCATTTTCTTTAGCTTCCTTGAGTTGCGCTAGCAGTTGGGCCTGTTGTAGAGCTACTCCCAACTGGTTCCCTACCTGGGTTAGCAGGCTAAGTTCTCTGGGCTTCCAATTACGAGAGCTTGAGTTTTGGTAAGCACCGAGTAATCCCCACAGGGTTTCCCCTACGAAAACTGGCACCACCATGTAGGCTTTGATTTGAAACTCTTCTAAAACTTCAATGTGACAATCAGTGTGGTCGACTTTGTAGATATCATTAACCGCGAGGCTTTCATGCTGGCGATACCTGCCTCCCTGGGTTTCTTGTAAATGGCTGTCATTCCAGTTGGTTTTGCTCTTGTCGGTTATTAATTCTCTCCAGCCTGATGCCATCGACTCAAACACAAACTCCCCACTCCAGTCGGGAAGGAAGCGATAGACTGCTACTCGATCACATTTGAGGATTTGCCGCACTTCTTGGGTAGTAGCACTAAAAATTGTGTCAATGTCGAGTGTCTGGCGAATCCTTTCAATTACTCGGGCTAAGGCTCGCTCCTGCTCTGCAGCTTTGACTTGTTGTTCTTTTTGAGCTTGAACTTGTGCCAGAGCTTTTTGAAGTTCTACCGAACGCATTTGAGCCTGTGCTAACAATTCCGATTGTTGCAGGGCTACTCCCAGATGAACCGCAATTTTGCTGACAAACTCCTTTTCCTTCTCTTGCCATTGGCGCGGGGATGAGCATTGGTAAATGCAGAGCAATCCCCACAGTTGCTCTCCTTTAAATAGAGGTAAAATTAGGTTTGACTTTACTTGGCAGGGAGAGATTTTAGTCAGAGACTCGGCACTTGAGCTAATTTCACAGATGTCGTCAATCGCCATAATCTGACCAACCTGATAATCAAGTGTATATTTTTCCCAAAAATAGCAATCGCCAAATTTGGTCTCAAGTTCTGGTTCAAAAGGTAGCAACCTGCCTTCTAAAACTAATTCCTTCTCATGGCAACCAAAATTAGGATCAAACTGAAATACTGCAACTCGATCTGCATTTAGCAGTTGACGCACTTCACAGGTAGCTGTCTGAAAGATTGTGTCTAAGTCTAAGGTACGGCGAATCTTGTCAATTACTTGGGAAAGGGCTCTCTCACGCTCAGCTTCCTTGGTTAACTCTTGGGATCTTTGCTGCAATTGAGCTGTAAGCGTAGTCTGGAGTTCGATAGAACGCTTCTTAGCTTGCCCTAGTAATTGGGCTTGTTGGGTAGCTACTCCTAACTGACTACTAATCTGAACTAAGAAGTTTATCTCCCTCTCATCCCAATCGCGAGTTCCAGAATTTTGAAAAGCAGCAAGCAATCCCCATAGGTTCTTGCCTTGGTAAATAGCAATAATTGCATATGCTTTCGCCTGATAACTCTCTAGAGTCTCAATGTAGCACTGGGAAAATCCCCCATTGTAAATATCATCGCAAATCCGGAATAACTCACCCCTAGCAAATTCGCCTCCCTGGGTTTCTTGTAAGTAGGTATCTGTAAGTTGGGTACCAGCTAGATATTTAATGCTACATTCGCTGATGTTCTTACACAATTCTTGATTTTCCAACTGCTTCTCCATCAGAGAATTCCAACCTTGGGATACTGACTCAACCACAAATTCACCGCTCCAATCTGGATGGAAGCGATAGATCACGACTCTATCGGCTTTAAGCAGTTGCCGCACTTCTTGGGTCGTAGTCTGAAAAATAGTTTTAATATCGAGCGATCGCCGAATTTTGTCAATGATTGCGGCTATAGCTTTCTCTCGCCCTACTGCTTGGGCAACTGCTGTGGTAAGATGAGCTGATTGCTTTTGGAGTTGGGCTACAAACTCTGCCTGCTGCAAAGCTACCCCCAAATGAAGAGCAATCTGACTGACAAACTCAATTTCAGAATCTTGCCATTGGCGCGGACCTGAACATTGATGAATGCAGAGTAATCCCCACAGTTGATCTCCTTTTAACAGAGGGATAACCAGATTAGCTCTAACTTGGAAGTGAGCAAGAATTGCAATATGGCAATCAGACAACTCCAAGGCATAAATATCATCAGCTTTCCAAAGCCTACCCTGCTGATAATAATTCGCATACTTCTGACCAAAACAGTGGTCATTAATTTTTGCCGCTAAAGTTGATTTAAAAGGGGGCAGCACATCCTCTGAGACAAATTCTCCCTCATTCCAGCTAGAGTCAGGGCTAAAACGATACATCCCTACTCTGTCTGCCTCGAGCAGTTGACGAACTTCGGTGGCGGTAGATTTGAAGATACTCTCTAAATCTAGTGATTCCCGAATTTTGGTCACAACAGCTAATAGAGCCTGTTGTTTGGCAATTTGAGTAGGTTTATTGCTGGCAGCTGCCTCTAGTTGAGCAACTCGCCCTCGCAGGGTAGATAACTCTTGATTTAGTAAGTCGTAAGTTTGGATATCTAAGGTCACATACTGGCTAGATGTAGATTCAGACATAGGTCAGGTTGTATGCAATGTTGGAGTGAAAATCAGAAAAAGCAAGCAGCAGCGCTAGAAGGAGTACCCTACTTAGTAGAAGACGCTTTCTATTTGGAAATCAGATGCTCCTTGTTTTTTTGACTCAGTGACCAGTGCCTCAGTTAATTAGTGCTGCTTGGCGGAAAATAAAGCTACCATTCTCAATCACCAAAAAGCCTATTAGATTAGCTTTTTGACTTTTGACATCTTCGCTTCACTCAGTGCATGTTTTTGAATGGGTGACTTCTGCAAAGCGATAAGTAGTCGGACATAAATAAAAGCAACTGTGTAAACAATTATGAAATCGCCCGGAATTCCCTTACACCCTACACCCCACACCCCACACCCTGCCTCAACCAGCAAACTTTATTTTTGTCCAGGTACTTACAGTGCCCCTTGGTGGAAATAAGTGACCAGTTAAAATCTTCCCTGCTCCCCTACTTCCCTGCTCCCTTGCCCCTCTGCTATTCCAATCTTCTATAATTGAACGCAACTTGGTATGAGTACTCAAAGCCCTAGATAATTACCTTGGGGCGGTAGTAGAATAGTGCATCCTAACAGTATTTTAGAAACTTGATTATATACAATGATAGATTATGATTGCTAACTATTTACGTAAGTATTAACATATATTAACTATAAAGTCTATTCATCAACCAATATCAACAACAGAAATATCGAGGGATTTACTACTAACCTAAGTTCGATCTCTTCTTGTGGGGGGATACATAGAGGGATTTGCTGCTACTTGCTGGCGCAGTGGTAGCAGCAGTATTCACCCCAAGATTTTGTTACAAAGAAGTAAGCTGCATCCCACGTCTTTTAAGCGTGGGATGTAGCGTTAAGGCTTTCAAGCCGCGTTAGATGTTTGGTTGATCCTCGATTGTAGACATACTATCATTATTAAAAGGGTTGGGA
>JAAHGS010000164.1 GCA_010692645.1 Symploca sp. SIO2E9
TGTCCACAGACTTTCGACCCATTGCAGAGTCCCGATTCCGCAAGCCCTGCGGTACGGAGTCTTACAAGACTTGGTACTTGTTGCTTAGAGTTTTTACCCAGCCAAGCTTTCCTGGTTGGAACCCCCTAACTCTAGTTTTCAAGGTGCTAATACCTACTACTTGGTTTTCGCGTTTCGGTATTTCTCAATTGTACAACTATGTGGAGGCGCGGCATTCGGCGAGTGCGCGTCGCCTGGGGAAACCCCAGGCGTTTATGTCGCACGTCTCGTCGCTGAAAGCGAGAGTCTCCTGCCGCGAAGAAAGATGAACAATTATTTCATGATCACTGTACTCTCCTCCCCCAACTGCTAGACGTACTCAGGAAAGAACCTTCAACCATTGATTAACCTTCAGCTTCTGTAGCATTAACTTGGTCTACTCTTTCCAGCTGCCACAGGATTTGATTGCCTTCACGCCGCACCCGCGACACAATCCAGTTGCGCCATGGCCAGTTGTCGCCTCTGCTGGTTACGGCGCTGGCATTGACATCCATTAAGTCAGCTAATTCAGAGCTGCTAATGAGATACCCCTCTGTGGCAATTTCATCGGCAATGCGCAGGGTTTCTACTAGGTTGCGGAGTTGATCAACTCTCACCTCACGGGGTAATTCATCGATCATACCCTCAGAGGACGAAGCAGGTGATTCTATCATGGCTATCTCAGATGCGGACTCTCTTGGTTGTATCGTTTTCTCTGTTAACTTTGGAGTATCTGATACTCCTTGTGCAAGCAGACTATTATCTTCCAGAATAGACTGGGGAAGATCTGTGGTCGCAGCCTGTCTTAGTGCTAAGGGCTGACCACTAGCAAAAGCACGAGCTATCTTATCACAACGCTCATTGCCTTCGTCACCGCTATGACCTCGGACATACTGCCACTGCACCAATGGGGAATTAAGTTCATCAAGGGTCTTCCAGAGGTCTTGGTTTAAAACTGGTTTTCCCTGAGAAGTTTTCCACCCCTTCTTTTTCCAGCCTTTAATCCATTTGGTAATGCCGTTCTTGACATATTCACTATCAGTGTAAAGTGTAACTGTTTCAATTTGTCCTGATGCTCTAAAAACCTTCAAAGCTTGGATGGCAGCTTGCAATTCCATCCGGTTGTTGGTGCTATTAGCTTCAGAACCGCCCATCTCATAGAGCGAGTGGTCAGTAAAATAGATTAAAGTTCCCCAGCCACCAGGTCCAGGGTTGCCGCTACAGGCTCCATCAGTGTAAAAGCTTTTGATTGTGCGAGTTGGAGGCATGAGGCAAAATTGGGAACGCTAGAAGGTTAATTATGAAATATTTATCTAAACAGTTTAAGCAGAGTAGGTCTAGAATTCCGACATCATAAACAATTATTGAATTACGCTCTCCTTAGGGAAGCATAATTACCCAGACTATCACAGCTGTATAGAGCAAATCTCCTAATAAAAGGTCTTATTTAAGTTTTAAAAGCCTTGAAGTTAGTAAATTACTCATTTATCATCTAATTCACAGCAATTGGGTAATAGCAGCTGGTTGAAAAACCTTCTAATCTGGGTAGGGGAGGTGGAGAATCAGCGCCGTTAATTAGCCAGATCTACATATGTCCTACGAACCTCTGCACCACAAGTATCGCCCTCAGACCTTTGCCAGTTTGGTTGGGCAAGAAGCGATCGCCAAAACCCTTACTAATGCGATTGTAACTGGCAGAATCGCCCCTGCCTATTTATTTACAGGTTCCAGAGGCACTGGCAAGACTTCTTCTGCTCGGATTCTGGCAAAGTCCCTTAATTGCCTTAAAAGTGAACAGCCAACTAAAGCTCCTTGCGGTATTTGTAGTCTCTGCCAAGGGATCACCAAGGGTTCAGCTCTAGATGTAATTGAGATTGACGCCGCTAGCAACACTGGTGTCGATAATATCCGAGAAATCATTGAACGCGCTCAATTTGCACCAGTTCAGTGCCGCTACAAGGTTTATATCATTGATGAAGTTCATATGCTCTCTCAGGCAGCGTTCAATGCCTTACTCAAAACTCTGGAAGAACCACCAAATCGCGTAGTATTTGTCCTTGCTACCACAGATCCACAGCGGGTTTTGCCCACGATAATTTCTCGGTGTCAGCGGTTCGACTTCAGGAGAATTCCTCTGGAGTTAATGGTGCAGCATTTACAGGATATTGCTGCCAAAGAAAAGATTAAGATTACCCTGGATGCTCTGACTTTAGTGGCACAATTTGCCCAGGGGGGACTCAGAGATGCTGAAAGCCTGCTTGACCAACTGAGTTTGTTAACCACACAGATAACGGTTGAGCAAGTCTGGGATTTAGTGGGGGCTGTGCCGGAAAAGGATTTGATGGCACTTGCCAGGGCAGTTCGCGCTGATAACGCCCAATTAGTTCTCGAGCTGTGCCGCCGTCTGATGGATAGGGGTAGAGAACCATTAATTGTACTGCAAAATTTGGCTAGTTTTTACCGAGATTTGCTCATTGCCAAAACTGCACCCAATCGCCAGGATTTAGTTGCAGTCACGCCTCCAATTTGGCAGCAGCTATGCGAATTTGTCCAGCCGCTAGAGGTGGTAAGTATTTTGCGAGGTTGTGAACACCTAAAACAAAGCGAAGCTCAAATTAAAAATACTACGCAACCGCGTTTGTGGCTAGAAGTGACTTTGTTGGGTTTGTTAACCTCAGTAGACTTGACTGCTAGTGATGGGGATGACAGTCATAGCCTAATTAAGAAAACTGCGAATAGAAACCTGCCACAAACTAGTCACGATAGCCCTATTGAGCCTTCGGCACTACGCTTAACAACAGAGGTACAAACAACTCAACCGCAATCAACATCTAAACTAGACACTGATCAAACTAGTGCCTCTAAGCAGGAAATTTCAACTACCGGGGCTCAAACCAGCTCCAATCATACAGCAAAAGTTTCACCGCCAGCAGGTCATGCTCACCAACAGCCACCACCTAACTTGGCTGTCTCACCATCAGGCAATCTTGAGGAAATTTGGCAAGATTTGCTTGTTCATATTCAAATGCCATCTATTCAAACTCTGCTGCGTCAGCACGGAAAACTAATCGCTTTTGATGGTAATCTTGCCAAGATTACCATGCGTTCTCAACCATTGCTGAAAATGGTTGAGGATGAATTACCTCAAATTGAAGCTGCTTTTGAGACTATTTGCAATGAAAAAGTGCAAGTTAGGTTTCAACTTGCCTCTACTACTAACTCTTCACAGACTCTTGCTAACAAATCAGCAAATGTGACCAAAAGTACGATCAAACCTAAATCTGAGCCTACTATTAAACCAACAACGCAGATTTCCTCTGATCAAGTCAAGCGCAACGATAGCGATACAGAAGAACTAGCTTCAGCTGAGAAATTTTTCAACCAAGAGCAACCAAAGGTTGAACCTGCTAGCAGCAATTCTATTGCCAGTGACTCGGACTCTCTAGCACTCTCACCAGAACAACAAGGGGACTGTGATAGTGATCAAGTAGGAAAAGCTCTAGGAATTTTGGGTAAATTTTTTGACGGAGAAGTTGTTGATTTAACAGAGAATTTTGAGAGTAGTAAACCTTCAATCCCATCCCAAGAAATTGGTGCTGCGCAACCAGAGGCATTACCACAGTCAGATTTAATTGAACCAACAGCTACACCAAGGGAGCAAGCAAATGGTTCCAATTTTCAACAACAGCCGTCAATACCACCAAGGCAGGAGGATTGGCAATATGATGAAGATGGTGATCTAGCTTTCTAGAGATAAGTGCTATTCCTGAGCAATACTAATCAGACTTCTTTTAGAAGTCGCGAACAGGGAACAGAAAACAGGAAACAGTAGATAAGAGGAGATTTATTGATAATTAATTGCTGAGCAAAGAATGTTCAAAATTCAAAACTTTCTTCCCCACTGCCTTGATGGGAAGTCTTCACCCATTTTAACTGTTTAGGACGCACAGACATCCTGGTAGTGGTAGCAGCCATCACCACCATCCAGTGACCCATATAAAGAGTACCTCGTAAAGTTTGCCAGAGGGTGACAAGTAATTGAGAGAAACTAAATTGCTCACCTGGCTTACTATTGCGCAGTCCATTGAACATGCTAATTGAGATTAGGGTAAAACCAAGTCCAGTTAGAGGAGTGAAGATTGGTAAGCGGTTGCGAGCAATCGCCATCAACAAGTCTGGTATAGCAGTAGCAGGTAAAATGTATTGGGTAAACATGAATGAGAACAAATCCAGAGTTTTGAGAACACTCAAACGATTACTGGCAAGCAAGCGCCAGTAGTCGAGATAACGTTGATATCCACCTTCTGACCAACGATTGCGTTGATGCCAAAGTGCTAAAGCGCTAGTGACGCCCTCCTCTTCAACAGCTGGGTAATCTAGAAAACTGATATCCCAATTATCTAGGTGCAAGCGCAAGGTTAAATCTAAGTCATCAGTAATAGTTTCCTCATTCCAATTCCCACAACGCTCTAGGGCAGAACGCCGGACAAATTGACCATTGCCCCTTAGTTCTCCAATGCCACCAATGGCTATGCGCTGCTGTTGGAGAAAAGCATCACATAACATCTCTGCCATCTGCCCTTTTGTCCAAAAATTCAGTTGGGCATTGGTGATGCTTTTACGCACCTGCACTGCCCCTACTGATGGCTTGCTAAACAAGGGCAATACTGATCGGAGTAAGCCTTGAGGTACTTGAGCATCAGCATCAAACACCCCCACAATTTCCCCTTTGGTTAGAGGTAATACTTGATTGAGTGCCCCTGATTTACCTCCACCAGCGTCAGCACTGCGATGGAGTACTTTTAGCTGCTCATATTCTTTGGCTAGCTGCTCTAGCAACTGCGGTGTTCGGTCAGTACTGTAATCGTCAATTACCCAGACTTCATACTTAGTTTTTGGGTAATCTAAGTTACACAATATTTTAACCAGATTGGCGATCACCGCTTCCTCATTTTTGGCTGCTACCAGTAGAGAAACCTCAGGAAAATTATCTTGGTCTTGATCCGAGAGTGGTTCTGGCGTTTTTAAAGGTCGAGCTAGCAATAGCCGTATGGTCTGAATTCCTATTAGCGTCGTCAAGGCCCAAATTAACCAGGAACCCCAAGAAACTAAATGGAGTGTAATTGTACCACCCCAAATCACCGTTAAGAGTACGGCTGCTTTGCGCCTCCTCCCTTCTAGTCCTTGGAAAAAGAAGTCACTTTCAAAATCTTCATCTGATAAGTCAGACAAAAGAGAGGTAATTGGGTCAAGCTGGCTGTCAGAAGTGTTTTCTGGCCAGGAATTACTCGGCATAATTTTGATTAAATTATTCGTATTTTATTATTGAATTGTATACGATTTTGTTAACTTTCTTTTAGTGTTGGTGCTGCAGGCCTCTCTTTGGGGGCCTCAGTATAAGTGTGTTTGAGACTTTTGTATGATCAACTCTTTGATATCGGCAGCGGCTTGGGGACTTGGTTCTGTGATCTGGGTAGAACTGGTGCGAGACTTTTACCATCTCGCCTCCCACTATTGGCCTAGTCTATATCGCTTACATGTGTGGCATCATCGCGTTTTCCGTCCAGATTTAAGTGTAATTAGTGAGAAAGTTTATCGAAAATCTCAATGGCGTAATGATGTACCAGAATCCTTAGTCATGCTAGTATTAAGTTTATGGCTGTTGGCTGTAGCTTACACATTTTCACCAGAGCAGTATTGGGGGGCTTTTGCCGGCTGTGTCTACACCCTTAGCTTCTTGTTGGGTGCGATCGCTCGTGGTAGTGGTATCAAGTGGGCAGAGCAATTAACGGATTTAACCCACCTACCAGGACCTTTTCTGACGGTACCTGCCAACTGGCTGGTGAATCGACCCTATCACTGGCGGCACCATTTCGATAATCAAAATGCTTATTATGGCGGGACTTTGACCATAGTAGACAAGCTTATGGGGACAGCACTATCGCTAAAAGGCAAAAGTATTGCTGTGACGGGAGCCTCCGGTACTTTAGGACAATCTCTGTTGCGACATTTACGAACTCGTGGGGCAAAGGTGATTGCTTTGAGTTCTAAGCATCAGGAAATATCTATACCAGATGCTAAGGGTGAACTTGAGCCAGTAAAAACTATCACCTGGCAGGTAGGGAAAGAGTCAGAATTGGCAGCGCAGTTAGAGAAAGTTGATATTCTGATTATTAATCATGGTATTAACGTGCATGGGGACAGGACAGCTGTAGCAATTAGCAATTCTTACGAAGTTAACACCTTTTCCAGTTTGCGGTTGTTGGAGTTATTTTTCAACACAGTTCGCACTAACCAAGATATTGCTTGTAAGGAAGTCTGGGTTAATACCTCGGAAGCAGAAGTTACTCCAGCATTGAGTCCCCTTTATGAACTTAGTAAAAGGGCACTGGGAGATTTGGTAACTCTGCGGCGTCTTGATGCTCCCTGCGTAGTGAGGAAACTAATTTTAGGACCGTTTAAGAGTAATCTCAATCCAATTGGAGTGATGTCAGCTGATTGGGTAGCAAAGCAAATTGTCAATCTAGCAATTCGAGATGTTCGTAATATTATTGTGACGATTAATCCCCTGACTTTTTTTGCTTTTCCCGTTAAGGAATTTATGGTTGCAACTTACTTCAAGTTATTTAGTCGCAGGACTTTCAATTCAACTCCAGTATTGCCAAATTTCGAGCGATTTAGTAAAGAAACTTCAAATTCAACTAAAATCTGAGCGGTCTACTTTGACAAGTGTTCAATCAGAGTTATTATCAAACAGTAGTCAGGAGTAAAGAATCAGGAATCAGAATACTGGGAGTTAAAAACCCCTCCTGACTCTGAGCCTAGTGTCTACCTTGTGAAGTACCCAGCACTGACTATTTGAGTATAGTGCTGGCTTCGGCGTTTCATATACCATTACTTCAAATTCCCTGCATTATTTGGTCAACACTAGGTGCCTTGGTGTGAAGGAGTCTTAAATCAGTGAATATCAAAGAATTTTTACTCCTGTTGGGAATAACCGGATGTGTACTAACTACACCACCAGCTTCTGCCCAAACAGATAAACAAGAGGATTATCGAGGCGAAGAGCTCTTTACTACTACCCAACCAGAGACACAGGAAAAGGTAAAAGGGAAAAGTGATTTATTACTAGAGGATGGAAACTATAAGCAAAAACCCCCTTTACCTCCTCCTCCAGAAATACTTGACAACAACAGCAAACAGCTCAATAGATTAGGTAAGCGTAATCGTTCAAGGGCTCAGGTTACTAATGTAAGTCAGCTGCGGGATGTACAGCCCGGTGACTGGGCATATGAAGCCTTGCGTAGTTTGGTAGAACGCTACGGCTGTATTGCGGGATATCCTGATGGTAGCTTTCGGGGCAACCGTGCCCTTACTCGCTTTGAGTTTGCTGCTGGCTTGAATGCCTGTTTGCAGCAGATAGAACGTCTAATTAGCAACAATGGCGGCATCAGTAGGGAAGATTTAGAAAAGTTACAGCGGCTGAGTCAGGATTTTGAGGCGGAACTGGGAACTATAGGTACAAGGGTTGATAACCTCGAGGGTCGTGTCGCTTCCCTAGAAGATTCTCAATTTTCTACTACTGTCTCCTTTGGTGGAGAAGCTATCTTCGCCTTAGCTGGTGCTGGAGGGGGTGAACCTCCGGAGCAAGGAGAAACCAATGTAGTTTTGAATCATTTAACCCGCCTGGGAATAGCTTCTTCCTTCACAGGTAGCTTTAATGCCGATTCCTCTGGTTTAATCTTTGAACCAACCCAAACCCACGCTGTTGGTGGCACTTTGCAATGGCGTTCTTTGAACAGGAAAGAAAACTAGAACCTGAAGGGTTTGGGCCTACTTTTTTACACGATTCTCTTAATGGGGTTAGTGATCCTTTAGGCGGCATGGGAAGTACTAGTAGCCAACTGGGGACCCCATTTGGAGGAACGACATCCGAATTTATTCCCACTCTAGGAATTCAGAGAATAGACGGACAAATTGATGCTGGCGGAGGTTTTACAGGGGGTGAATGAACAACACCAACGACTACCACGAGCCCAGGAGGAACAAGCATAACAGGAACTGCCGAGTTATGATCTTGGTTAACTAAAAAGCAGAGGGGTAAAATCAGCGATTTCTATAAGTCTGCCTGACTCAGATGGTGATTTAACCGAATTTGAGTTATCCTTACTCCCTACTCCCTACTCCCTACTCCCCATTACCCATTTAATGGTATTAATCAATATCATTTTCTGAAAAAACATTTATTTCAAATTCAAGGAAAATCAGCAGCGAAAAAACATTTTATCTAAATGTTTTTCAAAGGCAATTGTCTCGTTTAAAAACTTTAATGGAGGCGTGGCTTTCTCCTTATTCAACTTTGTAGTGTGAGTGAGATTGACTACCGCGATTTATTGATGGAAGACGAAGAATTTTTTTTCAATCTTGTCAATTTAAATGTTCCAGGAACAACAACTGTCGATCCTGAAACCACACTGATAATTTTTGATGTTCCCAGCAGTGGAGATACTGGCAACCCTGGTATTCCAGCTCCAGCAACGTTGATTATTAGTTCTGCTGCTCCAACCCCTGTCAATGGATTTGTTGATACTGAAGGGAACTTTACTAATGGTGAATTTAACTTTAATATAGGAACTACTGAGTTTAGTGTGGGTGTCCCTGTGCCTGTTGGCGACATCAATAATGATGGTGCTGATGATAGCGTCGTCCTTAATGCTACTCCCACAGCTGCTATTCCCGCTGTTCCTGTAACAGCAACCTTAGTTCTGAATCCTACTCCACCGCCAGCCCCTATCAATGGCTTAGTTGATCTTCAGGGTAACTTTATTAATACCGATTTTAACTTTAATATAGGGACCACTGAGTTTATTGTAGGTACTCCTATCCCTGTTGGCGATCGCAATAATGATGGTGCTAATGATACAGTTACCATTAACACTCTTCCTACTGCCGCTGTTGCTGCTGTTCCTGTTGAGGCAACATTATTAACTTTTGCTACAGTTGTAGATGGCTTCATTGATGTAGCAATTAATGAAAATGAAGTTGATACTTTTGTCACCTTTAGTTTTCTTGATAATCAGACTGAGGCTGGGGAATTCAATATTGACATCGTCACTACAGAACTTGAGGGATTTGAGGAACTTGAGGAGAATGTTCCGATCAATGTTGGTGATCAAAATAATGATAGTTTTGAAGATTTCGTTATTATATTCCCTCAAGACGAGATTGGTGATGACGTTTTTCTGCTGCAAACAGGAACATTATTACTTTCAACTCCTGTAGTTGGAGAGCTTAATGTTGATGGCGACTTCAGCAGTGATAATTTCAACTTTAACGTCGGCACCACAATAATAGAGGAAAACGTTCCTATTAATGTTGTTGATATAGAAGAAAATGGCATACCCAACGTTGTAATTCCTAATGGAATTCCTACTGCTGCCATCCCTGCTCAGCAAGGTACAGCGACATTTATTTTTGGAGAAAATGACACACTTTTAGTTCCAGGCACCCTTGATATTGAAGGCAACTTTACTAACGCTGATAGTGAAATCAGCTTTAACGTTGGCACTACAGAAATTATTGGGAATACCTCTATTATTGTCGGTGATATAGACCAAAATGGAATAGACGACTTTGTAATTCCTAATGGTACTCCTACTGCTGCTATCGCTGCTCAACCTTCTCCAGCAGACTTGATTTTTGGTACGCCTGAAGCAGTGATTATCGAGGGTAGTCTTGACGCTGAAGGGATTTTTATAGGGGATGGTTTCAGTTTGGATGTAGGAACTACAGATTTCGTTGAAGGTGCTACTATTCCTGTAGGGGATCTTAATGGGGATGGTATAACTGAGACTGTTACTCCTAATGGAATACCTACTCCTCCTACTCCAGGCATTCCCGATACAGTAGCTCCTTCTACGTTGATTAGTGGTCCTTTACCGGATCGTTAAATCCTATCAAAGATGATGCTGCAAGTAGTCTGACTTTAAGTAATAAGTAATAAGTAATAGGAGTTTTTCGCCTATTCTAATTCTTCCGGTTTTGTTTTACCTGAGATATCCTGATTTTTTTTGCATACCGTCAATTCTGCTAATTTTTCTGGATGGGTTATAAAGTAATCATCTAACCAATTACAACCGCGTACTATTAAATCCTCTAGATCCAGGTTCCATAAAATGGCGGTGTTATCGTTACTGGCAGTAGCAATTGTCTTGCCGTCAGGGCTGAATACTACACTATTAACTACAGAGCTATGCCCTTTAAGATTATACAGTTCTTCTCCCCTTAGGTTCCAAAGTTTAACTGTCTTATCGCCACTGGCAGTAGCAATCATCTGTCCATTGGGACTAAATGCTACACTATAAACTCTAGAACGATGTCCTTCAAAGGTTTCTAGTTCCTTCCCTTCTAGGTTCCAGAGTTTAACTGTGTTGTCGCCACTGGCACTAGCAATAGTCTTGCCGTCAGGGCTGAATACTACACTGTATACTCCTGCCCTATGCCCTTCTAGAGTATTTAGTTCTTTGCCCTGTAAGTTCCAGAGTTTGACAGTGTCATCAAAACTAGCAGTAGCAATTGTCTTTCCATTGGGACTAAATGCTACACTTATGACCAAATTGCCATGCCCCTTAAGGGTATGGAGTTGTTCTCCCTTGAGGTTCCAAAGTTTAACTGTTCTATCATTGCTGGCAGTAGCAATTGTCTTTCCGTCGGGGCTAAATGCTACGCTATTAACTTCTCGATTATGTCCCTGAAGAGTTTTTAGTTTCTTTCCCTGGCGACTCCAGAGTTTGACAGTGTTATCTAAACTGGTAATAGCAATTGTCTGTCCGTTGGGACTGAAGGCAACAGGAGTGACTCCACCTCTATCACTGATTCCACCTCTATGTCCCTGTAGTGTTTGTAGTTCCTGTCCCTCTAGGTTCCAAAGTTTAACACTTTTGTCTCTACTAGCAGTGGCAACTGTTTGTCCGTCGGGGCTGAATACTACGCTATTAACTTCTTGATTATGTCCTTTGAGTATTTGTAGTTTCTCGCCCTCCCAATTCCAGAGTTTAACAGTTTTGTCGCCACTGGCAGTAGCAATTATCTGTCCGTCAGGGCTAAAGGTTACACTATTGACACCTTTACTATGATCCTGGAGGGTGAGTAGTTCTTTTCCCTTCAAATTCCAAAGTTTTACAGTGTTATCAAAACTAGCAGTAGCAAGCATCTGTCCATCAGGGCTAAAAACCACACTTTCAACCCTCTGACTATGCCCTATGAGGGGGAGTAGTTCTTTCCCCTGTAGCTTCCAAAGTTTAACAGTTTTGTCGCCACTGGCAGTAGCAATCATTTGCCCTTTGGGACTAAAGATAACACTAGTGATTATCTTCTTATGCCCTGTGAGGGTGAGTAGTTCTTTTCCTTGTAAATTCCAAAGTTTAACAGTTTTGTCTTTACTAGCAGTAGCAATTGTCTTTCCGTCAGGGCTGAATACTATGCTGGTTAAATCTTTACGATGTCCTTGGAGGGTAAGTAATTCTTGTCCCTGTAGATTCCAAAGTTTAACAGTTTTGTCTTTACTAGCAGTAGCAATCCTCTGTCCATCTGGGCTGAAGGCAACACTCATCACCCAATTACTATGCCCTTGAAGAGTGAGTAGTTCTTTTCCTTGTAGATTCCAAAGTTTAACATTGTTGTCACTACTAGCAGTAGCAATTATCCTTCCGTCAGGGCTGAATACTACGCTATTAACTCTTTGGTTATGTCCTTGGAGGGTTCGTAGTTTCTTACCTTGGCGACTCCAGATTTTCACAGTACTATCATTACTAGCACTGGCAATTGTTTGTCCATTGGGACTAAATACTACGCTATTGACTCCTTGACTATGCCCTTCAAGCTGATTACGTTCTTTAACACTATAAACTGCCTCTTGTAGAGTGCTGACAACCTGCATCCGAATTTCTGGTTCTACAAGGTTAAAGTATTCCTGCTGCTGTAGTTTCTGCCCTACCTTTAGGCTTTCTACTAGTCCATCGAGTTCCCTAACAGTAAATATTTTTTGGGCAGTAAGAGCTTCAGCTTGGAGGCTAGCATTAACTTCATCCTTAAATAATCTAAATCCTATATATGTCAATCCTAAAATAACTACTCCTGCCCCAGAAAGTAGATATTTTAAAAAACTATTGAGTTTCGCCTGTGCGCGGATTCTTTCTTGTCTCTCCGCTTCCAATTCTGCGATAAGTTCTGAGCCTTTTTGCTGACGAATTAACTTCACCAAATAATCATGCACCAGTTGATATTGATTCTCCGGTGCTACTGGCAGCATAAAAACTAGCCCTGATTTGACAAAGACTTCTAATACTAAATCTAATTTATCTGCTTCTGTAGCTAAGTACCTTGTTAACTCAATCTTAGTTTTGAGTGGACGAGTATTATGTTCATCTGTAAGTAAATACAATGCTGAGCGAGCAGCCCTTTCATTTTCAGAACCACAGTCTTGAATTACTGCCTCTAAGTATCGCATTACTAATTTTTCTATTGTTCCCTGTTGGCGATATTCTTCAAGTGTGGTAATTTTATCAGTTTGCAGTTGCGCTCCCACTAACTGTAATTCAATTGGTCGCACCTCCCCTAAGTCAGCTGCTAGTTCCTGCACAAGATGCTCAATTAAAGCTGCTTCTAAGTGGAAGTGTGTACGAGCTGTCAAGGATTCGATTACATTTTTGGCATCTGCTCGGGAGAAATTACCTATATAGTAAAGGACATGCTTACTGAGAATATCTTGATTAATCACTCCTAAGTTTTGTTGACGATTGCACTCCAATAAATAATGCAAGTAATCTTCCCGCATAGACAAAATTACTTTCACAAAAGGAATATTTAAACAGGTGGATAAAAATTCAAAAAATTGTTTTCTATGACGTGGTTCAGTGTAAACAAAGAAAAATTCCTCAAACTGGTCAAAAATCAGTACTGTCAGCAGATTGCGGGATTGATTCTTGTCTAGTTCTGCAAGTAATAATGCCTGGTTGTATAAATCTGACGTCGGAATATCTGTAATATCTGCAAGTTCGGTATTAAAAACTTGCCCTAAATCTGTCGCCCAATTGTTATAAAGCCTCAACAGCAGTGGCAATACCTGGCGAGTAGCAATAGTTCGCTGTTTGAGTGCTGGTACTAACCCTGCCTGTAATAGTGAACTCTTGCCCACTCCAGAGGGTCCATGAATGACCGTCAGCTTGAAGTCATCCCTAGTAATTCTATCAATTAAACGCTTGAGGTCTTCCTGCCTGCCAGAAGCCTCAATCTCTAGGGCAATATGCTCTTGATTATTTGCCGATGCTTTTAGGTACAAGGCATGCTTTGACCCTACAAACTGCTGCTGTGGCTTCAGTCGCCCCGCACCAATAAAAGCCAAAAAACCGTACTGCTGCTCAAGGGAACGTTGCTTTTGTTTAATTTTAAAAGCCTTCAGATATTCACCTTGCTGATAGTATAGCGATCGCAACAGCTCCAAAATCCGGATATAAAGCTGCGGATTGTATTGCGGTTTGCCCTTACTTACCGCTATTTCTAGGTACTCAATTGCTGAGGATAACTGATTTAATTGCTGTTGCGCTTGCGCTAAAAGCAGGTAATATAGAATAGACTGGGTTCTGTCTGTGCCTGGATCCTCTGCCAAGATTTGTAAAGCTTTCTGTGCAGCCTGATTAGCTTCTTTCCAATGCGATTGCGCCAAAGCCACTACTGCCAAAAATCCATAATCTTGAGCTAGACTAACCTTGGTTCCATAGGTTTGATGCAGTATCAAAGACTTCTGGGCTAAAGCCTGCAACTCATTCCAGGCTGACAACTGCTCCAGAACCTCGCCCAATTGATTAATGAACTTAGCCACTAAATCTGGGCGCTGTAGCTGTTCAAAAATGTCCAGGCATTGCTGAAAATAATCTGTGGCTGTTTGTAAATGCTGATCTAAATGCTGTATATCAGCACGGTGCAGATAGCATAGTCCCAAGTGAAATAGTACTACAGCACGTTTGCTGCCAACTAAAAACTCCCCCTGCTCCCTTTGTTCCCCTGTAGTCTTGCCCCAGAGCTGAAAAATCTCCAAACTGGCTTGATAATAAACTAATGCCTGTTCTATATTGCCTCTGGTATAGGCATCCCTACCCAGAAGTAACTTAACACCAGCTTCTATATCTGGCGCTAATCGTTCACCACGAACCTGTAAATCTTTGAGGGTAGAATCTAGTTCTAGGTGATTAGAGCTGCCAAGGATAGTCTCATTGGGCAAAAACTCACCAGCACCAGACTCCAAAACCTGAAAAAACAAAGTATCAATACTTTGCCGAAGGAAATCAATTAGCTCCTCTGTCGCAAGTGAAAAATTAATCGTTCTTGCCCAACTCTTGAAATCAGGAACCAAACGAATTAAGTGTTGCAAGATTTGATCATTAACCCAAAGCACGAGAGGAAAAGCAAAATTCTTGCGAAACTCCTCCCGCACCTGATTAGTAGAAGTCAACACCGCCTCGAGGTTATTCACCAGCTCCAAATCTAATACCATTACAGCAGATGGCTGTTCCTGTGTAAGGGTATTAACAACAGTCGTATAAAGTGTCTTAACAGACTTATCTAAATGAATTTCTCGAATTTTAACTGGGGATTGGTCATGTAACTGCTTTACTAAAAGAGAGCGTAGCTTCAAGTAGTTACAACGCGCTAAAATCAGCACAAATTGACCTTCATGCATTTCAATTGTCCATTTCAGCTGCTGAAATGAACTCTGATTAGAGGCATTGAAGTCTACCGATAAGCTTTCGTGCATCTAAAATTACACTTTCAACCATTTGAAAAAACTCGCTTTACATCTCCCCATCCCCCCATCTCCCCATCCCCCCATCTCCCCATCCCCCCATCTCCCCATCCCCCCATCTCCCCATCCCCCCACACTCCCTCAGATTTCCGCAGAAGCTGCGGAAATCTGAGGGAGTGTGGGGGGATGGGGAGA